>DASWUV010000089.1:0-89986 GCA_036401495.1 Pseudonocardia sp. | reverse complement strand
CCCGGAATGACCATCGACGCCATCGCCTGGACGCAACGGCGCGACGTCTCCCTCTTTGCAGGCGAACTGGCCGCGGTCTGCGCCGAACTCGGCCGCCACGCCTTCGTGCTCACCGTCGCGCCGCCCCGGCTGCGCGGCGCCCCCGACGTGCCGGTGAACCCCCTGGCGATCTTCTGGCACGTGAAAGGGCGGCCACATCCGCCCGCCGGTCTGTGATGGTCGCCGGAATCGGGACATAGGTGCCATTTATGGCGGTCATGTCCCGATCCCGCCGATCAAGGTCCGCCGGGAGGCCGCCCGGCCGACCATGATCGCTCGTGGCGGTGCCTGCGGTGCGTCATTGCACCTTCGGCGTCATTGCCGTGTCGAAACCGCCAACTCGACGTGCCCGAACGCACGACTCACCGTTGCGGCCCGGCCGCGTGTCGACCTGCCTGTTTCGTCGTGGCGAAATCCCCGTCTCACCGGGCCCAAGTGCACGACTCACCCGGCGGGTTGTTGTCGATTCGTGGACGAAAAGATGCCGTCAATGATTCACTGACACCGTGGACTACGACGACGCGCGGCGCTGGCTGGAGCGCGTGGACCCGGCCATCACCCGGGACCGCTCGCCCCACGCCCTGCTCGACCAGCTCAAGGAACGCAGCGCCGCGGGTCCCCTCACGGGCGACGCCGCGGCCGCCTGGTACGCCCTCGTCCACGAGCTGCGCAGGCTCGCCGACTACTACGAGCGCGACCTCATCCGCAAACTCCGCGCCGACGGCCTCACCTGGGCCCAGGTCGCCGACGCCGTCCAGGCGCAGCTGTCGAGTCGGCAGGCCGCACAGGCGAAGTGGAAGCGGCTCGTCGACCCCGGGCGCCGCGTCACCACCGGCGACATGCGCAGGGGTGGCCGACGCCCGAATGCCTAGACTTCCGTAGCGTCACCCCGTGTTGTCGGCGCAGCGTCCGGTCGCCCGAGCGTTCTTCGCGCTCGGCGCGGCGACTGTCGTCGTGGCGCTGGCGATCCAGATCCCGATCACGGCGGCCGCCCGGGACGGGTTCTTCAACACCCCCGGTGCCCGGGTCGCCAACCTCTTCGCGTTCTTCACGATCCTGTCGAACGTGCTGGTGGGGGTGACCGACGCCGTGTTTGCCGCGCGACCGCGGAGCCGCTCGACGCTCCTGTCGGTCGCGCGGTTCGACGCGGTGTCGGCGATCACCGTCACCGGCGTCGTCTACCACCTCCTGCTCGCCGGGCGCTACCACCTGCACGGCGCGGAGGAGTTCGCCAACCAGCTCTTTCACACGGTGACGCCGCTGCTGACCGTCGCGGGGTGGCTGCTGTTCGGGCCACGCAGGCTCGTCGGCCGAAGGGTGGTCGCGCTCTCGTTGCTCTACCCGGTGGCGTGGCTGGTGTTCACCCTCGTCCGCGGCGCGATCATCGGCTGGTACCCCTACCCGTTCCTCGACGTCGACGAGCTGGGCTACGCCAGGGTCGCGCTCACCTGCGCCGCGATCACGCTGCTGTTCCTCGGTCTCGCCGCTTGCTACGCGGCGATCGACCGCGTCCTCGCCCGTCGGGCGGCCGAGCACCGAGCGCCGCCGGGTGCCAAGATCCAAGCATGAGCCACCCGATCCGGATCGGGCTGCAGCTGCAGCCCCAGCACGCGGACTACGCCCAGATCCGTGACACCGCAGCCGCCGCCGAAGAGGCAGGCGTCGACATCCTCTTCAACTGGGACCACTTCTTCCCGCTCTACGGCGAGCCCGACGGCCAGCACTTCGAGTGCTGGACGATGCTCGGCGCCTGGGCCGAGGCCACCAGCCGCGTCGAGATCGGCGCACTCGTCACCTGCAACAGCTACCGCAACCCCGAGCTGCTCGCCGACATGGCCCGCACCGTCGACCACATCTCCGGCGGCCGCCTCATCCTCGGCATCGGCGCGGGCTGGTTCGAGCGCGACTACGACGAGTACGGCTACGACTTCGGCACGGCGGGCTCACGGCTCGCCGATCTCGCGCAGGCGCTGCCGCGGATCAAGAGCCGCTGGTCGCAGCTCAACCCGCCACCCACCCGCGACATCCCGATCCTCATCGGCGGCGGAGGCGAGAGGAAGACCCTGCGCTACACGGCGGAGTACGCCACGATCTGGCACAGCTTCGGCGACGTCGAAACGCTCAAGCGCAAGAACGCGATCCTCGACGGCCACTGTGCCGACGTGGGCCGCGACCCCGCGCAGATCGAGCGTTCGACCGGCGTGCAGAAGCCGCCGAGCGAGGTGGCCGACGATCTGGTGGCCGCGGGCGCGACGCTGTTCACCATCGGCGTCGGCGGCCCCCACTACGACCTGGGCCTGCTCAAGGAATGGATCTCCTGGCGGGACGACCGCACATGAGCCGACCAGAGCGTTCCTAGCGGCTTCGATGCCGAGCGTTCTCTCCGCAGGGGTGCTACTGCACCGCACCGGCCCGGACGGCGCCGTCCACGTGCTCCTCGCGCACATGGGTGGCCCGTTCTGGGCGCGCAAGGACGAAGGCGCCTGGTCGATCCCGAAGGGCGAGCACCCGCAGACGGAGGACCCGCGCGACGCGGCCCGGCGTGAGTTCGCCGAGGAGCTCGGCTCCCCCGCGCCCGAAGGCGACCTGCGCGCGCTGGGCACGGTCCGCTCGGGCAGCAAGGTCATCGCCGCCTTTGCGCTGGCCGGTGACTTCGACGTCGAGCACGTCGTCAGCAACACGTTCGAGCTCGAGTGGCCGCCCCGCTCGGGGCGCAGGCAGTCCTTTCCCGAGGTCGACCGGGCCGCCTGGTTCGACCTCGACACCGCCCGGCGCAAGATCGTCAAAAGCCAGCTTCCGTTCATCGATCGCCTGTGACCGTCTGTAACGGACGGTCGGTCCACGATCGTCTGTTCGGGACGTTCCCGGCCTCGATCGGGTTACCCTCGACGACGTGCCGGAGCTGCGGCTGACGACCACGTCCTACGTGGTGCTGGGCATGGTCGCACTGCACGGCCACAGGACGCCGTACGAGCTGAAGCGGGCCGTCGGGGACACCATCGGCCTCTTATGGCACTTCCCGCACGCCCAGCTCTACGCGGAGCCCGACCGGCTCGCCGACCTCGGGCTGCTTGCGCGGTCGGTCGAGGGCGGCGGCAGGCGGCGCAAGACCTACTCGATCACCGGACCGGGCCACGACGCCCTGCGCGAGTGGCTCGCCACCCCGACCCAGGCCCCCTTCCAGCTGCGCGACGTGGCCGAGCTCAAGCTGTTCTTCCACGAGATCGGCGAGCCTGATCACGTCGCGACGCTCGCCGCCGAACAGATCGCCCACCACAGCAGGCGCATCGCCCGCTACGACGAGCTCCTACAGCGTTCCGCGGATCCCGCACCCACCCTCGAGCTCGGCTTGGAGCTCGAGCACGCCGCGCTGCGTTTCTGGACCGCGCTCGCCGCCGACGACCTGCCCGGACTGCGCGAGCGACGCCAGGGGCTGTGATTGAACCGGTCAGCAGGCGTACTTTGTCGCGATGTGGCGACGGTGACCCGTGGGTTCCTTGGACGACGACGCGAGCGCGACCCTCGGCTGCCGCCGGGCCAGTACGACGCGCGCAACGAGTGGCCGGTGCTCAACGCCGAGGTCACGCCCCGGCTGGCCACCGACAGCTGGACGTTCACCGTCGAGGGGCTCGTCGACCGCAAGACGAGCTGGACCTGGAAGGACATCCACGCGCTGCCTGCCGCGCGCTACTCCGGCGACATCCACTGCGTCACCACCTGGTCGAAGCTCGGGATGACGTTCGACGGGGTCTCGGTCGACACGCTGCTGGACGCGGCGGGCGTGCTCCCGACGGCGACGCACGTCGTCGCGTTCTCGCACACCGGCTACACGACCAACCTGCCGCTGGCCGACGTCACCGACGGCAAGGCGTGGGTCGCGTGGGACGCCGACGGTAAACCGCTGACCACCGAGCACGGCGGGCCCGCCAGGCTCCTCGTGCCGCACCTGTACTTCTGGAAGAGCGCGAAGTGGGTGGCGGGCCTGCGCCTTCTCGACCACGACGAGCCCGGCTTCTGGGAGCGCAACGGCTACCACGACCGGGGCGACCCGTGGAAAGAGCAGCGCTACCAGGGAGACTGACGTGGTGACCGCGACCCCTGGCGACACCACGAGCCGTCGGACGCTGCGCTGGCAGGCCGCGAAGGTGTTGGCCATCCACGACGAGACGCCCAACGCCCGGACCTACCGGCTGCGCCTCCCCGCGCCCCACCGCCACGTCGCCGGGCAGCACTACGTGGTGCGGCTCACCGCGCCCGACGGGTACACGGCCTCCCGCTCGTACTCCGTCGCGTCGGCGCCCGACGACACCGGCGAGATCGAGCTGACCGTCGAGCGGCTCGTCGACGGCGAGGTGTCGGAGTTCCTGCACGAGGTCGTCATGCCCGGCGACGAGCTGGAGGTCCGCGGGCCGATCGGCGGCTTCTTCGCGTGGGCGGGTGCCAGCCCGGCGCTGCTCGTCGGGGGCGGGTCCGGCGTGGTGCCCCTCATGGCGATGCTGCGCCAGGCCCGCCGGGACGGCCACGCCGATCTCCTGCGGGTGGTGGTGTCCGCCCGCTCCCCCGCCGACCTGTACTACGCGGACGAACTGCCCGGCGAGGGCGTCCGGATCGTCTGGACGCGCACCGCTCCGGCGGGCGACCCGCGTAAGCCCGCCCGCATCACCGTCGAGGACGTCGCACCGTTCGTGCGCGGCGGCGAGGACGTCTACGTCTGCGGCTCGCCCGCGTTCGCGGACGCCGCCACGACGTGCCTTCAGGAGGCGGGGGTGCCCACCGCGGTGATCCGCGTCGAGCGGTTCGGCCCTTCGGGTTGAGCCCGGTCACGGCGGGTCGCTCGCACCACCCGAACGAGGCCGTCCGGGCCGACACCTTCCGGTGATTCGGCCGCCGGGCCCGCGATCATGCCGACCCGGCGGGCCAAGCTGGTCGGCATGAACCGCACACGACTCGTCGCGATGGCCGTGCTGGTCCCCGTCGTCGCCGCCGTGGTGGCCGTGCTCATCACCGCCGTGGCAGGCACGGCGACACTCTCGGTGTCCGAGGTCGCCGCAGGCTCGAGCATCGACGGCTTCCGTCAGGACGGGGGTAACCGGGGCTGGTAGCCGTGCGCGGATAACGTTGTTCCGGCAAGGCTTTCCGCGCACGGCCCTACTTCGGCCCGCGCAGACCCCACGGGTTGGCCACGTCGGTCGGATCGGCCGCCGCCATCCGCTCATAGGTCTGGGCAGCGGCCAACGAGAACCCGTCCGGCAGTCCGACCGCAGCGAACGCCGCGCTCGCCTCCCGCATCTCGCCCACCCACCGCCACGCCTTCCCCGAGGACTGCGCGTCGATCGTCGAGAGCTGCGCGTCGAGGTCGACTCCCGTGCGGGTCAGCTCGGCGCGCACCTCGTCGGCCACGCCGTAGGCGCGCGCGGCGGCGTCGAGGGTGACCCAGATCGTCGGCAACGCCTTGCTCTGCAGCGCGAAGCACGCCTTGAGCGCGCTGGCCGTGCCCACGGGCCCGTCGAGGACCCGTGGGGTGAACGGCGAGCCCGCGAACAGCTCGGCGACGGCGGCGGCCTCGGCGCCCGCGAGCCACATCACGGTGCGCCCCGGCTCCCACGCAGGCGGTCCGATGATCGCTGCGTCGACGACGCGGGCCGGGCCGAGCAGCTCGGCGATGCCTGCGGCCGTCTCGGGCGACACGGCGTTGGCGTCGACGTAGAGCGGGCGCGTCCCCGCCCGGTCCACGTGCTCGCCGACCTGCTCGGCGACCGCGCGGGCGGCGTCCGGCGGGCAGACGGAGATGATCACATCCGACCGCCTGGCCAGCTCGGCGAGGTCCGGGACGCCGACGAGATCGGCCGTCTCGGCCCGCTTGGACGTGGTGATGCTCCGCCCGGCCGCGGCCCAGATCACGGCGCCCGCTGCCGGTTTGAGGGCCGCACCCACAGCGGCGCCCATGGCGCCCGGATGCAGGATCCCGATCACCGGGCGCGTGGGCAGCACGAGCGCGACCCTACAGCGCCGCCCGCAGGGCTGCCTGGGCTCACACACACCGTGCCGGGCAGGCACACAGTGCGGGACAGGTGTGCGCGCTACGGACGGGGAGTGTCGCCGTGGTAGCTACAGCCCCAGGTGGTCGAGGATCTGCCGGGCGGCCTGCGTCGGGGTGAGCTCGCCCGCCCGTACCCCGCCCTCGAGCTCCGGGATCGCCGCGCGGACGGCCGGGTCGGCGCGTAGGCGGTCCATCATCGCGTCCCGCACCGTCGCCCACATCCAGTCCACCTGTTGCGCGGCCCGTTTGGCGGCCAGCTCGCCGTGCTCGTCGAGCGTGGCCCGGTGCCGGGTGACCGCCGACCAGACCTCGTCGAGACCTGCCCCGCTCTGCCCGCTGCAGGCCAGCACCGGCGCCCGCCAGGACGGCGAGCTGGGTGCCATCATCCGCAGCGCGCCCGACAGCTCGCGGGCCGCCGCCCGTGCGGGCCGGGCGTGCTCGCCGTCAGCCTTGTTGACGGCGATGACGTCGGCGATCTCCAGGATGCCCTTCTTGATCCCCTGCAGGCTGTCGCCGGTGCGCGCGATCGTGAGCAGCAAGAACGTGTCGACCATCGCCGCCACCGCCACCTCCGACTGGCCCACCCCGACCGTCTCGACGAGCACGACGTCATACCCCGCCGCCTCCATGAGCACGATCGTCTCGCGGGTGGCCCGCGCCACGCCGCCGAGTGTGCCCGCGGTCGGCGACGGCCTGATGAACGCGTTGTCGTCGACGGCCAGTGCGGCCATGCGGGTCTTGTCGCCGAGGATCGAGCCGCGGGTGCGGGTGGACGACGGGTCGACGGCCAGCACCGCGACGCGGTGGCCCCCATCACCGTTCGCGCCGCCGGTCAGGCGGGTGCCGAGCGCTTCGATGAACGTCGACTTCCCGACGCCGGGCACCCCGCTGATGCCCACCCGGTGCGCCCCGCCCGCGTGCTCCAGCAGCTCCGTCAGCAGCTGCTGGGCCGCCTCGCGGTGCTCGGGCCGTGCCGACTCGACGAGCGTGATCGCCCGCGCGAGCAGGGACCGCGACCCGTCCAGCACCCCCTTGGCGAGCGCTGCGACGTCGACCGGGCGGGTCAGCGCTCCTCCAGGGCCGCCAGCAGCTCGATCGCCGCCTCCGCGATCACCGTGCCCGGCCCGAAGACCGCGGCGGCGCCCATGTCCTTGAGCCGTGGCACGTCGGCGGGCGGGATCACGCCGCCGACGATCACCATGATGTCCGGGCGGTCGAGCGCGGCCAGCGCGTCGCGCAGCTCCGGCACGAGCGTCAGGTGCCCCGCCGCGAGCGACGACACGCCGACCACGTGCACGTCCGCCTCGACGGCCTGGCGGGCGACCTCGGCGGGGGTCTGGAACAACGGCCCGACGTCGACGTCGAAACCCAGGTCGGCGAACGCGGTGGCGATCACTTTCTGCCCGCGGTCGTGCCCGTCCTGGCCCATCTTGGCGACGAGGATGCGCGGCCTGCGCCCCTCCGCCTCGGCGAACTCGTCCACCGCCCCACGGGCCTGCGCGACAGCGGGGCTCGTGCCTGCTTCCTCGGAGTACACCCCCGAGATGATCCTGATCTGGCCCGAGTGGCGCCCGAACACCTTCTCCAGCGCGTCCGAGATCTCCCCGACGGTCGCCTTCGCGCGCGCGGCCGCCACCGACAGCGCGAGCAGGTTCTGCCCTTCGTCGCGCCGGGAACCCTCGGAGATCGCCGCGGCGGCGCCGGTCAGCGCGGCCAGCGCCGCACCGACGGCCCGGTCGTCGCGCTCCTCCCGCAGCCGCGCGAGCTTCGCCAGCTGCTCGGCCCGCACACCGGCGTTGTCGACGGCCCGCACCTCGATCTCCTCGTCGGCCGTCACCGGGTAGGTGTTGACGCCGATGACGGGCTGGCGGCCGGAGTCGATGCGCGCCTGGGTGCGGGCGGCGGCCTCCTCGACGCGCAGCTTCGGCAGGCCCTCGTCGATGGCCCGCGCCATCCCGCCCGCCTTCTCGACCTCGGTGATGTGCCCCCACGCCCGCCGGGCGAGGTCGTAGGTGAGCCGCTCGACGTAGTACGACCCGCCCCAGGGGTCGATCACCTGCGTGGTGCCCGACTCCTGTTGCAGCAGCAGCTGGGTGTTGCGGGCGATGCGCGCGGAGAAGTCGGTGGGCAGGGCGAGCGCCTCGTCCAGCGCGTTGGTGTGCAGGCTCTGGGTGTGCCCCTGGGTGGCCGCCATCGCCTCGACGCAGGTCCTGATGACGTTGTTGTAGACGTCCTGCGCCGTGAGCGACCATCCCGAGGTCTGGCAGTGCGTCCGCAGCGACAGCGACTTGGGGTTCTTCGGCGCGAACTGGTTGACCAGCTTCGCCCACAGCAGCCTGCCCGCCCGGAGCTTGGCGACCTCCATGAAGAAGTTCATGCCGATCGCCCAGAAGAACGAGAGGCGGGGCGCGAACACGTCGACGGAAAGGCCCGCGTCGATGCCCGCGCGCAGGTACTCGACGCCGTCGGCGAGGGTGTAGGCCAGCTCCAGATCGTTGGTCGCCCCCGCCTCCTGGATGTGGTAGCCGGAGATGGAGATCGAGTTGAACTTGGGCATCTCCCGCGAGGTGAAGGTGAAGATGTCGGAGATGATCTGCATCGAGGGCTGCGGCGGGTAGATGTAGGTGTTGCGGACCATGAACTCTTTGAGGATGTCGTTCTGGATTGTCCCGGTGAGCTGCGCGGGCGCGACGCCCTGCTCCTCCGCTGCGACGATGTAGAGCGCGAGCACGGGCAACACCGCGCCGTTCATCGTCATCGACACCGACATCTTGTCCAGCGGGATGCCGTCGAAGAGCTGCCGCATGTCGTAGATCGAGTCGATCGCGACGCCCGCCATGCCGACGTCCCCGCCGACGCGGGGGTGGTCGGAGTCGTAGCCGCGGTGGGTGGCCAGGTCGAAGGCGATCGAGAGGCCCTTCTGCCCGGCGGCGAGGTTGCGCCGGTAGAAGGCGTTCGACTCGGTCGCCGTCGAGAAGCCCGCGTACTGGCGGATCGTCCACGGCTGGGTGACATACATCGCCGGGTACGGGCCGCGCAGGTAGGGCGGGATGCCGGGGTAGGTGTCGAGGAAGTCGACGTCGCGCAGATCGGACGCGGTGTACAGGGGCGCGACGGGGATGCCTTCCGGCGACTCCCACACCGCGGGTCCCGGCCCCCACCGGGTCGACCCCGGCCCGGTGCCCAGCTCGACCTTGGTGAAGTCGGGAAGACTCATGACGCCCCTCCGGCGGTCGCGTAGACGGAATCGATCACAGCGAGCGCGTCGCACCCCGCGTACATCTGGCCGTCCACCCCCGGGACGTCGACCCGCCCCGCCAAGAGGACGTGTGGGGCGCCCGCCGCGCGCAGGGCTTCGACGGCCGCCGGGCCGCGTTCGGCGTAGAGCACGTCCGAGGAGCACAGCACCACGACGGGTGTGCCGACCGCCGCCCAGGCCTCGGCGAGCTCGTCAGCGGTCTCCGTGGGGCCCGCCTCGACCGCGTCGATGCCCCCCGCGGCCAGGAGGTTGCGCGCAAAGGCGGCGCGGGTGCTGAAGGTCGCGCGCGGCCCGAGCGTCGCCAGGAAGGCGGTCGGCCGCGTGCCGGTCGCGGTGAGCGCGGCGTCCGAGCGGTCGCGGTAGGCCTCGAACGCCGCTGCGGGCCGGTAGACGGGCAGGCCGTGCCCGGCCACCGACGTGCTCACTTCCACGGCGGCGACGGGCGGGCGCTCGACCGGGCGCTCCGCAAGGTCGGGAAACTCGCTGACCCCGGTGATCGGCGACCGCCGGGTGGCAACCGCCTTCGCCCGCGTCGCGCGCACCGTCGCGACGCGGTCGGCCACCAGCCCGGCGTCGAGCGCGGCGAGGACCCCGCCTGCCGCCTCGATCTCCTGGAAGAACGCCCATGCGGCACCGGCCAGCTTGTCGGTGAGCGACTCCACCAGCCATGCGCCCCCCGCCGGGTCGATCACCCGCGCGACGTGGGCCTCCTGGATGAGCAGCGCCTGCGTGTTGCGGGCGATCCGGCGCGAGAACGGGGTCGACGCGCCGATCGCGGCGTCGAAGGGGGCGACGGTGACCGCGTCGGCGCCTCCGACCCCGGCCGCGAAGCCCGCGACGGTGCCGCGCAGCAGGTTCACGTACGGATCGCGGCGGGTCGCCATCGTCGGCGAGGCCACGGCGTGCTGGCGTTGCCCACCCGCGTCGGCGGCCCCGCACGCCTCGAGCACCCGCGACCACAGCCGCCTGGCTGCCCGCAGCTTCGCGATCGTCGGGAACTGCTCGTCGGTGACGGCGTAGCGGAACTCCAGGAGCCCCGCCGCAGTGGCGATGTCGAGGCCCGCGTCGGTCAGCGCACGGAGGTAGGCGACCCCCGACGCGAGCGAGAAGCCCAGCTCCTGCGCGTCCGCGCCACCGGCGGCGTGCACCGGGATGGCGTCGACGACGACGGCGCGCACCAGCGGGTGCTCGGCCGCGACGCGCCGGGCGAGCGGCACGACCGAGTCGAGCTCCGGGCCCGTGCCGGTGCGGGCCCGCACACCGACGGGGTCGAGCCCCAGGGTGCCGAGGAGCGCCGCGGGATCCGGGGCGAGGCCGAGAAGGACGGCGGCGGCCCCGGTGTCGGCCCCATCGGTGTCCAGTGCGACCGGCGCGAGGTCGAGCAGCACGCCGTCGAGCACGGTCGGCAGCGCGGCGCCGTCGCCTGCCGCCAGCCAGACCGACGTGACACCGTTCTCCAGGTCCGCGAGCACGGCTTCGTGCGCGCTGCGCGGATCAGGATCGTCGTGGCGCTGGCGGACGTCCCAGCCGTCGGGCACCGGTCCGTCCGCGGTGGCGCCGCGGACGAACGGCGGTCGGCCGGGCACGCCGACCGCGGGGAGGTCGGCGACGTCAGCCGCGGTGTAGAGCGGCAATACCGGAATGCCCTCCGGCGTGCGCCGCACGAGCTTGGCGACCCCCGCGCCGGGTTCTGCGTCGGCGCCGATCCGCCCCGTCTTGCGCAGGACGGCGTCGACCAGGGCGGCCCACTGCTCGTGGGTCGCCGCGGGGAACTCGCCTGCCAGCACGAGCTCGTCGGGCGGGGCTGGGGCAGGCGTGTCCGCGTCGACCATGGGGGGATTCTAGTGAGCGAGACGGCCCCTTGGCGGCCTGTGAAGCGTGAGCCCCCGCACGCACTCACGGACGCGGCGGCCGGTCAGGCCGTCGTGATCGAGGTCCCGGAGATCTTGATCTTCTTCGCGGGCAGCGGCTTCTTGGCGGGCCCGTTGACCACGGACCCGTCCGCAACGGCGAACTGGCTGCCGTGGCACGGGCAGTTGATCGTCCCGCCCTCGACGGCGTTGACGGCGCAGCCCTGGTGGGTGCAGATCGAGGAGAACGCCTTGAACGTCCCCGCCTTCGGCTGGGTGATCACCAGCGCGGCGTTGGCGATGATGACGCCGCCACCGACCGGAATGTCGTGCGTCGACGCCAGTGCTTTGGACGCCGCCTTCGGGCTGCCCGCCGCGTTGCCCTCCGCGTTGCCCGCTGCGTTGCCCGCCGGGGCGGGAGCAGGAGCGGCAGCGGGCTGGTCGGTGCCGTAGGCGGCACAGCCCGCCACTGCGACGGCGCAGGTGCCGCACGCGCTGATGAGAACGGAGCGGCGGTTGAGCGTGGTCATAGATCTGTCTCCTGGGGAGTCGTGGGGAAACCTAGAGATGGATGCCGGAGGTGGTGAAGAACCAGCCTGCCGCGGTGAGCCAGAGCACGGTCAGCGCGGTGAACACGGCCCCGCCGAGCACGGGCAGCGCCCAGCCCGGAGCCTCGTGGCGTTGCAGCACGAGCATCTTGGCCACGAAGGCACCGTAGAAGAAGCACCCTGCCACCGAGTGCACGAGCCCCCGCAGCGGGTCCGCCTCGAAGCCCAGCGCGTACAGACAATGGACGGCGACGGGCACGGTCACGAGCACGGCGATACGCCCTGACCAACGGTGCAACGTGTCGATCCACCGCGGAGCGGCGATCTTGATCCGACCGTACATGACCAGTGCCGAGAACAGCTGCACCAGTCCGAACAGGAAGGCGACGCTCGCGAGCCATGCCTTCGCGGCCGCGCCCGAGGAGAAGCCCGCCAGGTTGAACGCGAAGAACGAGGCGTCGTGGACCCTGCCGTACACCCCGAGTCCGACGGCGACGAGCGTGCCGACGCCGAAGGCGAGCACGACCGTCGTGGTGCGGGCGGCGCTGCCCGCCGGGTGCGGGGCGGCGTTCATGACGCGATCACCACGTCGCCGCCGCCGATCGTGCGGACGGTCACCGGCGCCCCGTCGACCGTCGCCGACTCCGGATGGGCCGGATCGAGCACCGGGGCAGGCACCAGCGCCGCACCTTGCTTGTTCAGGCCGGTCTGGGTGCCGTCGGGGAGCACGATCCAGCCGATGCGGTTGAGCACGCCCTTGACCGAGACCCGGCCTTCGTAGAGGCCGGAAGGCGCGGACACGCCCTTGGCCGCGAACGGCCACTGCTTCTTGCCGACCGCAACCGTGCCGAGCGACTTGGCCTCGTCGAGGGTGGCGAGGATCGTCGAGGCACCGTCGGCACTCTTGAGCGCGAGGTCGGATCCGCGCACGGTGCCCTGCAGCCAGGCCTCGACGTGTTTGCCGTCACAGATGTAGCCGACCGCGCGGCCGTCCTTGACCGCGATGGCCACAGTGACCTCGTTGCCGGAGGAGCGGCCCGCGTAGGCCTTCTGTGCCACCGCCGGAGGGGCCGGGGTAGCCGCAGCGGGGGCCGGGGCGGACGTCGGGGCCGCCGCCGCGGGGGCGACCGTCGCCCCGACGGCATCGGCCGCCGGGCTGGGTTGCCCGTTCTTGTTGCCGGGGTCACCGAGCGCGTTCAGGCCGATCAGCGCGCCGCCGAGGACGAATACGGCGAGCAGCGTCAGCAGCGGCGCGAATCTCCTCATGCCGTCCTCACGGATGCAGAGGTGCCTCGGTTCATCGCGCGCCCCAATCATCGCGAGATTCTCGTTCGCCGACGACGTGAACCATCCGCGCGCCGGATCCGTGTACCCGACGACCCGCTGCGACTACCGTCGCGCCCCGCGGGTCACCTGAGGAGGGGCATGGGTCGCGAACGCGCGGCGGACGAGGCGTTGATCCATGCCGTCTACGAAGAGCACGGCCGAGCGTTGCTCGCCTACGCGACGAGGCTGCTCGGTGACCGCGCCGCGGCCGAGGACATCGTCCAGGAGACGCTCATCAGGGCGTGGCGCCATCCAGAGGTGATGACCAATGGCCGCGGCTCGACCCGGGGTTGGCTGCTCACGGTCACACGCAACCTCATCACGGACCGGATCCGCGCCCGCGCCGCCCGCCCGCAGGAGGTGCCGGAAGACCCGGCGCTGCCACCCGTCGAGCGCGACCACGCCGACCGCGTCGTCGCCTCGGTGACCGTCATGCGGGCCATGGACGGGCTGTCCGAGGACCACCGCGGCGTGTTGGAGGAGCTGTACTTCCACGGCCGCAGTCTCGCTGAGGCCGCCACCGTGCTCGGCATCCCCGCCGGGACGGTCAAGTCCCGTTCCTATTACGCGCTCCGCGCGCTGCGCGAGCGTCTGACCGAGACAGAGGGGGTGCGCGCATGAAGGGCCCCGACCCGCGCCACGACCCGGTCGAGCTGGGTGCGCTCGCGCTCGGCTTGCTCTCCCCGGAGCAGGCCCGCGCGGTGCAGCGGCATTTGACAGGCTGCGCTATGTGCCGCCGTGAGTACGAGGAGCTGACGGAGATGACCGGCATGCTCGGCGAGCTGCCCCCCGAGGCATTCCTCGACGGCCCCCCCGACGGTGATCTGGTTCTACAGCGGACGCTGCGCCAGATCCGCGCCGAGACCAGCGCGCAGCGCAGGCGACGACTGCTCAGCGTCGTCGCTGCGGCCGCCGTCGTGGTCGCCGCGATCGCGGGAGGCGGTGTGGCGATCGGACGCGCGAGCGTGCCGCTGGTTCCACCGCCTGGTTCCGCGGTGGGGGCGGTCATGTTGGCCGGATCGGGTCCCGGCGGCGCGACCATGCGCGCCACGCTCGGACCTGCTGCCAGCTGGGTGCGCCTCACCGCGTCGGTCGCGGGCATCCCGGCCGGCGAGCGCTGCCGGATCATGGTGGTAGCCCGCGACGGGTCCGAGGAGGTCGCCGGGTCCTGGGTCGTGTCGGGCGCACCCGCAGGGGTGACGTTGGAGGGCTCGGCTGCGGTGGCGCTGTCCGACGTCGCTGCCGTGAGCGTGCAGAACGAGGACGGCAAGGAGTTCGTACGCGCGGTCGTGTGACGGCTCTCAGCGGCGCCACAGCGACGCGCTGGAACTGTCGGTGGCGTACCTCGGTAGTCTTCGCGCCTGCCGATCTCCTGCCGTGACGAGGTTTTCCACCGTGCGTGTTCGCCCGCTTGCCGTCCTCTGCGCCGTGCTCGCCGTGGCGCTCACCGCGTGTTCGGGCGGCACTCCCGCACCCGGCCCCGCTACGCCATCGGACGGGGCGCAGCACGCGATCCCGTTCGACGGCAACTGGAACTGGGTCCGACAGCCGAACAAGACCGAGCTCGGCGTGACCCACACCCAGGACAGCCTCAACGCCGATGAGCCCGACGCCGCCCGCGCAGGCGGCCAGGCGATTCTGGCCGCCAACGGCGCAGCCTGGCAGAACGTGCACCTCATGGGCTTCGGCACGCTGAACCCCGAGCCCGCACCCGGTCAGTTCGACTGGTCGAGCCTCGACACCAGGATGGCGCTGGTCAAGGACACCGGCGGCAAGGCGATGCTCACGCTGTGCTGCTCGCCCGACTGGATGAAGGGCGGCCCCAACGGCGCCACCGACTGGGACAAGCTGGAGAAGGCGCCGGACCCCGCGCACTTCCAGGACTTCGCGAAGCTCGCCGCCGCAGCCGTGCAGCGCTACCCGCAGGTGCAGCGCGTCCTCGTCTGGAACGAGCTCAAGGGCTTCTACAACGACGACCAGAACCGCTGGGACTACGAGGGCTACACCCAGCTGTACAACGCCGTCTTCCAGGCGATCAAGGCCGTGCGGCCCGACGTCCAGATCGGCGGCCCGTACGCCGTGATCACGAGCATGGACCCCGGCCAGCCCGACTCCTCCTCGCTGCAGGGCGACTGGGGCGTGGTGGACCAGCGCTCCCTCGACATCGTCGACTACTGGCTCGCCAACAACGTGGGCGCCGACTTCGTCGCCGTCGACGGGGGCACCGGCACCCAGCAGAAGACGCACCCGAGTTCGGTCGAAGAGGGCGCGGAGAAGTACGCGGCGGTCGACAACTGGATCAAGCAGCGGACGAAGCTGCCGATCTGGTGGGCCGAGTACTACTCCGACGCTCCCGACGGCACCAACCCGGGCCCGTCGAGCCCGGAGAGCGCGGCGGCGGAGCTCGCGGGCATCGCGGCCATGTCCCGGACGGGCACCGCGGGGGCGTTGAAGTGGGGCCCGCAGGGCAGCGACAGCCTCCGGTACTCGGCGCTGTGGACCGACAGCACCCAGCCCGGCGGCGGCAAGCCCACGCCGCTCACCTCACCGTGGCAGTGGCTGGTGCCTCGGCTGGGCCAGGGCAACGTCGAGATCGGGCACTCCCCCACCCAGTCGCTCCTGGCCTTCAGGGCGCCCGACGGCGCGCTCGTGGTCAACACCAGCGGCAAGCCGGTGACGGTCGGCTCGACCGCCATCCCCTCGTGGGGCGTGGCGCTGGGCGCCCGACAGACGTGATCAGTCCGCTTCGACAGCCTTGACGGGCAGGGAGTCGGCGTCCGCGGCGTCCGCTTCCACCAGGTCCGCTTCCACCGTGCCCGCCTCCAGCAGGTCGGCCGTGGACGGCAGGATCGTGAGCGTGCTCGAGATCTGCGGCAGGATCTTCGCGATGTACGCCTGGGCTGCCGCGGTCGTACCGACGTCCTTGCCCACCTTCTCGGACAGAAACCAGCGGTGCTCGAGGATTTCGTGGAAGATCTCGGCGGGCGCGAGGCGGTCGTCGAGGCCCTCCGGGACCATCGCCATCACCCGGTCGTAGATCTCCGCACGCCACCGGTGGGCGGCCACCGTCTCCGGGATGGGCCGCCCTTCCTTCTGCTCCAGGAAGCCGCGGTAGCTCACCATGTCGTTGAGCAGCCGCCGGGCCTGGTTCTCGGTGACCTCGAGACCGGTGAGCGTGAAGAGGCGGTGCCGGTCCCGGCCCGTCTCGGCGACCCTCGTGTGGACGCGCAGCCGGGTGCCTTCCCCTGCCGTCACCAGCTCCAGCTCGTCGACGTCGAAACCGAGCTCGTTGAGCCGCTCGATGCGCTCGGCGACGCGGTAGCGCTGCTCGTCGGGGCGGAAGGTCTCCTCGCGGGTCAGCTCGTCCCACAGGGCGTGGTAGCGCTGCGGCAGCTCGTGGGCGACCTCGATCGGGTCGACGTCGGCGGGTAGCAGGCCACCGTCCTGCAGGTCGAACAGCTCGCCACCGACGCGCTCCGCCGCGTAGTCGATGTCACCGCCCCGCTGACCGTCGGAAAGGGTGGGGTGCAGCTCGGCGGTCTCGGCGTCGACCAGGTAGGCGGCGATGGTGCCCGCGTCGGGGCGGAACAGCGTGTTCGACAGGGAACAGTCGCCCCAGTAGAGGCCTGCGAGGTGCAGCCGGGCGAGCAGCTCCACCATGGCGTCGATGAGCTGGTCGGTGGTGTGGCTCTGCAGCCGGTGCGAGAAGACGTACCGGTAGGACATCGAGTAGTCGAGGAATCGGGTGACCAGGATGGCGTCCTGCGCGTGGCCGCCGAAGGGGGATCGCTCGACGCAGATGCCGAGCACCGAGACGGCGGGCATGCCCATCGTCTCGAGCTGGCCCAGCAGGCGGTACTCCCGCCGCGCCAGTCGTTCGTCGATCTCCTTGAGCGCGAAGACCATGCCGTCGGCCTCGACGAAACGGACCACATGCCGGGAGATGCCGCGGTGCGCAACTTCGAGCAGCCGGTCATCGACCCACTCCTCGAGCGGGACGTCCCACGGCAGCGTCAGCAGGTTCGCCGCATGCGACGCCGGTGGCCGGAAGATGAACCTCACGCAGCCAGTATCGGCTCCGCCGGTTCAAGCCTTGGGGCCGCCCGCCACGTAGAGCACCTGACCGGACACGAAGCCTGCGCCGTCGCTGACGAAGAAGCTCACGGCGTGCGCGATGTCCTCGACCTGACCTGCGCGGGCCACTGGGATCTGGGCCGCGCGGGCGCCGACGTAGGTGTCCCAGTCCTCGCCGATGCGGGCCGCCGTCGCCCTGGTCATGTCCGAGACGATGAAGCCGGGCGCGATGCAGTTGGCGGTGATCCCGAACTTGCCCAGCTCGATCGCCAGTGTCTTCGTGAAGCCCTGCAGTCCCGCCTTCGCCGTGGCGTAATTGGCCTGGCCGCGGTTGCCGAGCGCGGACGTGCTGGACAGGTTGACGATGCGCCCCCATCCCGCGCTGACCATGTGCTTCTGCACCGCGCGCGCCATGAGGAACGAGCCGCGCAGATGAACGCCCATGACGGTGTCCCAGTCGCTCTCGGTCATCTTGAACAGCAGGTTGTCGCGGGTGACGCCGGCGTTGTTGACCAGCACCGTGGGAGCGCCGAGGCCCTCTGTCACGCGCTCCACCGCGGTGGCGACCTGGTCGGCGTCCGACACGTCGGCGCCGATGGCCATGGCCCGCCCTCCCGATGCTTCGATCGCGTCGAGGGCGGTCTTGGCGCTCGCCTCGTCGAGGTCCAACACCGCCACCGCCATGCCGTCCGCGGCCAGGCGCTGCGCCGTCGCCGCGCCGATGCCCCTCGCCGCTCCGGTGACGATCGCCACGCGCTGGGTGTTGTCGGACATGGGCTCCTCCGCGTCAATGGGGTCACACCAGGTGAGTCGTCCCGCGAGTCTTTCCCGGCAGCGGGGCCTGCGCCATCCCTGGGTGACCAGGGCCCCGCCGTTCCGGACGCTGCGACCGTTCGGCGCTCACGGCCGCCGCGCTCGCGCCGTGTCCACGTCGTTATCGTCTTGTGACCTCACTGCGTGATCATCAGCAGTCGCAGCGGCTGGCGGCAGCCGGCTCGGTGGCGCTGCGGTGACCTGATCGCTTTTCGGCAATTGCGAGGACTTCCGTGCCACCCCCTCCTGAACCATCCGACCGTTCCGCCCGACGCACGCCATGGGCCGCGCTCGTCGTCTCGGCCATCGCGGTGCCGACCGTCCTGGCCGGGCTGACGCTCCTGTGGCCCGGCCAGCAGATCCAGAACACGCTCACGGAGCGGGCGGGTGCGGCCCTTTCGGCCGCGGGTATCAGCGGGGCGATGGTTCGGTTCGACGGGCGGGACGCGACGATCACCGGCGTGTCGGACGCCGAGGCCGCGGCAGCGGTCCAGGCGGTCAAGGGCGCGACCGGGGTGCGGGTGGCCCAGGTGGTCATGGGGGCCGGCGTGGCCGCGGCGCCGGGGGCCGCATCGACGTCCGCGGCGGCGGCGGTGCCCGCGTCGACGGCGCCGGTGGCGACCTCGGCACCGGCTGCCGCACCGACTCCTACGCCTGCGCCCGGCGGCGGGGATCTCGACGGCGCGGCAAAGCAGGCGCTCCAGGCCCGCATCGCCGCGCTGACGGCGGCCGCCCCGATCACGTTCGGCGGGGACAGCCCGCAGCTCACGCCACAGGGCCAGGCCACCGTGGCCAAGGTTCTCCCGATCGTGCGGGCCGCACCGGGAGCCCGGCTGGAGATCGACGGCTTTGTGGCGCGCGGCCCCGGCAACGGTCGGCTCTCCGCACAGCAGCTGTCCGACCAGCGCGCGGCCGTCGTCCGCGACGCGCTGGTCGCCGGAGGCGTGCCCGCCGACCACCTCACCGCCCACGGCCGCGGCGAGGACACCACGTCGGCGGACCGGGCGCTCGAGCGCCGCGCCACCATCACCGTCGTCTGAGGAGTCGTCGTGCTCTGGTTGTTGACCCAAATCTGGGTCTGGGTCATCGTCGCGCTTGCACTCGGGGTGCTGGCGGGCTGGCTGTTCTGGGCGCGGCCCCTTCGCCGCCGCGCCGATCAGCTCGACGCAGGCTGACTGAATCTCCCGCCCGCATTCTGGAGGACTGCTTCCCGTGTCGTGGCTCTACGGCCAGACCTGGCTCTGGTATCTGATCGCCTTCCTGGTCGGCCTGTTTCTTGCGTGGCTGCTGTTCGTCCGACCCCAACAGCGCAGGCTGAGCTCGCTGCAGACACGGTCTGTCGACCCGGTGCCGCAATCGGCGTCAGGTGCGGCGGCGGCCTCCGGCGGCGCAGCCGCTGGTGGCGTCGCCCTCACGGGCTTGGCCTCGCGGGGTGGCGCGCACGCGGCGCCGGACGAGCCGACCGAGTCCTTTGCGAGCGCCCCCGCGGCGCCCGACGAGGCGACAGAATCCATCCCGGGCGCCCACGCGGCACCCGACGAGCCGACAGAGGCCCTCCCCGGCAGGCGCGCCGAGTCCCACCCGGGCACCGCGGCACGTGACACCCCGACCGAGGCACTGTCCGCCGTCGCACCGGACTCCGAGGCACCCACCGAGGTGCTGCCTGCCGTGGACCCGGCGCTCAGCACCCTGGACACCGCGACCATCACGTCGGCGGACGCCGCGGCCGACAAGCCCACCCCGCCGTCAGGCACGCCGGTTGTCGGCACCCGAACCGGCACCTCGACGGAAGGCACCTCGACAGAAGGCATGTCGACCGCCGGTGCCGACCCCGCCGACACGCCACCGGTCGGGGCGACACCAGCGCCATTGGCCGGGGCCGCCGCAGCCGCAGCCGGAGGTGCCCACACCGCACCAGCCGACAGCTCGACGGCCGACACCGCCGCTGCTGACCCCGCGGCGGCCGCACCTGCCGCCACGTCACCCTCGGACGCCACCCCTTCCCCTACTGAGGCAGAGGCCGCCTCCACGCAGGCCGAGCACCAAGGCGCGCAGCCGGGTGCGCTCGCCGCGGCTGCAGGCGCGGGGGCAGCGGGCGCAACAGCCGTGGCCGCGCACCGCCTCGACGATGCCGCGGCCGAACATCCAGCCGTCACCGCCCACGAAGGCGCAAAGCCCGAACCCGTCGCTGCCCGGCCCGTCGAGGGCGAAGCTGCTGCCGCCCCGACCCGCGACGAGGCCGACACCGGCGACGCCACGGACGCCTCACCACCCGACGCCGAGGCGGCAGGCTTCACCGGATCTCTCAACGCATGATCACCGAAATCGGGACATGAGCGCCGTATATGGCCCCCATGTCCCCATCGCGGCGATCACTCCTCGGTTCCGGCCCTGGCTGGCCCCGACCCGCCAACTCACCGTGCCCGGACGCCCAACTCACCGGGACCAGGTGCACGACTCACCGGGACCAAGTGCCCAACTCGCCGCGCCCAGATGCACGACTCACCTTCAGAGGCCCAGCTTCTCCGCAGCCAGGCGGGAGCCTTCCACCCGCGCCTTGATCTTCTCGAAGGCCACGTCGCGGGCGTAGTCGGGGGATCCGTAGTTCGGCTTCTCGTCGATCGAGAACGGGGAGTAGCCGCAGTCGTCGGTGGAGCCGAGCTGGTTCTTGTCGATGAAGTTGGCCGCCCTGATCAGCTGGTCGGCGATCTCCTGAGGGGACTCCGCCCGCGGACTGGCGACGTTGCACACGCCCAGGTAGGCCATCTGCGTCACCCCGTCGGCGTCCGAGCGCAGGTTCTTGCCGATCGTCTCCAGCACCGGGTCCTTCTCGCGCTCGCTCTTCATCTGGATGAGGAAGTAGCCCGCGTTGATGTCGAACATGCTGCCCAGCAGGTTGTTGTAGGGCACGTCGGCGGAGTGCACGGAGTCGCGGTCACCGCCAGGGCAGGTGTGGATGCCGATGTTCTTGCGCTCCTCGGCGGTGAACCGGGCCATCACCCGGTTGTTCAGCTCGATGAAGTGCGGCAGCAGCCCGGCGCCCGTCCACGGGTTGCGCGGGTCCGCACGGGTGGCCAGGCGCCCCTCGGTGAAGTCCACCGAGACCCGGGCCGCGCCCGCCGCGAACGCCTCCCGGATGTCCTTCTCGCACTCGTCGATGAGCTTGGCCTCGAAGTCTTCACGGCTGTAGCCCTCCACCGGGTCCTTCAGCGGGTAGAGCAGCGCGAGCATCGACGGCGCGATGACGGCCTGCTTCATCGGCTTCGTCGCGTAGCCGATCGACTTGCGCAGGGAGTCGGCCGCGTACTGGTTGTAGGCGAACGGCCCACGCTCCAGCTTGGGCAGCTGCCGCCCGTGCCCGTCGGCGAAGATCGCGAAGAACTGGCCGCCCGGTCCGAGCATCGGCGCCAGCCCGGTGCCCGCGAGGGTCGTGGCGATCGGGTACGTGGCGAAGCTCGACCAACGCTGCTCGCCGTCGGAGATGATCGGCTCCCCCGTGGCCTCCGAGCGCTCCACCGAGTCCTTGGCCGCCTCGTCTTGGAGCTTCTGCAGGTCGGACTCGCCGATCTCGCCTGCGTCGAACTTCGCGTACGCCTCCTGCAGCTTCGCCGGTCGCGGCAGCGAACCCACCGGCTCCGTGGGGATGCCGGTGTCGGTGCGCGGGTCGTAGTCGGCCATGTGCTTGTGCTCCCGGGGTGGTCGGTTGCGTCGTTCAGGCACGAGAATGGCGCCGCCCAGCCAGCCGAGGCGATGCCGCACGGCGACGGGCCATGCACCACGAGTCGCGAACGTACTGCGTGACATAGGACACGTCAACGTAAGTTGATCATGCCGCCGGCCGGGTAGAGCGCCCGCTGAGCGGGGCTATGCCGGGTCGACCCCGCCCCCGGGTTCCGTGATGAGCAGCAGCTCGTCGCCCGCTTGCAGGACCGTGTCCGGTTGCACCCGCAGCGGCCTGCCGTCCCGCACGACGATGCCCACCCAGACGTCGTGCTCCCTGTGCAGCTCGCGCACCTGCTGCCCCTCGGCCGAGGAGCCGGGCATGACGACGTAGCTGCGCGCGCCGTCCGGCTCCTCGCGCAGCCGTAGGCCGATCGACCACGGCCGTGGCTCCACGTCGCGCATCCGAACCCCGCCCAGGGCTGCGACCGCGGGCACCAGGCCGCCTTGCACCACCACCGAGAACAGCACGACCACGAAGATCACGTTGTAGACCAGCCCGCCGGTGGCCGCGTCGGTCGACAGCACGAACGTGCCGAGCAGGATCGGCACGGCCCCCTTCAACCCCGACCAGAGCACGAATGCCCGCTCGCCGACGGTCAGCTTGACCGCCAGCAACAGCGGCCCGACCAGTACCGGCCGGACGACGAAGGCCAACAGGACCGCCAGCACGAGGCCGATGAACCAGGCCCCGCTGGTCACGACCTCGCGCAGGGACACCGTGAGCCCGAGCACGACGAACGCGACCATCTCGGAGAGCCCGGCGAGCGAGGAGTGGAACCGTTCGATCTCACGCTTGAAGGGCGCCGACGCGTCGCCGATCACGATCCCGGCCACGAACACGGCCAGGAACCCCGACCCGTGCGCGACGGTGGCCAGGCCGTAGATCGCCAACGACAGGGCGAGCGTGCGAAGCGGGTACAGGCCCTCACTCGGCAGCGCGATCCGGCGCATCGCCTGCAGCAGCAACCATCCGCCGCCGAGCCCGACAGCGGCGCCGACGACCATCTGCAGAAGGAAGGTCCCCGCGATCGACGCGACCGCGGCGGCGTCCAGCGCACTGCCGACGGTGAGGAGGGCGAGCAGGAGGGAGATGCCGACGGGGTCGTTGGCCCCCGACTCCCCCTCGAGGATCACCCCCGCCCTTCCGCGCACCTCGCGGTTGCCCAACACGGAGAACACGACGGCCGGGTCCGTGGGCGCCAGCGCGGTGCCCAGCAGCAGCGACACCGTCCAGGGCAGGCCGAACAGCAGGTGCGCGAGCACCGCGACCGCGACGGCGGTGAGCACCGTGCCGACCACCCCGACGACCAGCACCGCGGCCAACGCCGACCGCAGCCGCCGGATGCCGATGCCCATCCCGCCGTCGAAGAGGATGAAGATCAGCGCCACCGTCACGACCTGCTCGACGGCCACGATCGACATGCCCCCGAGCACGGGCACGAGGTCGGACACCAGCGCGGCGCCGAGCAGGAAGATCGCCGGGGCCGGGATGCGCAGTCGGGCGCCGATCCGGTTGGACAGCAGTGCGACCGTCACCGCCGACCCCACGAGCAGCAGGGTCAGTCCGAACGGCTCGATGCTCTCCACCACGGACGCCATCCTCCCCTGTCGGACGGACGACCGGTGATCGTCGGGAGCGCGGTCAGCCCTCCCGTCCGGCGGCCAGCCGCTCCCGCACCTCCGCGAGGGTGGCAGGGCCTGCGCCGCCGTCGGCGTCGATGAGCTCCACGGTGTCCTCGATCAACGTGCGCAGCCGCGCGCACTCGGCGGCCTCCTCCGCGAGGCGCGTGTGCACCAGCCAGAGATCGACGAACACCCCCACCTTGGAGCGGAGCACCCACGGGTCGAAGGGTTTGGTGATGTAGTCGACGGCGCCCGCCTGGTAGCCGCGGAACGCCAGGTGCGGGTCGTAGTCGACGGCGGTGAGGAACAGGATCGGGATGTGCCGCGTGCGCTCGCGCTGCTTGACGTGGCCCGCGGTCTCGAAGCCGTCCATGCCCGGCATGTTCGCATCGAGCAGGATCACCGCGAAGTCGTCGGTGAGCAGCCGCTTGAGGGCGTCCTCCCCGCTGGTGACCGACACGACCTCCACCGCGAGCCCTTCCAGGATCGCCTGCAGCGCCAACAGGTTCTCCCGACGGTCATCCACCGCGAGGACACGGGGACGTGTGGTCATCGGCGCGCCTTACGGGAACGGCTGGGGGTGACCCAGGTGGCCATCAGCGCCAACAGCTTGTCGAGGTCGACGGGCTTGGTGACGTACTCGTTGGCGCCCGCGGCGAAGCTCGCCTCACGGTCCCCGGGCATCGCCTTCGCGGTGAGGGACACGATCGGCAGCTCCCGGCCGCGCGGCAGCTCGCGGATCCGGCGCGTGGTCTCGTTGCCGTCGAGGTCGGGCATCATCGTGTCCATCAGCATGACGTCGACCTCGGGATGCTCGGCGAGCATCGCGATCCCCGCCTCGCCGTTGTCGGCGTAGAGCACCCGCAGGCCGTGCATCTCCAGCGCGCTGGTCAGCGCGAACACGTTGCGCACGTCGTCGTCGACGATCAACACCGTCGCTCCTTCCAGCGCGGGGACGGCGGGTGCGGTGCGCAGCGCCGGGCCGCGCGGTGGCGCAGGCGGCGCAACCGGGGCCACCCGCGCAGGCGAGCTCACCGCCAGCTCGTCGGGCACCAGCAGCGTGAACACCGAGCCCTCGCCCACCGTCGATGTCACCTCGATGCGGCCGCCGAGCATGCGCGCCAGCTCCTTGGAGATCGACAACCCCAGCCCGGTGCCGCCGTACTTGCGGCTGGTCGTGCCGTCCGCCTGCTGGAAGGCGTCGAAGATCATGTCGAGCTTGCCTTCCGGGATGCCGATCCCGCTGTCGTGCACCGCGAACGCGATGAGCCCCGCCTCCTCGGCCCGTCCGACCTGCAGCCGCACCTCGCCGGTGTCGGTGAACTTGACGGCGTTCGCCAGCAGGTTGCGCAGCACCTGCTGGAGTCGCTGGGCGTCGGTGGTGATCGTCGCAGGCACATCCGACGCGATGTCGACGGCCAGGCGCAGCCCCTTCTCCTCGGCCTGCGGGCCGAGCGCCTGTTCGAGGTCGCCGAGCACCTCGGCCAGCACCACCGGCGCCGCGTCGACGTCGACCCGCCCGGACTCGATCTTCGAGAGATCCAGGATGTCGTCGATGAGGCGAAGCAGCTCCGAGCCCGCGCCGTGGATCGTGGTGGCGAACTCGATCTGCCGTGGCGTCAGGTTGGTGTCGGTGTTCTCCGCGAGCAACCGGGCGAGCAGCAGCAGCGAGTTCAGCGGGGTTCGCAGCTCGTGGCTCATGTTGGCCATGAACTCGGTCTTGTACTGGTTGACCTGCGTCAGCTGCTGGGCCTTCTCCTCGACGCCGCGGCGGGCCGCGTCCAGCTCCATGTTCTTGATCTCGACGTTGCGGTTCTGCCGGGACAGCTGCTCGGCCTTCTCCTCCAGCTCCGCGTTGGCCCGTTGCAGCTCCGCCGACTGGTCCTGCAGCTCGGTGGTCAGCCGCTGGCTCTGCACCAGCAGCTCCTCGGTGCGCCGGTTGGCCTGGATCGTGGCGATCGCGACGCCGATGGTGGCCACGAGCCTGCCGAGGAACGTGAGGTGCAGCGGCGAGAACGGGGTGACCGAGCCCAGCTCGATGACGCCGAGGCATTCCCCCTCGAACAGGACGGGCAGGACGACGACGGCCCGCGGGGTCGCGCTGCCGATGCCCGAGCGGATCGTCAGGTAGCCGTCGGGCACATCCCGCACGTGCAGCACCCGCTTGCTCGCCGCGGCCTGCCCGACCAGGCCCTCACCCGCCGCGAACGCGACGGGCGGCTCGCCGATGGCCTGCGCGTACCCGCCGACCATGAGGAACCGGCGATCCCGCGCGGCCAGGAAGAACGCCCCCACCTGCGCGTCGGCCAGCGGCGACACCTCGTTCATGATCATCTGACAGACCTCGCCGAGGTCGCGCTGTCCCTGCAGCTGCTCGCCGATCCGCGCGAGGTTCGAGTCCAGCCAGTTCTGCTGGGCGTTCTCCGCGGTCGTCTCGCGCAGGGTCGCGATCATCCGGTTGATGTTGTCCTTGAGGTCGGCGACCTCACCCGCTGCCGCCACCCGGATCTGCTGGGTCAGGTCGCCGCTGGCCACCGAGGTGGCGACGCCCGAGATCGCCCGCAGCTGCGAGGTCAGCGTCAGCGCGAGCCGGTTCACGTTCTCGGTGAGGTCGCGCCAGGTGCCGGACACCCCGCGCACCTGCGCCTGGCCGCCCAGCTTGCCCTCGGTGCCCACCTCGCGCGCCACCCGCGTGACCTCGTCGGCGAAGCTCCCGAGCTGGTCGACCATCGTGTTCACGGTCGACTTGAGCTCGAAGATCTCCCCGCGCGCGTCCACCGTGATCTTCTGCGACAGGTCGCCCCTGGCCACTGCGGTCGTGACCTGGGCGATGTTGCGGACCTGGCCGGTGAGGTTGGAGGCCAGCTCGTTGACGTTGACGGTCAGGTCCCGCCAGGTGCCCGCCACGTTCGGCACCGAGGCCTGGCCGCCCAGCTTGCCCTCGATGCCCACCTCGCGCGCCACCCGCGTGACCTCGTCGGCGAAGCTCCCGAGCTGGTCGACCATCGTGTTCACGGTCGACTTGAGCTCCAGGATCTCCCCGCGCGCGTCCACCGTGATCTTCTGCGACAGGTCGCCCCTGGCCACCGCCGTGGTGACCTGGGCGATGTTGCGGACCTGCACGGTCAGGTTCGACGCCAGCTCGTTGACGTTGACGGTCAGGTCCCGCCAGGTGCCCGCCACGTTGGGCACCAGCGCCTGGCCGCCCAGGCGCCCCTCGGTGCCCACCTCGCGGGCGACGCGGGTCACCTCGTCGGCGAACGAGCGCAGCTGGTCGACCATCGTGTTCACGGTCGACTTGAGCTCGAGGATCTCCCCCTGCGCGCCCACGGTGATCTTTTCCGAGAGGTCGCCGCGCGCCACCGCCGTCGCGACGTGCGCGATGCCGCGGACCTGTGACGTCAGGTTCGCGGCCATGACGTTCACCGCGTCGGTGAGGTCCTTCCACGTTCCCGCGACGCCGGGCACCGTCGCCTGCCCGCCGAGCAGGCCCTCCGTGCCGACCTCCCGCGCCACGCGCGTCACCTCGTCGGCGAACAGGCGCAGGGTCGCGGTCAGCGCGTTGATCGTGTCGGCGAGGCCCGCGACCTCGCCCCGCGCGCTCACCGTGATCGTGCGCGACAGGTCGCCCTGCGCGATCGCCGTGGCCGCGTCGGAGATCGAACGCACCTGGTTGGTGAGGTTGGACGCCATGGTGTTCACCGAGTCGGTCAGTGCCCGCCACGTGCCCGAGACGCCGCGGACGTCGGCCTGCCCGCCCAGCCGCCCGTCCGTGCCGACCTCGCGCGCCACGCGCGTCACCTCGTCGGCGAACGACGACAGCTGGTCGACCATCGTGTTCACCGTGCGCCCGATGCGCCGGTACTCGCCGCGCAGCGGACGGCCCTCGATCTCCAGCGCCATGTGCTGGGACAGGTCGCCCTCGGCCACGGCCTCGATGACGCGGGCGATCTCCGCCGTCGGTGCGGCGAGGTCGTCGACCAGCGCGTTGACCGCCCTGGCCCCGTCCGCCCACGCGCCGTCGTAGGACTCCTCGTCGAGCCGGTCGCCCATGCGGCCCTCGCGGCCGACGCTGCGCCCGATCCGCAGAAGGTCGCGGTTGTGCCGTTGCGCGGTGGCCGCCAGCTCGTTGAACTGGTCGGCGATCGCGCCTGCCGCGCCCTCCCGACGCGGCAGCCGGACGTCGAACCGGCCGCGCCGCAGCTCCGCCAAGCTCGCGGCGAGCTCGGCCAGCACCGGCTCCGCCGCATCGTCGGACTCGGCAGTGCGCACCTTTCGGGCCGTCGTCATCGGTGTCCGCCCTTTCCGTCGAGGGCGCCCCGCGATGGCGGACGCCCCGGCGCCGATCAGTCAGGGTAACTGGACCGGCCCTTCTGACGTGTTGCGGCCGCTGGCTCCGCGTCGGCGCGCCCGGTCCGAGCGGACCGAGCCGCCACCGTGCACACTGCATCCCGTGCCTGCTTCGCTGCAGCGGCGGATTCGGCTCCCGCCCGACGCCCGCTCCGCCCGACAGGCGCGCCGGATGCTGCAGGACACGCTGGACGACCTCGCCGGTCTGGATCCCGACGTGGCCGACACCGCGGTCCTTCTGGTCAGCGAGCTCGCCGAGAACGCCGTGCTGCACGCGGGCACCGAGTTCGAGGTCGGGCTCGAGCTGGACGCCGACGTGATCACCGTGTCCGTCACCGACCGGGGGTCGGGGCCGCTCGAAGCGCACCTCGCCGAGCCGCGGCGCCGCTACGGCCGGGCTGCCAGCCACGGGAGGGGCCTGGAGCTGATGGCGCGGCTGTCCTCGGCGTGGGGCACCCGCCACGACGCCGACGGCCGCCACACCATCTGGTTCACGCTGTCCGGTCGCACCGAGGACGACGAGCCCGCCCCGGCCGCGCCACCGGATCACGCACCCAGCCGGGTCAGCCCCGAGCAGGCCCGCAGGCTGCTGTCGGTCCCCGGCAGGCTCGCCGAGCGGCTGCAGCCCGAGGACCTGGTCGCGGAGCTGACCCGGCGGTTGCGCGACGTGCTCGACGTGCACGCGGTCGCGGTCGTCGTCGACGAAGGGGACGGCGCGGGCCCGACCGAGGTCACCCGGGCCGGTCCGGAGGGCGGCTCGGCTGCGCTGGACGTCGCGCTGCCCCTGACGCCGCCGCTGCGGGGCACCGTCCAGCTGTTGGTCGGTCGCACGGCGCGAGGCGGCGCCCCGGAGGGCGCCCGTGACCTGGTCGAGCTCGTCGCCTACCGGATCGCGATGGCCGTCGAGACCCGCTGGCTGCGAACGGTGGACCAGCACCGGCGCGCCTGGATGGCCTACCTCGCCGAGGCCAGCGAGCTGTTGGGCCAGTCCCTTGACGTCGAGCTCGCGGTGGCGGTCGTACCCCAGGTCGTGGTGCCCCGGCTGGGCCGCTGGTGCGCGGTCTACCTCTGCGATCCGAAGGGGGGTCTGACGCTCGCCGCCCTCACCCACGCCGACGAGAACGAGCTGCCCGAGCTGCGCGCCGCGCTGGACCTCAACGCGGGCGCAGGCCCGACCCGCGAGCTGCGCGCCGTGCTCGACCAGGTGACCGGCGCCGAGACCGGTCCGCTGCGCATCGCCGCGCCGACCGAGGGGCTCGCGGCGTCGATGCGCGCCCGCGGCGCCGTCATCGGGGCGCTGCTGGTGGGCAGGCCCGTAGGCCGTCCGCACTCGCCGGAGGACGCCGTCCTGATCTCCGACATCGCCCGGCGCGCCGCGCTCGCCGTACAGAACGCGCAGAGCGCCGCCGCGCAGGTGGCCGTGTCGCAGGCGCTCCAGCAGGCGCTGCTGCCCCGCGCGCTGCCCACGGCACCGGGGCTGGAGCTGGCGGCGGAGTACCTGCCCGCCAGCCGCGGCTCCGATGTCGGCGGCGACTTCTACGACGTGCTCACCGTCGAACCCGGGCGCTGGCTGGTCTCCATCGGCGACGTCTGCGGCAAGGGCGCGCGGGCCGCCGCCCGCACCGGGCTCGTCCGCGATGTGCTGCGGGTGCTCGTGCGCGGCGGACGCGGTCTCGTCGGGGCGGTGGAGCTGCTCAACGAGGTGATGATGGAGGCGGCCGACCCACTGCAGTACTGCACGCTGGCCGCGGCGATCGTCCGCAGGGCCGTCGAGGGCGAGCCCGCGGGCCTGCACGTCGAGCTGCTGCTCGCCGGACACGAACGGCCCGTGCTCGTGCACGCCGACGGCACGGCCGAGCACGTCGGGGCGTTCGGCACGGCGGTGGGCCTGCTCCCGAGGGTCATGGTCGAGGTCACCACGCATCACCTGGCGCCGGGCGACGCGCTGCTCCTCTACACCGACGGCGTCACGGAGCGGCGGGGCGGCGGCGAGCAGTTCGGGCCCGCGCGGCTGCTGCGCACCGCGGCGGGCACGGCCGCAGCTCCCGCCCGTCTGGTGGTCGCGAGCGTCCGCGAAGCCGTCGAACGCTTCTCCCACGACCCGATGACCGACGACGTGGCCCTGCTGGCCGTCCGGGCGCGCTGACGCGGACAGTGGCCCTGGCCACTGTTTGCGTGCACGGGTGTGGGGGGCTTTCGCCCGTGGACCCGCACGCGCATGCTGGGGCCGCACCGGATCGATGCAGCAGAATCGACGCAGCAGGAGGGGGCTCGCCCTGTACGACCGACGCAGACGCCGCCGGGCTCTGCGCCACTGGCCGACTGCGGCGCTCGTGCTGTTCTGCCTCGTCGCGGGCATCCCGACCACGATCGCGCTCACACCTGGCCGCGATGTCGTCGCGTTCGGGCAGGTCATCACGGTGGGCGCCCGGCCGGTGCAACCCACGCTCGCCGGACCCGGCCGTCTCGTGCAGGTCGGCGACACGGCCCTGGACCTGCGGCCGCTGACGGTCTGGGGGCCGCTGCGCCCCCAGCTCACGATGGGCCCTGTGCAGCGCAACGCAGGCGCGGCCGCGGTGTTCGACGCCGACCGCGGTCCGGCGGCCCGCGACGCGGCGGTCGCGGCCGTCACCCGCGGATTCCTCGACTGGTATCTCTGGGCGGGCGCAGGCCTGCTGGCGTTCACCCTGGTTGCGGCCGTCGCCGCGGTGGGGATCCGCAGTCTCGTCGCGCTGCGCCGCGTCACGCAGGCCGGGCTCGCGCCCCCGCCCGACCTGTGGCGGAGCAGCATCCGCGCGACCCGGCGGATGACGGCCGTCGCGCTCGCCGTCTCGGTGCTGGCCTGGGCCGCTTGCGGCGCGCTCGCGTGGACGGGCGCGGTGCGCGGCCTGCGCGGGGTGACCTCGCTCGCCCAGCTGGTCGGGGCCTACCACCTCTCCCCCGACCCGGTCGGCCCGCCGGTGACGGGCTATGCGGGCGTCGTCATCGGCGACTCCCGCGCCGCGCGCCTCGGCGGGCCGCCGGTGCCCGCGCGCGGTCCCTACGCCCAGCCCGACGACGCGGTGTGCAAGCGCAGCACCGACTCACTGGCCTCGGAGATCGGCGACCTGTTGCCCGCGCGAGTGCTCAACCTCGCGTGCCCCGACGCGACGGTCACGGCGGGCCTGCGCGGCCCGCAGGACGTCGGGGGGCAGCAGGTGCCCGCCCAGATCGGTGTGCTGCGCCAGGTGCAGGGCCTCCGGTTCGTGGTCGTGGACATCGGGCCGAACGATGTGGGATGGACCGACTTCCTCCGCTACTGCTACGGAGTGCCCGATTGCGCCGACGCGCTGACCCAGAACGAGTTCGGGTACCGGCTCGCGGCGTTCGACCGCGCCTACGGCGACCTGCTCGTGGACCTCAACGACCTCCCCGGCAAGCCGCAGGTGATCGTCGTGACCTCCTACGGCGCGTTCGCCGCGAACGCGGACTGCCCCGACACCAAAGCCGCGGGCTTCCCCGGTCTGGACCTGACGAAGATCGCGCTGCTCAACGCGCGCAACGACCAGCTCAACGCCGTGCTCACGGCGGGCGCGGAGAAGTACGGGTTTGCCGTGGCGCGCCCCGAGCTGTCGCTGCTGTGCGATCCGCAGGCCGACGGGCTGGGCCCCGACATTCAGGGCATGACCGACCCCTTCCCGTTCCATCCCACCGGTGTCGGCTCGCTGCGCACCGCATCGTCGGTCGTGCGGCTGGTGAACCCACCCCCGCAGCGCTGACCCCTGCACGTCACGTGGTGGTCGCCCGGGTGCGAGTCCAGGGTGAAGCAGGGCCGCGGCGGTAGGCGCCCCATGATCGCGACGAGCCGCGCACCTGGGCTGCGCGCACAACCCGCGCGTGCGGTTCGCGCCGATCTCCCGCCGCGCTTGTCGAGACAGGTGGCGGGCATCCGACGGGCTCGGCTAGAACTGTTCGCCGTGTACCGGGTGCTGCACGTCGATCTCGATCAGTTCATCGCGGCGGTCGAGATGTTGCGACGCCCCGAGCTGGTCGGGCGCCCGGTCGTCGTCGGAGGACACGGCGACCCGACGCGCCGCGGCGTCGTCGCCACAGCCTCCTACCCGGCGCGCGAGTTCGGCGTCCGGTCCGGGATGCCCCTGCGCACGGCGCTGGCCCGGTGCCCCGACGCGGTGTTCCTGCCCGCGGACAACCCGGCGTACGAGGCGGCGTCCGCCCAGGTCATGGCCGTCTTGCGCGGCGTAGACGGGGTGACCGTCGAAGTCATGGGATGGGACGAGGCGTTCGTCGGCGCCACGGTGGACGGCCCGGCTGACGCCGAGGCGCTGGCGCAGCGGATCCAGGCCGCGGTGTACGAGCGGACCACGCTGTCGTGCACGGTCGGGATCGGCGACAACCTGCTCCGCGCCAAGATCGCGACGGAGTTCGGCAAGCCTGCGGGCCGCTTCACCCTGACCGCCGAGAACTGGACGGAGGTCATGGGCGGCCGGCCGACGAGGGCGCTGTGGGGCATCGGCGCGAAGACCGCGGCGAAGCTCGCCGAGCGGGGCCTGCGCACGGTCGCGGAGCTGGGCGCCGCCGACCCCGCTGCGCTCGCCGCCGATCTCGGGCCCGCGCTGGGACCGTGGTACGTGCAGCTGGGACGCGGGATCGGGCGCGTCGAGGTGCACGGCGAGCCGTGGGTCGCGCGGTCCCACGGGCGTGAGGAGACCTTCGCCGCCGATCTCACCGCATGGGCCGACGTGCAGGCCGCGACGGCCGCGCTGGCGAGGAGGGTCGCCGAGGACGTGGCGGCGGAGGGCAGGCCCGCGGCCAGGGTCATGGTCACCGTGCGCTTCGTCCCGTTCACCACGCGCACGCGCAGCATGACGCTGCCCGAGCCGACGTCGGACGCGGGGACGCTGGAGGCCGCTGCCCTGGCGGTGTTGGGCCGCTTCAGCCCAGGCAGGCCCGTCCGTCTCGTCGGGGTGCGGGCGCAGTTCCCGCAGTCGCCATGAGCCAGGCCACCGCCTCGTCCACGGTCTCGACCGCCGCGACGGTCGGGGGTGCGGGCGGGCGGTCGATCATCACCACGGGCAGGCCGAGCTCCCGTGCCGCGACGAGCTTCGCCGCGGTGAGGTCACCGCCGCTGTCACGACAGACCAGCACCTCGATCCGGTGCTCGCGAAGCAGCGCCCGCTCCGCGTCGGCGGTGAAGGGGCCGCGGCCGATGACGAGCCGGTGCCGCGCGGGCAGCGGGCCGGTCGGCGGGTCGATGGCGCGCAGCAGGAACCAGCCGGGCAGGTGCGCGAAGGCGGCAGGCCCACCGGACCCCATCGCCAGGAACGCCCGCTCGCCGAGGCTCGGCAGCAGTGTCGCGGCCGCGGCGGCGTCGGCCACGCGGTGCCAGCGGTCACCGGGGCCCGCGGTCCAGCCGGGCCTGCGCAGCACGAGCAACGGGATGCCCAGCGCGTCCGCGGCGGCGGTCGCGGCGGCCGTCATCCGCGTCGAAAAGGGATGGGTGGCGTCGACGACAGCGGCCGTGCCGTGGTCGCGCAGCCACGCGGCGAGCCCTTCGACGCCGCCGAAACCGCCGATCCGCACGTCGCCCTCGGGCAGCAGGGGTACCGCCACCGCCCCCGCCAGCGACGAGGTCACGGTGACCGCCGCGGCGCGGTCGAGGGCCGCCGCGAGCCGCCGCGCCTCGGCCGTCCCACCGAGCAGCAGGACGTTCAACGCCGCCGCAGCAGGTACGTGTCCATGATCCACCCCTTACGGGCCCGCTCACGGGCTCGGATGTGCACGATCTCGTTCTTGACGGCGTGCAGGTCGCCCGCGATGAGCACCTCGTCCGGCGAACCGAGATAGGCGCCCCAGAAGATGTCGACGCCTGCGTCGGGCAGTTCCGCGAACGCGCAGCGGGCGTCGAGCATGACCACCACGTCGTCACCGACCATCCCATCACGCGCGAGCCGCCTGCCGGTGGTGATGGTGAACGCACCCCCGACGCGGTTGAGCACGAGCCGGTGCGCGGCGGCCAATGCCTGGACCGCGCTGATGCCCGGAACCGACACGACCGTGATCGCGATCTCGTCGGCGATGCCCTCCAGGATGCGCAGGGTTCCGTCGTAGACGGCCGGGTCGCCCCAGACGAGGAAGGAGCAGACCGCGCCGTCGGGCACCTCGTCGGCGAGGACGCGGGCGTAGTGCGCGGCCCGCTGATGCTGCCAGTCGCGGACGGCGGCCTCGTACGCCCCGCCGGTCGAGTCCTGTGCGCGGTCGCGTTCGGGGTCCGGGACCGTGACCACCCGGAAGGGGCGGCTGACGTGGCGGGCGAGCAGCTCGGCGCGCAGCCCGGCCAGATCGGCGGTCGGCTCGCCCTTGTCCACCGTGAGGAAGACATCGGTGCGGCGCATCGCCGCGACGGCCTGCAGCGTGAGGTGATCGGGGTCGCCCGCCCCGATCCCGATGACCTGGACCGTCCGCACGGTGGTGAGACGTTACGGCACCGGGGAGTCAGCGGGGCCGTTGCTGGCTGCCCGTCCCGCTCGGCACCCGCACGAGCAGCGCGCCCGCGTCGACGCAGATCCGCATCTCGCGGACCTCGCCGATCAGATCGCCGTCGACCTGGGCGGATTGAGGTGCATCCGAGGTGACGGTCACGTTGCGGGCCTGCCAGTGCTCGATGCGCCTGCTGCCGCGGTGGTTGCGGGTGGCCACCCGGGTGGCGACCGCGACCCAGCCGAGCAGACCCTTGGGGGCGAGGCTCACGACGTCGAGCTTGCCGTCGTCCACCGCGGCGTCCGGCATCAGCGCGAAGCCGCCACCCAGCGAACCGGTGTTGCCGACGAGCACCATGCGGGTGCTGCGCCGCACCGGATCGCCGTCGTCCATGGCGATCGTGACCCGCGCGCGCCGCCCACGCACCGCCCGGAACCCCGAGATGACGTACGCCAGCGGCCCGACCCGGCCCTTGAGCCCTTCCGGGGTGGACTCCATGATCACGGCGTCCAGCCCGGTGCCCGCCATCACGAGGAAGACCCGCTCGTTGGCGTCGTCTGCGAAAAGGCGCCCGACGTCGATGAGCCGGTCGTCGCCGGTGAGCGCGATGCGGGTGGCCGCGGTGACCTCGGTGGGCAGCCCGAGCGTCCCGGCCAGCAGGTTGCCGGTGCCCGCGGGCACCAGGCCCATCGCCACGCCGGAGCGCGCGAGCGCCTGTGCGACCGACCGGACCGTGCCGTCGCCGCCGCAGGCGATGACGACGTCGGCGCCGCGCTCGATCGCGGCCTTGGCCTGGCCGGTGCCGGTGTCCTCCGGCGTGGTCGTCAGCCACAGCGGCGGCGCCCACCCCAAACCGGTGCAGACGGCCTCGATCTCGCGGTGGACGGACTCGTCCACCTTGACCGGGTTGACGACCACCGCGGCCAGCGGGCGGTCCTCCGGCTCGGCTTCGAGCACGTGCTCACCTTCCCGGTCGCGCCTGTGCAGCCCGACCCAACCGCCCGCGAGGAGCACGCTCACCACGCCGAGCAACAGAAAAAACCATCCGATGCCGGACACGGCCGCACTCTACGGCCAAGCGATCATCCGCACGGGGCCCGCGGTCCGGCGACGCGTCAGGCCGCGGCCGTGGGGGCGGGGCGACGGCGGCCCGGGGAGGCCGCGGGCTACGGGAGGCCGGGGTGGGCGGCGCGTGGCAGTGTGGCGGCGTGAGATCTTCCCGCGGCCGCAACGCCGCGCACCCGCTGGACGCGACGGCGGCCGGGCTGGAATCAGCGGATGCGCTGCGGCGCAGGCGGCGTGTCGTCGCGGCGACCGCCGTGGTCGGGGTGGGGGTGCTCGGCGCGTCGCTGTCGACCAAACCCGGCTCGACGCGCTTCTACGGCCTCAGCGGCGCCACCGCACTGACCTGGGTGGTCGGCGGTGTCGCCGCAGGCCCGCTGCGCCGAGGGTGGACGACGAGACGCGGGAGCGACGACGCGCCGCGGCGACCGGTCCTCGGGCCGATCCTCACCGGCGTCGGCGCGTTCGGGGCGTTCTACTCGGCAGCGCTCGTCGCGAGGCGCATCCCGCCGCTCAACCGCGCTATCGCGTCCGTGCTGCGCTACGCCGACCAGGGCTCCGGCGGCCTCGTCCTGCTGACGACGTTGGGGAACGGCGTGGCGGAGGAGGTCTTCTTCCGGGGCGCGCTGTACGCCGCGGCGGGTCCCGCGCCGCGCCGCGCCGCCGTGGCCACCACCGGCGCCTACGTACTGGCCACCACGGCCACCCGCAACCCCGCGCTCGTGCTCGCCTCGGTCGCGATGGGCGCGTTGTTCGCGCTCCAGCGCCGCGCGACGGGCGGGATCCAGGCTTCGGTGCTGACCCACGTGACCTGGTCGGCGCTGATGCTGTGGTTCCTGCCGCCGCTGTTCCGCCAGCGCCTGCGCGGTGATGCGCTCGGTCAGATGCGCGGCGCGGCGAAGGCGGTCATAGCGTCGAGCAGCCGGTCGACGTCCTCGTCGCCGACGTAGGGCGCAAGCCCGATCCGTAGCGCACCGGTGTCACCCAGCCCGAGCCGCCGCGAGGCCTCCAGCGCGTAGAACGACCCGGCAGGCGCGTTGATCCCCCGCTCAGCCAGGAACGCGTAAGCCTCCTGCTCGCGCCCGCCCATGCCGACCAGCAGGGTCGGCGTGCGGCGCGCCGCCCTGGAGAACACGGTGACGCCCGACAGCTCGGCGAGGCCTTCCTCGATCCGCGCCCGCAGCGCATCCTCGTGGGCCTCGACAGCCGCCATCGACACGAGCAGCTGCTCCCGTCGCGACCCGCCTGCCCCGGCGATGCCCGCGAGGAACCCGACGGCGGCGGTGGTACCCGCGAGCAGCTCGTAGGGCAGCGTGCCCAGCTCGAACCGCTCCGGCACAGCGTCGGTCGACGGCGCGAGCTTGGCCGGGTGCAGCGTCGCCAACAGCTCGGGGTCGGCCGCGAGCACTCCGCAGTGCGGACCGAGGAACTTGTAGGGCGAGCAGGCGTACAGGTCGGCGCCCAGCGCGTCGACGTGCACGGCGGTGTGGGCGGTGTAGTGCACCCCGTCGACGTAGACGAGCGCTCCCACGGCGTGGGCGAGATCGGCTATCGCGCGCACCGGCGGTCGCGTGCCCAGCAGGTTGGACGCGGCGGTGACGGCCACCAGCCGCGTGCGGGGCGAGAGGACCGCGGCGACGTCGTCCTCGGTGAGCTCGGCGGTGGCCGGGTCGAACTCCGCCCAGCGGACCGTCGCGCCCGCCGCCGCGGCGGCGAGCACCCATGGCCGGATGTTGGCGTCGTGGTCGAGGCGGGTGACGACGACCTCGTCGCCGGGTTCCCACGTCGCCGCCAGCGTGCGCGCCATGTCGAACGTCAGCGCCGTCATGCTGCGTCCGAAGACGATGCCGCCGGGGTCGACGCCCAGCAGGTCGGCCACCGCGGACCGCGCGTCGAGCACGATCGCGTCGGCGGCGCGCTCGGCCTCGGTCACCGTTCCGCGGTTGGCCAGCGGCGCGACCAGCGCACGCGCCACCGCGTCGGCGACGGCGTCGGGGACCTGCGAACCGCCCGGCCCGTCGAAGTGGGCGAACCCCGCCTTCAGCGCAGGGAAGTGGTTGCGGAGGGCGGCGAGGTCATAGCGCACCCCGTCAGCCTCGCACAGCAGTCAGGGCACGCGCCCGCTCCACGAGGGCTCCACCAACGCCCACTCCCGCGCCCATCCGGCCGCGTTGCGCCGCGCCGTCCACCCGCGCACGCCCGTCCACAAGAGCGCGAGCATCGCCCAGCCGCCGAGCACGACAGCCACCCCCCACGTCCAGCCGACGACGGTGGCCGAGGAGGCCTGCATCGGCGCAGGGACGAGCCTGCCGGTGCGGTCCAGCCAGATCGGCACGGTGTCGCCTGAGGCGTGGGGGCTGGAGACGATCACGCGGCCCTGCGTCACGCGCCCGTCGGGGGCGGTCCACCGCGCCGGTGCGGTGCGGGGCGGCGAGCCGTCAGCGACGAGGACGCCGTCCACGTCCTCCAACAGCTCAGCACGCGCGGGTGTCCGTGCGGCGGCCTCGGCGTTCGCCCTGGCCAGCGTGGCGTCGCTGCCGAACTGTCCGATGGCGACGGCGAGGAGCACCGTCGCGGCCGCACAGGTGGTCAACGCCCACGCGACGACATCCTCGAAGCGATCCGTGGTGCGAGCACGCAGACCCCGCGCCCTGTCTCCGCGTCCGACCACGCTTGCTTCCCTCCCCGGGCGCGCCCTCGCGCGCTATCCGGGTCGTCGCGCGCGCAACACGGAGTGTTACCGGACAACAGCACGGTGCGACGACCGGCAGCTCAGGCACGATGAGTAGCAGTCGGCGCAATGCGGTGCGCCGAACGGTCACCAGGCGGCGGGATCACCAGGGTCGGCAGGCTCGGCGCGGTGCCTGCCTTGGCGAAGGCCACGCTGGTAGGTGGCCAGCCGCTCGCGGACCCGGTCAGGCACCCTGTCCGCGGGAGCAGGCGGCTGGGCGGCTGCGGCGCCGTTGCCGTCGTGGACACGGGGCGCGACGAGCCTGCCGCCGGGACGCCTGCGCGGGAGGCCCTCGGCGGTGAACGTGTTGTCCTCGGGCTGAGCGGCCCGCTCGGCCGCAGCGCGCCACTCGAGGTCCCCGGGCGACGCCCAGTCCGACAGCCCGGACGACCCGGACGGTCCGGCCGCTCCAGGCGCTTCGGGCTCGTCGCGGAACCATGCGGACGCGACCGCCGCGAAGATCGGCGTCTCCATGGGGAAGCTGTCGAGCTCCGGCGGCAGGTTCGTGATCGGGCCGAACAGCTCGTCGACGGGGTCGGGGCTCGCGCTCGGGTAGCTCGGGTAGGACCGCCCGTTGGTGTGCGGTGCCTCGCGGGGCATCGGCCCGGGCCACGACGGGGGCGGCGAGGAGGGCGGCGACGACAGCGAGGGCGGCGAGCCGAAGTCCCCGTACGTCGGGAAGTCGCCGTAGGTCCCGGTGCCCCCGTTGGTCGCGGTGCCCCCGTTGGTCGCGGTGTCCCGGTAGCTCGCGGTGTCCCGGTAGCTCGCGGTGTCCCGGTAGGTCGCGGTGTCCCCGTACGTCGAGGTGAAGGGATCCGGGTCGGCGAACGGTGAGGGGGAGCTCTCGTTCGACAGCTCGGCGAACAGCTCGTCGACCGAGGACCGCGCCGCCGGTCGGCGCGCGCCGAGTGGGTCGACGGGGATGCCCTGCGCGGGAGTCTCGGCCTCGTCGTGGTAGCCGAAGCCGTTGGCCTCCGGCGTGGGCGTGGACCTGAAGGAGGTCGTCTCCATCGCGTTGAACGACGCCGAAGAGCGTGCAGGCGGCCACGCGTCGGCGGACCGGTGTTCGACGCCGTTGCGCGGCATCGGGGGGTAGTCCAGCGCTTCGATGGTCACGACGCGCGCCGGGCAGTGGATCGAGGCGATCGGGGCGCGCGACCCAGCGGGGCCGGGCCGTGGCGTCTGCAGCACCAGCCCGCTGCGCGAGCGCTGCGCGATCCGCGCGGCCGCCGCCATGCCGCGCCTGCCGGAGGGGTCGTAGCGCGTGGTGCTGGCCGTCCGCACCTCCACGACGATCCCGCCGGTGGTCTCGGTGCGGCTCGACACCTCGACGCGGGCGCCGGGATGTATCGCCGTGATGTGGTCGACGACCTCGGCGACGACGTGCAGCAGCTCGGTGGCCGCCGACGGCTCGACGGTGGCCTGCGGGCCGCTGCGGACATCGACCCGCATCGGCTCCTCCGTCGCGTCGACCGCCTCGTCCAGCAGGGCGGAGAGCCGCATCGGCGCACCCGGGCGCGTGGCCACCTCGATGCCTGCCAGCAGGACCAGCGTGTCGGCGTCGTGCCGCAGCCGCCGCGCGGTGTCGATCAGCTCCGGGAGGCCGGGCGGTTCGGGGGCGAGCGGGTCGGCCCGCATCCGGTCGATGAGGCGTACGTTGCGGTCGACGCGGTCCCGCAGACGTCGGATCACGTCCACGGAGACGTCCTCGGCGGCCGCGGCCGCCGAGCCGTTGCGGCCGTTCTCGCGAGTAGCCGTGCTTTGGCGCCCGAAGTTCACCGAGTCACCCTCGGTTGCGAACATATCGTCGCCCACCATCGGTCCTCTCGAATGGGGTTCGGCCGTCCGTGCCGCCACCACGCCGCTGGGGAGGCGTTGGCGGGGCCGCGACGCCCGGTCCTTGAGGCGCACCGTACCCGGACATGGCCTCGATCCACCATCTCGGCGGCGCCAAGCACACGGGTGGATGCGACAGACGGCCGGTCAGAACCGTCCCCACGGCCACGGAGTGCCCGCATGCCGCTGGTGGCACGGCCCCGCAGGCAGCGGGACGGGGCGCAGCACGCCCGGCGGGACGAACAGCCGGTGCTGCGGCCCGAGCCGGGCGAACGGGTCGCCGCGCCACCACCCGGTCGTCGCGGCGGCGGTCGCGCTGACCGATCCCGCCCACTGCGTCGAGCCGTCGACGAGGGTGCTGAACAACACTGTGCGCCCCGGATCACGCAGCACGGCCCGCATCGCCTCGACGACCGCCGGATCGTCGAACAGCGGGCGCGTGCCCCGCGGGGGCAGCACGAGCGACACCGCGAGGCCAGGCCCTTCCCCGACGGCTCCCGATCCGACAGCTCCCGATCGGATAGCTCCCGATCCGATAGCTCCCGATCCGATAGCTCCCGATTCGATGATGTCGGGCGCAACCCGGACGGCGTCGCGGTCCGGCTTTCCCCTGCGCACCGCGAGCAGCAGGTGGCCGCCGGGCGATCCGTCCGCCGTCGTGACGGCCACCGATCCCGTTCGCGGCTCCGGGAGCAACGCGAGCCAGCCGAACACCGGGCCCCGCTCAGGCACGGGGCGCGACCCAGTCCGGGCGGATCGCCGCGGTGGCGCCGCGCAGCGCGGCCCACAGCTCGTCAAGGGTCGGGCGCCCCCACATCCAGTAGCCGTCCCACACCGCCCGCACGGTCAGGTCGGGATCGCACACCAGCACCGTCGGCAGGTAGGGGTCGTGCACCGTGTCGGTGATCTCGCGCAGGTCCAGCGCTGCCTGCCAGGTGCGGTCGGCGTCGGAAAGAAACGTCCAGCGGGCGTCGAGCCCGGCCCGAAAGGCCGCGGCGACCGCAGGCGGCTCGACGCTCACCGACACCATCCGCACGTAGCCGACCTCGGCGACCTCCTGAAGCGGCAGCAGCACCTGGCGGAAGTAGTTGCGCTCCTTCGGGCAGAACCATCCGCGGTAGGTGTGCACGATCAGCGGGTCGCCCATGGGCAGCTCCGACAGCAGGCGCGGTAGCCCGTCGGCGTCGGGCAGCACCACGTCCGGCAACGTGCTGCCCGGCTCCGGTCGCGGCACGTCAGGCGCCCACAGGCGGCGCTGCGGCGGCCGCCGCAGCGGCGCGCCCCTCGGCGAAGTAGGCGGTGACCGCGGCGGCGTCGGGAAGCTCGGCGGCCGCGCGGAGCGACCCGAACGACACGTTCCAGAACGAACCCTGGCGCTGGGCCCACGGCCCGACGTAGGCGTAGGGGGTCTCGTGCGCCGCGTCGCCCAGCGAGATCCCGTAGTTGACCTCGTCGAGCGCGATGCCGAGGTCGAAGTGTTCCGGCCACAGCACCGGCACGTCCTCGGGCGCGAACGCGCGCAGGCCCTCGTCGCCGCGGACGAACCACGCGACGAGCTCGGCGGCCATGGTCGGGTCCAGTTCGAGCGGCAAGTCGGGGGCCAGGTCGGCGTGGTCGGTGTAGATCTCGGGCACCCCGGCGTGGATGCCCGCGGCCCGCGCGATGTCCTCGATCGTGCCGTCGAGGGGCACGCTCTTGTCTTCGCTGACCAGCTGGGTCCCTTCGACCCGCCACGGGCCGGACACCTGCGCGAAGCCCGCATGCGTGACCCGCAGCCGGATGGTGCCCTTGGCGCGGTACTGCGGGCCCGCGAGCAGCTGCTCGGCGACGGCGTGCAGCGACCGCCGGGTGGTGGTCAGCACCTTCTCCTTCATGTGTCCTCCACGGAAGTGATGACGTCATGGGGTGACTGCCCGAGCACGACGGTTGAGACCGGCCGAGACCGGGCACCCCCATCATGTCCGTACGAAAGTACGAGAGAAGGAGAGTTCCATGGGCCTCGATGACAAGATGGACAACAAGGGCGAAGAGCTCAAGGGCAAGGCGAAGGAAGGCGCCGGTCGAGCGACCGGCGATGAGGGCCTCGAGGCTGAGGGCCGCGCGGACCAGGCGTCCGGCTCCGTCAAGCAGGCAGGCGAGAAGGTCAAGGACGCCGCGAAGTCGGCGTTCGGCAAGAAGTAGGGCTTCGCGTCGCGGCGGTGGCCTCTGTGTCACCGCCGCGACCGACCTGCGGCAGCGGTGCCGGGGGCCGGGCCAGTCAGTCAGTCAGTCAGTCAGTACATCATCCGCGGGTCGGCGTAGTGCTTGAACTCCAGCAGGTTCTGCGAAGGGTCGCGCAGCACGAACGACTCGTGCTCCTCCACCTGTCCGGCGAAACGGTGGAAGGGCTTCTCGAAGAACGGCAGTCCGCGCAGCTGCGCCAGGTGGAGCAGCCGCGCCCAGTCCTCGCGGTGGCGAAACGTCACCCCGAAGTGCCGTGGGTAGAGCGTCGGCTCCGCGACGACGTCGTCGGAGAGGTGGCAGACGACCTGGTCGCCGAAGAAGTCCAGGGTGATGCGGTCGGCGTAGCGGCGGGCGAGCTTGCAGCCCAGCCCGGCGACGTAGAACTCCTGCATCTCATCGAGGTCGGCCGCCGGGATGGCCAGGTGGAACGCGTCGTCGGTGGTCCGCATCGCGCTACTCGCCCGTACGCATGGTGTCCGAGCGCAGGCCCAACCGCAGCGTCTCCAGCGCCAGGATGTCCCTCGCGTTGACGTTGCCCAGGTTCACCGACGCCCCGAGCCGCTTCACGAACCAGGTCTGCAGCTCCTTCGTCGGCGCCTCGAAGATCAGCTTCTCGACGTCGATGCCGGACGTGAGCACGTCCTCGACGATGTCGCCGCGCACTCGGCCGTCGGGCTGGCACAGCCCGCTTCGCCCACTCTCCCGTGCTTCGGTGGTGACGTGGTGCGCGCCTGCGGCCAGGTCTTGTTCGATTGCGTCGACCCACTGCGCCGAGGTCATGTCCCCCGCCCGGCCGGGATCTTTGAACCCGACCTCGCTGATCACGGTGAAGTCGCCTGCCAGCGCCGCGACCCAGCGGGCCTTGTCGGCGTTGCTCATCGCGATGGTCCCGTTGGACACCTCGACATACGTGGCGCCGAGCGCCGAGCACAGCTCGCGGAAGTCGTCGACCATCCCGTCGACCGCGAACCGCTCGAACAGCGTCCCGCCGAAGTAGAAGTTGATCCCCGCCTCGCGCAGGACGTCGATCTTGCGTTTGATGTCGCGCGTGACGAGCCCGGTACACCACCCGAACTTCACGAAGTCGACGTACTCGCCGACGCTGTCGACCATGTCGACGAACTGCCCGGTGAACAGCCCGGTGTCGATCACCATGGTGAGCCCGGTCCGACGGGGCGGGGACTCCCGGACGGGCAGGTCGAGCCTCGTGTCGATCATCTTCTGCTCCTGTCGCTCGATTTTCCGGTGAGAGGCATGCGTAGCGGGGTGGCCCGGAAGAGCCCGACGAGGACGAGGGCGCCCAGCACTGCGACGACGTAGACGACGATCGTCGGCAGCGGCTGCGGCAGGTCGGCGGTCGGCGCGGACGGGCCCTCGATGGTCATCGCCCAGAGGATCACCGGGTGCACGAGAAACACGCCGAACGAACGCTCGGATGCCCACCCGACCCACCGCGGGCAGGCGCGCGACCGCGCCCAGCCCAGGCCCAGCAGCGCGAACCCGGCCACGACGGCGACCACCCACGGGATCATCACCGGCTGGAACACGTCGCTCGCGTACTGCGCGTTGACGCCTGCCGCGACCGCCCACAGGTACCAGCCCTCGGCCGCCGCGCCGGTGAGGACGACGGCCGTCGCCACCAGCACCGGGTGCGCCGCCACCGCGTCGAGCACGCGCTCGCGGTGCATCGCGACGACGCCGCCGAAGACCAGGAAGAACACGTAGGACCCGACGAACGAGCCGGTGTAAGGCAACAGGTCGGCCTTCAGGCCGACCGGGGCGGGGTCGTGGATCCACAGGTCGACGAGCACCTGGAGGACGAGCGCGGCCAGCAGCAGCCTGCCGTGTCGGCCCGAGGTCCACACCAGCAGTCGCTGAAACAGCGGGAACACCAGGTAGAACTGCATCGAGACGAGCAGGAAGTACAGGTGGTACCAGGCCGTGCCGGTGAGCAGGGCCCAGGCGAAGCCCTGCAGCGCGACCGGGGGCGGCAGCGGGGCGGTGACCAGGTTCAGCCCGGTGTAGATCGCGGTCCAGACGACGTAGGGCACCCCGACGAGCAGGAAGCGCCGCCGCCAGAACGGGCCGAGCCGCGGCGCGGCGGCGCCGTACCGGTGCATCAGCACGAACGCGGTCAGGACGAAGAACGCCTCGCGCGTGAAGTGCAGCAGCATGACCAGCGCATCGGCCCGCGGATCGTCGAGCGGATGGGTGACCGACAGCGTGTGCACCCCGATCACGCAGGCGAACGTCAGCACCCGCACGACGTCGGCCGCGGGGACGTGCGAACCAGGAGGCCGAGCGGGAGCGGCCGTGATGGTGGCCGTGCCTGCAGTGCCGGTGGTGCCGGTGGTGCCGGTGGTGGTTGCCGTCGCGGGCTCGACTGCGGTCACGACACCGCCACCTCGGCGGTCAACCCCTCGCGCACCGCGGCGCGGCGGACCTTGCCGGTGGGGCCGACCGGGAACCGCTCGACGACGCGGATCTCGACCGGTCGCTTGAACGGCGCCAGCTCTTCGGCGCAGCGCTCCTCCAGCCGATCCACCAACCGCTCCACCACGTCGAGCGGCTGGTCTCGGCCTGTGCGCACCAGTGCCACCGGGACGGTGCCGAGCACGTCATGGGGGCGGCCCGCCACGACGGCCTCGACCACGGCGGGGTCGCCGAGCAGCACCTCCTCGACCTCGCGCGGGTACACGAGCTCGCCGCCGCGGTTGACGACGTCGTCGGCGCGGCCGCTGAGGTAGAGGTGCCCTTCGGCGTCCAGCTCGCCGAGGTCGGCGGTGTCGAGCCAGCCGTCGCGGTCGAACCGGGCCGCCGCCGCGCCCCCCGCGTAGGCCGTGATCACGCCCGCCCCGCGGATCCGCACCCGGCCGATGACGCCGGGCGGGCAGCGTCGTCCGACGTCGTCCACGACCTGCAGCTCGACACCGACCGGCAGGCCAACGGAGCCGGGCCGGTGCGGCTCGTCCAACGCGGTGGCGGTGATCTGGCTCGCGGCCTCCGTCATGCCGTAGCTCTCGACGACCGCCACGCCGGTGCGCGCGACGAACAGGTCGCGTACCGGCGGCGGCAGCGGCGCGGACGCCGACCGCACGAACCGCAGCCGGGGCGCCACGACGGGTTCCTCGGGGTGGCGGGCGAGGATCGTGACGATCGCGGGAGCCGCGTTCACCCACGTCACCTCGCGGCGCAGCAGCAGGTCCCAGAACCCGGTGCGGTGGAACCGGCGGTCCAGTACCAGCTCCCCGCCCGACACGAGGGTCGCCAACAGGCCCACGACCTGCGCGTTCACGTGGAAGAGGGGCAGCGGGCAGAACCCGCGGTCGGCTGGTCTCAGCCGGTGGTGCGCCGCCACCGCGTGCGCGACGTGCAGGCACTGCGCCTCGGTCAGCTCGACGGCCTTCGGCGCGCCGGTCGATCCGGACGTCAGCAGCAGGACCGAACCCGGCCCGGCGTCGGTCCGGCTCGGCGAGCCGACGGGGGCGGCAGGCAGCCCACCGCGCGTGACGAGCGCGCCGGGCCGGTCGGGCCGGTCGGTGAGCACGAGTGCGGGCGCCACCACGGTGCGGGTCCTGGCCGCCTCGGCCGGGGGCGCGCCGGGGTCCACCGGTGCGGAGCAGCGCCCTGCCGCCACGACCGAAAGGTGCGCAACGGCGAAGGCGAGCGGGTCGCCGACGTCGAGCAGCACCCGCGCGCCGGGCGGCACACCCCGCGCAGCGAGCTCACCGGCCCACACGTCGGCGGCGGTGGCGAGCTCACGGCGGTCGATCGAGCGCGAACCGCGGGCGTCGGACACGAACGGCGCGGCGGCGGCACAGGCGATCAGCGCGCGCAACCGGGGGGCCATGTCCACCGACGATGATCGACCAACCTGTGTGTCTGCTGTGCGGGGAATGTGATGCTCCTCAGTGCTTGAGCCATGGGTTGATCACCTGTGCGCCCAGGACCGTTCCGCGGCGAACGGGTTCGGGCGCATACTCCCCACGTGGCGCGCAGACGGCGGACGACGACGATCGCCGGAGGACTGTTCGCCCTGCTCACGGTGTTGGTGACGATAGTCGTCAGCGTGTCCGGCTCGGCACGCGGCACCGCTGTGCCCGTGCGGGCCGCTGCGGCTGCTCCTACGGCTCCCGCTCCCGCGACGCCGCCCGACCTGGCAGGCACGCTCGTCGCTGAGCACTCCCTCAGCATCGGCGGAGTGAAGCGAACGTACCGCTCGATCGTCCCGACTGCCGCGTCGCAGCAGGCGCTGCCGCTGCTGGTCGTGCTGCACGGCCGCGGACAACAGCCGTGGACGGCCGTGCGCTCCACCGGCTTCCTCCCCTACGCCCGTCAGGACCGGGCCGTGCTGGTCTACCCCGACGGCCTCGCCCGGTCGTGGAACGCCGGGTCGGGCTGCTGCGGCGCCGCGGGCACCCGCGGCACGCCCGACACGGCGTTCGTGACGGCCGTGATCGCCGACGCCGTGCACGACCTGCCCGTCGACCCCGACCGGATCTACCTCGTGGGCTACAGCAACGGCGGCAAGCTCGCCTGGCTCCTGACCTGCACGCACCCCACCCTTTTCGCAGCGGTGGCCACCTACGGCGCGGCACCGCTCTCGCCATGCCAGGGCGCCAAGCCGCTGCCGTCGCTGATGGCCGTCGGGGTGCACGACCACGTCCTGCCGATGGGTGGGGACCCGAGGGTCCATCCGCCGCTCCCGTCGACGAGGGTCGCGGCGGACTGGCTGGTCCAACGCGACCGGTGCACGGCAGCCCCCGTGACCAGCACGGTCGGGGGTGCCGTGCTCCAGCGCTGGACGCAGTGCGCGCCGGGCACCGAGGTGGACCTGGCCGTCTATCCGGGCGCGGACCACTATTGGCCTGCCGCGGTCAGCCAGCTGATGTGGACGTTCCTCGACTCGCGCCGGTTGTCTGCGCCCGTCCCGCCAGTCCTGGCGGGGCCGCGGCCAACGCACGTGTGATCGCCCCGACGAGCTCCAGCGCGGCCTCCTCCGTCAGCTCGACGGCGACCCGCGCCGAAGGACCGCGCTCCGGGGCCAGGAAGTCGATGTTGACCGTGTGTCCGTAAGGCGCGTGGACCGGGTGGTCGACGTACGCGGTCGCGTGCGTCAGCGGGAACCACCCCTGCGCGCCCTTGCCACTTCCCTCGACCGCGATCTTCTCGGTCACGTAGGTGCACATGTCGTCAATTCCCCAGGTGGGTGTCAAGAAACGTGAAGATCTTCGCCCAGCCGTCGACGGCGGCCTCCGGGCGGTAAGCGGGCCGGTCGACGGAAAAGAACGCGTGGCCCGCGCCGTCGTAGGTGTGGAACTCGTGCGGCTTGCCCAGCCGGTCCAGCTCCGCGGCGAGCTTGCCGGTCTCCTCGGGGCTCGGGAACGTGTCGTCGGCGCCGAACAGGCCCAGCAGGGGACAGGCGAGCCTCGGGGCCAGCCCGAGCAGCGGCTGCACGGCCAGGGGAAAGCCTGCGGGCGGCTCCGCGACGATGAACGCGCCGTAGCAGTCGACCGCAGCGTCCAACTCCAGCGAGCAGGCCGCGAGGAACGACTGGCGCCCTCCCGAGCAGTGCCCGATCACCCCGACCTTGCCCGTCGCGCCGGGCAGCCCGCGCAGGTGGCGGGCAGCACCGTCGACGTCGCCGACGAGTTGCTCGTCGGGCACCCCGCCGTGCGCGCGGGCGAAGGCCGCGGCGTCGTCGGGGTCGGCGCCCGGCGCCTCCCGGTAGTAGAGGTTCGGGCACAGCGCCGCATATCCGTTGGCCGCGAAGCGGCGCACCATCTCCTTGGTCCCGGCGTCGTATCCGGGCATGTGGTGGATCACCACCATGCTGCCGTAGGGCTGACCGCCGCTCGGGCGGGCCAGATAGGCCTCGATCTCGTCGCCGTTGTGGCCGGTGATCGTGATCGTCCCGGCTTCCATAGCATCGCTCACGACCGCTATGTCTACGCCCTGCCCCCCAGCAGCGTCGCATAGCGGTCGAGATCGACGTTCCCGCCGCTGATGACGACCCCGACGCGCAGCCCCGCAAGATCGCCTGCCGCCGTGGCCGCGGCCAGGCCGAGGCACCCCGTCGGCTCCACCACCAGCTTCATCGTCGCGGCGAAGGTCCGCATGGCGCAGACGAGCTGGTCGTCGGTCGCCGTGCGGATGCCGGTGACGGCGCGGCGGATGATCGGGAACGTGTGTTCGCCGAGGTGCGTGGTCTGCGCGCCGTCCGCGATCGTGGCAGGCACCTCGATGCGCACGATCCGGCCCGCGGCGAGCGAGCGCCGACCGTCGTCGCCCGCCGCGGGCTCGACGCCGTACACACGACAGTCCGGGGCGAGCGCCTCCGCGGCCAACAGCGTTCCCGCGAGGAGCCCGCCCCCACCGAGCGGCACGAACAGCGCGTCGAGCGCACCGACCTCGTCGAACAGCTCCAGTGCGGCGGTGCCCTGCCCCGCGAGCACGTCGGGGTGGTCGTAGGGCGGCACCAGCGTCAGACCGCGCTGCGCGGCCAGCGCCGCGCCGATGGCCTCCCGGTCCTCGGCGAACCGGTCGTAGCGGACCACCTCGGCGCCGTACCCGAGGGTGGCCGCCACCTTCGTCGCGGGCGCGTCGTGGGGCATCACGATCGTCGCGGGGATGTCGAGCAGCCGCGCGGCCAGCGCGACCGCCTGGGCGTGGTTGCCCGACGAGTACGCCACGACGCCCGCCCGCCGCTGTGCGGGTGTGAACCGGGACAGCGCATTGAGCGCGCCCCGGAACTTGAAGGCGCCGACGCGCTGCAGGTTCTCGCACTTGAAGACGACGTGCGCGTGCACCTCAGCGTCGATCCGCGACGAACGCAGAACCGGTGTGCGGTGGGCGTGCCCGGCGATCCGCGCGGCGGCGGCCCGGACGTCCTCGACGGTCGGGCGCGCCTGCTCTGCGCCTGCTTGCTCGGTCACTTGCCCGCGCTGGTCCAGATCGTCACCGACGTGCCCGTCGGGAGGTTGCCCTGCGGACTCTGCCCGACGACCTGGCCTTGCGGCCGCGCCGACGGGACCGTCCGCATCGTCACCGGATAGCCCGCAGCGGTGACGGTCTGGGCGCCCGCCGTGCCCGCCTGGCCGACGACGTACGGGACGACCGGGAGGCGGCCGCCCTGGTCCTGGTAGGCGGGGTCGGGCCCGGGGATCGGCACGTCGGGTTGGCCCGCGAGCAGCTGGTTGAATGCCGCGAAGTACGGCGGCGCGGCGACGGTGCCGCCGAACGCGCCGTGCCCGCAGTCGCCGAGGTGCACCGGACGGCCGGGGCAGACCTCCTGCGGACGGGCACCGTCGGCGTAGACCATCGAGGCGGCCGCGTAGCCGTCCACTCCCCCGACGAACGCGACCGACTCGCTGTTGTTCGTGGTGCCGGTCTTGCCGATGTCGGGACGGTGCCAGCCCGCCGCCTTGGCCGCCGCGGCCGACGTTCCGGACGTCGTGTCCTGGGAGAGACCCGCGGCGAGGGTGTGCGCCAGCCCCGGGTTGACGACCTGCTCGCACGGCTGCTGCGCCACGGCGACCGGATGCCCCGCGCGGTCGGTGACCGACCGGATCGGGATGGGCGGGCACCACACGCCGCCGGACAGGATCGTAGCCGACACGTTGGCCATCTCCAGTGGGCTCACCGGGCTGTCGCCGAGGGTGAACGAGAGCAGGCCCTGGAAATACTGTGACTGCGGCTCGTTGTACTGCGGTTTGCGCGACAGCGGGTCGGCCGGGTCGGTGATCGGCGTGCCCCCCGCGTCGTTGGTCGCCATTGTGTGGCGAAGCCCCAGCCGCTCGGCCATCTGCACGACAGCGGGCATGCCGGTGCGGGACTCCAGGTCGACGAACGCGACGTTCGGCGAGGTGGCGAGCGCGTCCGGCAGGCTGATCGGGTCGGCGTAGTTGCCGTCGTTCGCGACCGGGTAGCAGTGGGTGTAGCGGTTGTTGTTGGGCGGCGTGAAGCACTCCGAGCCCGGGTTCGGCAGGTCGGAGCCGAACCCGACCGTGCCCTGTTCGAGCGCGGCAGCCGTCGTGAAGATCTTGAACGAGGAGCCTGCGCCGAAGACGTTGCTCGCGTCGGCGATGATGTTCGTCGAGCGCTCCCCCTGCGCCTCGTCGGTGCCGAGGTTGCGGTTGGCCACCATCGCGAGCACGTCGTGGCCTGCGCTCCCCGGCGAGACCAGCGCGAACGCGTTGGCCACGCCTTCCTGGTTCGTCGGCACGTTCTGGTCGACCGCGTCCTTGATCACCTGGCTGGCCTTGGGGTCCATCGTGGTCTTGATCGTGTACCCGCCGGTGTAGAGCTGGTCCGCGGTGAAGCCTGCCTGTTCCAGATAGCTCACGGCGTAGTCGCAGAAGAAGCCCGCGTCCGGCGCCGCCGCCATGCAGGTGCTGCCGGGAGCCGCGGGACCGCCGGGCACGACGCCCAGCGGCGCCTGCTTGTCCGTGGTCGCCGCCGCGGCGGTGATCGAGCCCGTCGAGGCCATGGCGTCGATCACGGTGTTGCGGCGCTCGACAGCCTGCTGCGGATGGCTGTAGGGGTTGTAGAGGTTGGGGTTGTTCACCATCCCGGCCAACAGCGCGGCCTGCGGCACGGTGAGCTTGTCGGCGGTGGTGCCGAAGTACGCCTGCGCGGCGGCGGCGACGCCGTAGACGTTGCCTGCGAACTCGACGACGTTGAGGTAGCCCGCGAGGATCTGTTCCTTCGGCACGCTGTGGCCCAGTTGCAGCGCGAGCTCGGCCTCGCGGATCTTGCGCGAGATCGTGTCGGCCCTGTCCTCCCGCTGCGCCGCCGGGTTCGTCCGGTCGATCACGTTGATCAGGTAGTTCTTGACGTACTGCTGGGTGATCGTCGACGCGCCCTGGGTGTTGCCGCCCGAGGAGTTGTTCACCGCCGCGCGCAGGACCGCCCGTGGGTCGAGGCCCGACTCGCTGAAGAAGCGGCGGTCCTCGATCGCGATAACCGCCGCGTCCATCGTCTTGGCGATGCCTGCGTAGGAGACCGGTAGCCGGTACTGGTCGAAGAGGCTGGCGATCGGGGCGCCGTTGCGGTCGAGCACCGTGGTGACGTAGGGCACCTGCGCCGCGGTGAGCTGGTCGCCGTTGGAACTCGCCGAGATCGCCCCGACCGCGTCGTTCACCTGGTTGGACACCATGCCCACGCCGACGCCCACCGGCGCAAGGAATGCCGCCACCAATATCCCGGCTGCGACGCACGCCACGGCGAGCCGCCCTATCGAACGCAGGCCGTCTCGACCCCGACTCATCCTTGCGCCCCCCTCCGTCGCCATCGTTTCTACCAGCGGCGACGTTCCGCGGGCGTCAGCCGAAGCGATGCGGGCCGAACCGACGCAGGAGCAGGACGCCCACAGCCACCACGGACTGGCCGCCGACCAGCGCCACGCCGACGCCGGTGAGGCCCCACAGCGGCATGAGCACCCAGACCGCGGGGATGACGATCACGGCGATCGCCAACGTCACCGCGAACTGCCCGACCCGGTTCTGGCTCACCCGCGCGGCGGCCACTGCGGCCAGGTTAACGCACGCGGGGATCGCGGAGCATGCGGCGAGGGCCAGCAGGAGGCTGCCGGTCGCGGCGTAGTGCGGGCCGAACACCATCAGCACCAGCCGCGACCCCGCCACGAGGACCACCACGGCGGGCACGACCAGCGTCAGGCACTTGGTCAGCATCTGCCTGTGCGCCGCCTCCAGCCCGGAAGGGTCGGCGGCCACGTGCGCGACCAGCGACTGCCCCATCCCGGTCGGCACCAGGTACAGCGCGTAGGCCAGCTGCCACGAGACGCCGAACGTGGCCGCCGAGTCCGCGCCCAGCCGGGCGAAGACGAGCAGCGGCAGGCCGAAGCTCACGACCGTCAGGCACATGCTGCCCACCCAGTCGGCCGCGATGAACCCGGACATCGACCGCAGGGTGACCGGCGAAGGTGCCCGCTGGGCCAGCGGCGCGCGCGCAGGCAGAACGCGCAGGAGGTAGATGCTGACCGCGACGACCGTCACCGCGGTGCCCAACGCCCACGAGCCCGCGATGGCCCCGTAGACACCCAGCAGGCCGCCCACGACCAGCAACGCGATCTTGATCAGCGCGAAGGCGAGGTTCTCGATCGGCACGACGGAGGCGCGCTTCAGCCCGGTCAGCAGGTAGTCCTGCATGTTGAACGCCGTCCAGAACGGCGTCGTAAGGGCGAAGTACGCGACGAGCGCACCCGCGCCGACGGCGGACTGCAGGCCGGGGGCCCACCAGCGCGCGCCGAGCGCGAACACCGTGCCGATGACGACGGCCGCGCCGACTCCGACGGCGTAGCAGGCCGCCACGAACGCCCTGGCTCCGCTCCCGACCACCGGGACGAACCGCAGCATCGCGCTGCCCAGGTTGAACTGGGCGATGATGCCGAGCAGCCCCAGCGTCGACACGAGCGTCGCGTTCACCCCGACGATCTGCGGCGGGAACATCCGCGCGGCGACCACCCAGTACAGCAGCCCCACGGCCGACGAGATCGCCGAGCTGAACACGAGCGCCATGCCGTCCCGGTTCTGCGGCGCGCGCCAGCCGGTGGCCAGCGCCCTCAGCCGGTTCCCTGCGGGGCGGACGACGGTCGACTCGGCGCCAGGCAGGGGCGCGGTCGTGTCGCGAGCCTCCGAGGGGATCACGCGGACATGATGCCGGGCGGCCCACGTCACTCCTGCGGCAGGCTGATCCCCGCCAGGACGGCCCGATGGTCACTGCCCGCAACCGGCAGGATCCGGAACAGGGTCGTCGTGGCTCCCCTGGGCACGAGGACATGGTCGATCTGGATGCCGCACCAGGTCGGCAGCCCCGCCGGGAACGTGCCGACCAGGCCGAGGCCGGTGCCGTCGGCCGCGCTGTGGCAACGACCCAGCGCGGCCCGGAAGAGGCCGTTGTCGGCGGTGGCGTTGAAGTCGCCCGCCATGATCGGGGCGGGCGACTCCTGACACCAACGGGCGATGTGCGCGAGGTCCCCTCGCCACCGTGTCGTCCGCTCGGGGCTCACGGGCGCCTCCGGATGGACCGCGTAGAAGGACCGGGAGCCCAGCGCACCGCCGGTCGCGCGCAGGTAGCGGTGGCGCATCTCCGGCCCGGTGGTCACGGTCAGATCGCCCATGTGGTCGGCCGCGAGCATCACCACGCCCTCGCCGTCGGACGTGCCGGGCGCGGTGGACGCCCACGCCCGGTAGCCCAACCCGGCGACGAGCGGAAGCATCTTGTCGCGGAAGTCGGGGCCCGCTTCCGGCAGCGCGACGAGATCAGGGGCGGCGCGCTCGAGAAGCGTGGCGAGTGCGCCCGTGTCCGCCGCGCCGACCAGCACGTTGGCGGTCAGCACGGTCAGATCGGTGGTCCTCCCGGCGGCGGTACGGGTCCGCGCCCTGCCCAGCAGCGACACCGCCCCGACGAACACGGCGGACCCGATGCCCGCGGCCGCCCGACGGGTGCGGTGCGGGCAGGCCAGCACGGCGGCGGCGGCCGCGGCGGCCACGGTGACGTGCGGGCGGAGCGCGGCGAAGGCGGCGAGAGGGAACCGGTCGCCGACGCCGATCCGGTCGACACGAGCCCGACGATCGAGGTTCACGCGGCGCTCAACGGACCGGGTCGCCCCGAGGTTCCGCGGCGGGCGGCGGCGCGGGACCGCGGCGGCCGAGGTGGGGGTCGAGCCTGCCGATACCGACAAACTTCCCACGCGTCGGGGCTCCTGCGCGGTCTCCGCCGTCATGAGCCACAATCGGTTATCGAGCGGAGGTCGACGTAGCCCCCGGCCGTTCACCCGATCGGATGGAGAGTGACGAACGATGGCACCGCTTCGCAGCCTGCGCGGGCTACCGGCAGTGCTCGGCGTCATCGTGATCCTGATCCTCGGCGGCGGCATCGCCGTGGCCACCACCGGTCCCCCCGGCCCGCGGACGGGCTTCGGTGTGGGCGGCGGCAGCCCGGCCATCGCGACGACGCCCCCGGCGCCGCCGAAGCCGGTGGTGTCGATCAGCCCGGCGGCGCAGAACGTGAGCCCGGCCGATCCGATCGTCGTGCACGTCGCGCAAGGCGTCGCGACCAAGGTCACGGTCACCAACAAGAGCAGCGGGGCCGTGGTCGCCGGGACCCTCACCGCCGACGGCACGACCTGGACGTCCACCCAGCCGCTGGCCTACGCGGCCGCCTACGTCGTGGGCGTCGACGCCAAGGGCGCCGACGGCACGGCGAGCCACCAGGACGTCCCGGTGTCCACGCTCAGCCCCGCGGTGCAGGCCTTCCCCTCCTTCATCCCGCCGCCGTCGCAGAGCACGGTCGGCGTCGGCCAGCCGATCGTCGTGAAGTTCAACCACCCCGTGCACGACCGGGCCGCCACCCAGCGCGCGCTCACCGTCACGTCGTCGCCCGCGCAGACCGGCAGCTGGTACTGGTTCTCCGACACCGAGGTGCACTACCGGCCGCAGACGTACTGGGCCGCAGGGTCGACGATCACCCTCAAGGCGAACGTCTACGGCGTCGACCTCGGGGGCGGCGTCTTCGGCGAGACCGACCGCACCGAGACGATCCACGTGCACGACGCGTGGGTGGCCAAGGCCAACGGTGCCTCGGAGCAGATGCAGATCTTCGACAACGGCTCGCTCATCAAGACGATGCCGATCAGCCTCGGCTCCCCCGGCTTCCCTTCACATCTCGGGCCGCACGTCATCTCGGACAAGCAGCCCAGCGTCATCATGGACTCCTGCACCTATGGCGTCTGCCAGGGCCAGCCCGGCTATTACAAGGAGAAGGTCGACCTCGACGAGCGGATCTCCGACGACGGCGAGTTCGTCCACTCGGCGCCGTGGTCGGTGGGCAGCCAGGGCGGCGCCAACGTCTCCCATGGTTGCGTGAACCTCAGCCCGGCCAACGCGCAGTGGTTCTTCGACCACTTCAGCATCGGCGACGTCGTGGAGGTCACCAACTCCGGCGGCCAGCAGCTTCCCCTCGACGACACCTACGGCGACTGGGAGTTGGCCTGGCCGCAGTGGCTGAAGGGCAGCGCAGTCTGAACGGCAGCGCGATCTGAACGGCAGCGCGGCCTGAACGGCAGCGCGGTCGGACGGCGGGTCTCGGGGATGATTCTTTCCGTTCAACTCGGCTTAACAAGCGATCATGATTCACCCCTTCTAGCGTGGGTATAGTGCCCGGCGGCGGCAACGGCCCAAGCTGTCGCACCGGAGGAGGACGAGCGTGACCGACCTGTCCGACGGCGGCACCCCAGCGCCCCGCGACCCTCAGACCATCGCCTGGCCCGCGCGGGCCAGGGCCCGTCATCGCGGCGTCGAGGCGCTGGCCCCGCACGTGATCGTGCTCTTCGGGGCCACGGGCGACCTCGCCAAGCGCAAGCTGCTGCCAGGACTGGGCTACCTGCAGCAGTCGCGGTTCACGCCGGACGTCCGGATCGTGGGCACGGCGATGGAGGACCTCAGCACCGATGAGTTCCGCGAGCTGGCGCACTCCGCCATCGAGAGCTTCGGCACCCACAAGCTCTCCGACGCGGAGTGGGCCGACTTCGCCGAAAAGCTCACCTACGTGCCGCAGGGGGCGGGGCCCGAGGGCCTGACGTCGGCGGTCAAGTCGGCCGAGGCGCTGCTGGGCGACAACGTGCGCAGGCTGCACTACCTCTCGGTGCCGCCGCGCGCCGCCCAGTCCGTGATCGCGATGCTGCGCGACGCCGGGCTCGTCGAGAACTCGCGCGTGATCATGGAGAAGCCGTTCGGCGACGACCTCGCGAGCGCGATCACCCTCAACGACTTCGTGCACCAGACCTTCGCCGAGTCGCAGATCTTCCGCATCGACCACTTCCTCGGCAAAGAGGCAGCGCAGAACATCCTGGCGTTCCGCTTCGCCAACGGCCTCTTCGAGCCGATCTGGAACCGCAACTTCATCGACCACGTCCAGATCGACATCCCGGAGACCCTCGGGCTCGACCAGCGCGCGGCGTTCTACGAGCCGACCGGCGCCTACAAGGACATGGTCGTCACCCACCTCATGCAGGTGATGGCCTTCGTCGCGATGGAGCCGCCGACCGCCCTCGAGCCGCGGGCGATCAGCGAGGAGAAGAACAAGGTCTTCCGCTCCATGCTGCCGATCCACCCCAGCGACGTGGTACGCGGCCAGTACAGCGGCTACCGCTCCGAGCACGGCGTGGCGCCCGACTCGGACACCGAGACGTTCATCGCGCTCAAGGTGGGCATCGACAACTGGCGGTGGGCGGGTACCCCGTTCTACCTGCGCACCGGCAAGAAGCTGGCGGAGGGGATGCGCATCATCTCCATCGCCTTCAAGGAGGCGCCGCGCACGATGTTCCCCGCGGGCTCCGGGGTGGGCTCGCAGGGCCCGGACCACCTGACGTTCGACCTGGCCGACTCGTCACGCGTGTCGCTCTCCTTCTACGGCAAGGAGCCGGGGCCCGGCATGCGGCTGGAGAAGCTGTCGATGCAGTTCTCCACGCAGGAGACCGAGCGCGCAGGCGACGTCATGGAGGCCTACGAGCGGCTGATCCTGGACGCGATGCGCGGCGACCACACCCTGTTCACGACGGCCGAGGGCATCGAGTCGCTGTGGGAGCGCTCCGCTCCGCTGCTGGACGACCCGCCACCGGTCAAGAACTACCCGCCCGGCACGTGGGGGCCCAACGCCATCCACCAGCTCATCGCGCCGAACGCGTGGCGTCTGCCGTTCGAGCGGGCGTGGCGGGAGAAGAAGAGCTGACCGGCGCCGCGGCGGAGCGCGCCTGCCCGTCACGGTGACGGCGCGCCCGCCGTGAACAACTATGGCGAGAAATCATCCGAACAGCGCCTGACAACGGCACGGAATGGCAAGAATAGCCATTCCGTGCCATTTTTGCGCAGGGCTCGACCGAATACCAGGAGTCGGGCCTACGCGGCCGCCCGCAATGGGGTGGCGAGCAAATCGCGCGTCGGCTCAGGAAGATCGTCGTGGAAAGCCGCGGAGACGGCGGCGCCCCACACAGCGTCGGCAAGCTCGCCGTCGGCGGTCACCGACAGTGCCTCACCGAACAGGCACCTCGCCAGGAACGGCGCACCACAGATCGTCGAGGCGTCGTCGACGGCGCCGCAGGCCGCGTTCCAGGCGTAGGCCGGGATGGCCGCCCTGGCCCGCTGTGCGCGCAGCCGCGCGGCGGGCGACGCGGCCCACGCGTGCCGCAGGACCTCCTCCACCTGGGGCGTCCGCGGTCCGTACGCGGTGCCCGGCGTGAGCGTCGTCGGCAGGCAGGCCTCGGTCCAGCCGCGCAGCAGCACCTCGGTCGTCTCCGGCTCGTCCGGCACGCCCGGGGCCAACGCGAGGCCCGCATCGAAGACCGACAGCACGCCCGCCACGTACGGGGCGAGCCTGCGGTGCACGTGACCGACGGCGTCGTAGGGCGCGAGCAGCAGCTGAGCAGCGGGGGTCGGGGCCGTGGGCAGGCTCGGAAGTCCGAAGATGCGCGCCCACCGGTACCACCGCGTCGCGAGCCAGCCTTCGGACTCCATCCGCGAGATCCGGCTGATGACCGCGATGCGGGCCACCGACCGTTCCTCGGGCGACGCCGCGAGCTCGCCCATCTCGACGACCCGATCGACGTCCAAGCGGGCGATCGTGACATCGAGCATGGTCCGCCGGGCGGCAGGCTCCGGGACTGGCGCCGTGCGTACGGCGACGGGCAACAGCTCTAACGACATCGAGCACCTGGCCTCTAGCGTGACGGGAGGTTCGGGCAAGACCGTAGGGAGGCCACCTCGGTTCGTTGCGTTACCTGAGGAAGCGGGTTGCCCAGCGGGAGATCACCGGGGGTCGAGCGGCGGCAGCCGGGCGCAACCACGCCCGTTCAGCGTAGTCGACACGGCCATACAGCCGACCGTCGCTCTCAGCTGGCTGATCGCGCCGCTCGGCCGTAGCGCCCACCCGCTCACCTCAGCGGCCGCCCGCACCCCCGACGACGATTTCCGACGTCAGTCGACTGCGCTAGGGGACGATGGCGACGAACAGGAACGCCGCGAAGATCACCAGGTGGATGGCGCCTTCAAGCACGATCGCGGTGCCCAGGCCGACGGTGAGCGAGCTGACGAGGGCGGTGATGGCCAGGAGCACCAGCTCGATACCGGACAGGCCGAGCAGCAGCGGCCCGTCCATCCAGATCGACGCGAGCGCGATCGCCGGGATCGTCAGCCCGATGCTCGCCAGCGCCGACCCGTAAGCAAGGTTGAAGCTGGTCTGCAGACGGTTGCGCGCTGCCGCGTTCACCGCCGCCAGGGTTTCGGGCAGCAGCACGAGCAACGCGATCGCCACTCCCACCAGTGAGGGCGGCGCGCCGACCGAACTGACTACCGCCTCGATCGTCGGCGAGATGGACTTGGCCAGCCCGACGACGGCGACGAGCGCCACCAGCAGCAGACCGAGGCTGATCAGCGCGGCGCGGCCGCTCGGCCGGTGGCGGTCCTCGCCCTCGGCTTCCCCGCCGTCGGCTCCGGTCGCCTGGGCGACCGGCAGGAAGTACTCGCGGTGACGGACGGTCTGCACGAACACGAAGACGCCGTAGAGCACCACCGAGACGAAGGCGGCGAAGGCCAGCTGCGGGCCCGCGAAGGTCGGGCCGGGCGTGGTGGTGGTGAACGTCGGGAGAGCGAGGCACAGGGTCGTGAGCGTCATGACGGCGGCCAGTGCGCCACCGCTGCCCGTCGCGCGGAACGACACGACGCGATGGCGGGACGCACCCACCACGAGGGCCAGCCCGACGATCCCGTTACACGTGATCATCACGGCGGCGAAGACGGTGTCGCGGGCGAGCGAGGCGGTCTTGGGGCCGCCGGAAGCGGTGATGCTGAGGATCAGACCGACCTCGATGACCGTGACGGCGACGGCGAGGATCAACGAGCCGAGGGGCTCACCGACCCGGTGGGCGACGACCTCGGCGTGGTGGACCGCCACCAGCACCGCGCCGATCAGCGCGACGGCCACGATCACGACCACCAGCGGCGCGAGCTCGCGACCCCACACCAGCACCAGCAGCAGGAACGCGACGACGGGCGTTGCGATGGTCCGGGCCGCGGCGAAGGAAGGCACGCGCCGAGGCTGTCACACCAGCGGCCCTGAGCCCGTGATCGTCGGCGTGGCGCAATTCCGGGCTGCTCGCCGGAATTCGCCCGATATCGAGATCGACCCGATATCCGGGCGCATGGAACCAGAATGGCGAAACAGGGTTCGCGTTAATTCCGCGGAAAGGTCCGCGCCCGCAAGCCCGGCGGCCACCGTGTCGAGGCAGCCGAGGACGGTATTTCTTTTCTACCCGGTGGCGCCAAAGGGCGTGGCGGGCGAGCGCGGCCCGTGTCCTGCGGGAGCAGGACGCCGGCAAGGGCAGCCTGACGCAGACACGCCGGGCGCAGATCGGGCACCGCTCACGGCGGCTGCGCCTCGACGTCGGTTGCCCAGCCCGACTGCGGATGGAACGCTCAGCCGACATGGGGAGAAAAAGTGGCGCCGCGGTGGCGCTCGCTGTGCTCGCGCTGCTTGCGGGCTGCGGGGAGCCGTCCCTCCCCCTCGGCGCGCCGGTGAGCGCCGCCCCCACCGCCGCCCCCGCCGATGTGCCGTCCCCGCAGGCCCAGATGGTGTGTCAGCCGGAGGCGCAGGCCGACATCCAGGATCTCGTCGGCGTCGTCCCGACCCAGGTGGGCCCCCTCCAGTACGCCAACCACGTCTCGACGTGCCGCTACGCGTACCCGGACGGTTCGTTCCTGCTCATCGTGCAGGATCTGCCCAACGACCTCACCACGACCGACGCCTTCGACGCGCTGGCGGGCAAGCTCGGGCGCGTCGACGGGATCGACCTGCCCGACGCCAACGCGTTCACCACCAACGACGGCTCCATCGTGCTGCGCAAGGACCAGAAGGTCATGCTCGTGGACGTCACGGGGCTGCCTGCCACCTTCGGTAGCCCGCCCAGCCCGCGCGCCGACGCCGCCCGGCTGATCATGAAAGCCGTGCTCGGCTGCTGGACAGGCGACTAGTACGGCAGTCCACGGAAGCAGGTCCAGCACACTCAACGGAGAGGCAACTGTGTCCGATAACACATACCGGCTCGTCGAGATCGTCGGAACGTCGTCAGAAGGCGTCGACGCAGCGGTCCGCAACGGCATCAAGCGAGCCAACCGCACCCTGCGCAACATCGACTGGTTCGAGGTGACCGAGATCCGCGGCCACCTGCAGGACGGCGAGATCGCCGACTGGCAGGTCGGGATCAAGGTCGGTTTCCGCATCGACGACGTCTGAGGTCGCTGTCCCTGCGTAGCTCGGCGACGAATCGTAGGGTTCGTGCATGCATCCGGCCCGGCCGCTCCACACCAACCTGCGAGCACTGCTTCGCCGGGCCGAGGCGGCTTCGCCGGTCGAGGCGATCGACGTCATGGCCGACGAGCTGGCGGAGATGCTCGGCGCCGACGACCTGTGCTTCCTGATCATGGACCTGAGCGGCCGGGCCGTCGCCCGCTTCGGCGGCCTGCACGCCAACGCGGCGCGGGAACAAGAGAACGGCGCCGAGCACGCCCCGATCATCTCGCTGCCGGGCACGGTCTACGAAAAGGTCCTGCGCACCCAGGAACCCGACCTGCGCGCCGACGGCGAGGGACGGCACAAGCTGATGGTGCCGGTCACCGACCGCGGCGACGCCATGGGCGTGATCGAGCTGGACCTCCCGTGGGAGCCCGACAGCCAGGACGTCGTGGAGATCGAGGAGTGCGCCCGAGCGCTCGCCTACGTCGTCGTCGGCTGCAGGCGGCACACGGATCTGTTCGAGTGGGCACAGCGTTCGGTGCCGTTCTCCCTCGCCGCGGAGATCCAGCGACGGCTGCTGCCTGCCGCATTCACCTGTGAGGCGGGCCAACTCACCGTTTCGGGTTGGCTGGAGCCCGCCAACGCTGTGGGCGGAGACACATTCGATTATTCGCTTGACCGCGACACCCTGCACGTCTCCATCACCGATGCCGTCGGGCACGACGTGCACGCCGCGATGCTCGCGACGCTGTTGGTCGGCAGTCTGCGCAACGGCCGACGGCGCGAGCTTGACCTGCTCGAACAGGCGTCGAACGCCAACGACGCGCTCGTGGCGCACTCGGGCACCGGCGACTTCGTCACCGGCCAACTGGTCCGCATCGACCGGCGCCGCGCGCGCATGTCCATCATCAACGCCGGGCACCCGTTTCCGTTTCGGGTGCGCGCGGGCGTCGTCGAACGGATCGAGCTCGCGATCGACATGCCGTTCGGCATCGTCGCCGGTCGATCGTTCACTCTACAGAGTTTCCCGCTCACGCCCGGTGATCGGATCGCTCTGGTCACGGATGGGCTGCTCGAGCGCAACGCGGAGCACCTCGACATCGCGACCATGCTCGCGGACACGGCAGGCGAGCATCCCCGGGAAGTGGTCTACACGCTGGGCGAAGAGGTGTTGAGAGCCACCGGACGAGACCTTCGCGACGACGCCACCGTGGTCTGCATCGACTGGCACGGCGGCCCCATTCGCGGTCGCCTGGCGACGCCGCTGAATGGGACCTCCTGATCGTTTCCGTTCCGTTATCGGTTACGTTCCGCGTCACAGGCTGGACGAAAACGGTTGGCCCGCATCATCGGAGCGGGCAGGCCAAGCTCCCCGCAAGTGTCTGGCCATGGGAGGAGCGTGCAGATGTCGAGGCATCGGGCACTACGTCAGGCGACGGGCCGGATCACGGGCCGGTGGCAGAGCGAAGCGGTGCGCAGGACTGCGCGAGGGGGCGTGGCGATCGCGCTGGTAGCCAGTGGCGTGGTGGCGTGTACGACGACCAACGCGCCTACGCAGCCGCGCACCGCCGTGGTCGAGCGCACCTCGGTCACCAGCGGAGTCGCGGCCAGCGGGTCCCTGGCCTCGCTCACCTCGCAGAACCTCGGCTTCACCAAGGGCGGCCAGCTGACCGCGGTCGACGTGAAGGTCGGCGACCACGTCACAGCGGGCGAGGTGCTGGCGAACATCGACCCCTTCCCGGCACAGCAGTCGCTCAACCAGGCGCAGTCCCAGCTGGCCTCGCAGCAGGCCGCGCTGACCAGGCTGACCACCTCGCCGGTCGTCCAGGGCAACCAGGCCAGCCTCGATCAGGCCCGCACGATCCTCAGCAAGACCAAGGACCAGGCCAACGCGGTGCAGGACGCTGACCAGACGGCGATCGACAACGCCAACCGTCAGCTGGACACGGACAAGAAGACCCTGGACAAAGCCCAGGACGCGCTGAGAAGCGCGCAGTCGGCCTGCAACGCGGCGTCGTCCGGCCTGGCGTCGGGATCCGGGTCATCCGGCTCTGGGTCGTCGGGCTCGCCGAGCACGGGCACCGGGTCGCCGGGCACCGGTTCGTCGCACTCGGGGTCGTGGGGCAACGGGTCGTCGAACGCGGCGATGAACGCGATGATGATGGGCAGCGTCGCCGCGGCCAGCGCGCCCACGACGCCGACGGCATGCACCCAGGTCGCGAGCGCGCAGTCGGCCGTTGCGAGCGCGAAGAGCACGGTCACCGCGGACCGCAACAACGTCGACGCGGCGCAGCAGAAGAAGGACGTCGACAACCAGAGCGGCAAGCTGTCGATCGCCAATGCCCAGCAGGAGGTCGTCAGCGCGCAGAACGCGCTGAACTCGTCGGCCTCGGACCGCCAGCCGACGATCAACCAGCAAGCCGGGCAGGTGGCCGCGGCGCAGTCCGCCGTCGATCAGGCCGCGCGCGACCTCCAGGACACGACGCTGCGCGCACCCGTCGACGGGGTCGTCTCGGCGCTGAACGGAGCGACCGGCGAGTTCGTCGCCCCGAGCGCGAACACCTCGGCGTTGGCGCCGGGCTCAGATGCGACCATCCCGGGAACCGGTGGCGACTCAGCCGCGGCGGCGGGAGCGCCGGGCGGCTCCGCCAGCCCGGTCCGCCCTGGCGGCACGCAGTTCCTCGTGCTCGACAACGTCGATGAGTTCCAGGTCGTGCTCGCCTTCGCGGAGACCGACGCCGCCGCGATCACAGCGGGCCAGAAGGTGCAGCTCACCTTCGACGCTGTTCCCGACCTCACACTGCAGGGTTCGGTGCTCTCGGTCTCCCCGACGGGAACGGCGATCTCCAGCGTGATCAGCTATTATGTGACTGTCGTCCTTCCGAAGGGCGATCCGCGCCTGAAGAGCGGGATGACCGCGCAGGCCGAGGTTCTCACCAGAGAGACTCCGAATGTGCTCGCAGTACCCAGCGCGGCTGTGCACACGGCGAACGGAAGAGGCGTCGTGACGGTCGTCCAGCCTGATGGCACACAGCGCTCGGCCCCGGTGCAGACCGGCGTGACCGGCGACGGCAAGACGCAGATTCTGTCGGGTCTGACGGAGGGGCAGCAGGTCGTGCTGCCTGCGGCGCCGTGAGCGAGCAGACAACGGCGGCCGCGCCCGAAAAGCCCGCGGGCCGCCGCAAGATGAAGCGCAGCACGCGCCTCAGCTTGCTGATCATCGCGATCATCGCCGTGCTGATCGCGGCCGGGATCGGGGCGAGCTACTTCATCAACTCGCGCAACTACGTCAGCACCGACAACGCGCAGGTCGACGGCGACAAGATCTCGATCAACGCCCCGGCCTCGGGCACCCTGCTCGACTGGACGGCCACACAGGGCACCCAGGTGAAGGAAAACCAGGTCGTCGGGCGCATCAAGATCCAGGGCGGCTTCGTCCAGCCGCAGATGAGCATCCGTGCGCCGGGCAACGCCTCGGTGGTCGTGGACAACGGCATCGAGGGCGCGTACGTCACCACGGGCACCGAGCTTGCGGTCGCCTACGACTTCTCCCGCATCTTCGTCACGGCGCGGGTCGACGAGACCGACATCGACGCTGTGCACACCGGGCAGACCGTTGACATCTCCGTCGACGCCTTCCCGAACGCGACCGTCACGGGGACGGTCCAGGAGATTCAAGGTGGCGCCGCAGGCGTTTTCTCGCTGTTCCCTCAGGCCAACACCTCGGGCAACTTCCAGAAGGTGACCCAGGTCATCCCGGTGAAGATCCAGCTCACGAACACGGACAACCTGACCCTCGTGCCCGGGATGAACGTGTCGGTGAAGATCCACAAGAACAACAACAGCTGAGGCACTGACCCGGCCAAGGCCGCGGAGAAGCAGACCTCGCACACCCCGCCAGGACCCGCACGGGTCCGGCGGGGTGTGCTGTTTGTGGGCACGAGACGCCACAACCTCTGCGAGGCCCACCGCGATCAAGGGGCGGGGCGACTCGGCTCAGTGCGCGGCGCCTGCCGCGGCCCCCGCGTCGCCCTCGGTACTGACCGCTGGACCGTTGCGGAGCAGGAAGGCCAGGCCGACACCGATCAGCGTGAGCACCGACGTGATGATCATCAGCTGGTCGAGCGCGGCGACGAACACCTGGCTCTGGGTCTGGGTGTACGTCGCGTACCTGCCCACCATCTCCCCATTGAGGCCGGGGAGCAGGGTGGGCATCGACGTGTCGCCCCCGATCAATGACGTGCGGTCGCCGGTCATCTGGGCCCGCTGCGTCGTCATCACCGCCGTCAGCACAGCAAGACCAAGTGCCGCCGCGCTGCGCTGGACGACGTTGTTGAACGCGCTGGCCGCTCCGACCTTGTCCACCGGGACTGCGGCCACGCCGCTCGTCATGATCGGCATCATGGCCAGACCCATCCCCGACGCGCGCAGCGCCAACAGCTCCGCGATCTCCGTGCGCGAGGTGTCGAGCGTCAGGTTGTGCAGCAGGTACGTGCCCACCGCCACGATCGTCAGCCCGACCACGGCGGGCCACCGCGGGCCGATCTTGTCGTAGAGCCTGCCCGCGATCGGCATCAGGACGGCCATCACCAGCGCTTGTGGCAACAGCAGCAACCCGGCGTTGAACGCGCCGAGCCCCTGGGCCTGCTGCAGGAACAGCGGCACGTAGAACAGCACCGCGAAGAGGCCGACCATGAGCACCGAGATGAGCAGCAGCGAGTTGGTGAACGGCCAGTAGCGGAACACCCGCACGTCGAGCAGGGGCTTGTCCACCTCGAGCTCGACGACGACGAACAGCGCCAGCAGGATCACGCCCGCTCCGAGCAGCATGATGATGCGGTAGGACGTCCAACCCCAGCTCTGGCCCTCGGAAAGGGCCAGCAGCAGCGCGAACAGGCCGCCCGCGATCGTGACGAAGCCCAGCACGTCGAACCGCCCGGCCTTCACCGAAGGGAACTTGGGCAGGACGAGCACCGCAGCGATCGCGCCGAGGATGCCCACGGGGACGTTGATGAAGAAGATCAGCCGCCAGTCGACGTACTCCACCAGGTAGCCGCCGAGCGTCGGACCGATCGCGGGCGCCACGATGATCCCCAGGCCGTACATGCCCATGGCCTGGCCGATCTTCGCCTTCGGCACGATCCGGTAGACCATCGACAGGGCCACCACCGGCAGGATTCCGCCGGGGATCGCCTGGATGATCCGGAAGACGACCATGCTCTCGAGGTTCCAGGCCACCCCGCAGAGCGCCGAGCCCGCCGAGAACAGCAGCAGCGCCCAGATGTACGTGCGGGCGACACCGAACCGGTCGGACAGCCACGCGCTCAGTGGCACGACCACGCCCAACGTCAACGTGTAGGACGTGGCGATCCACTGGATGTCGTCGGTGGTGGTGCCGAAGACGTTCTGGATCGTCGGGATGGCGACGTTGACGATGCTCGTGTCCAGTATCGACATGAACATGCCGACGATCAGGACGAGGAGTGGCAGCCCCCACCCACCCGCGGGGGTCACCGACGCAGGCGGCCCGGACGGTGCGGACGCACGGCGGTCGGGCTCGACAGGCGCAGGAGCAGGCCGGGGCGCGGTCTTGACCCCGCCCGGAGCTGTTACCGGGAGATCATCGACGGACACCCCAAGAGTGTCGCACGCGTGAAGCCGTCGCGTGGGCTTGGTCACATGGGTAAAACGAAGGAATGACAGACGCCGCGGCCGACTCGGACGCAACACCGGCCTCCACTCTCCCTTCCGCCACTCCTGTCGGCTCTTCGCCCGGGGTTCAGGTCGCGACGTCCGCCGGGATCGTGCGCGGCCGGTCGGTCGAGGGAGTGGCCCGCTTCCTCGGCGTGCCGTTCGCCGCCCCGCCCGTCGGGCCACTGCGTTTCGCGGCGCCACGGGCCGCGCCGCCGTGGAGGGGTGTACGGGACGCCACCACCGCTGGTCCGAACGCGCCGCAGCCCGGCCGCACGCTTCCCGGCATCGACCTCAGCCCGATCATCGGCTGCGGCTGGCGCGCGGGCGAGGACTACCTGACCGTCGACATCTGGACGCCGGAACCCGGCGGGTCCGACCTTCCGGTGATGGTGTTCATCCACGGCGGCTCGTTCATCGCGGGCGAACCGGGCGCGCCTGTCTACGACGGCACAGCGTTGGCCCGTTCCGGGGTCGTGCTCGTCGCGCTCACCTACCGGCTCGGCGTGGAGGGGTTCCTGCCGCTGGAGGGCGGCGCGACGAACGTCGGGCTGCGCGACCAGCTCGCGGCGTTGGCGTGGGTGCAGGACAACGTCGCCGCGTTCGGCGGCGACCCCGGTTCGGTCACCGTGTTCGGCGAGTCGGCGGGCGGGATGAGCCTCGGCTGCCTGCTCGGCTCGCCACTGTCGAAGGGCCTGTTCGGGCGGGCGATCGTGCAGAGCGGTGGGGCGGAGATGGTCCGCAGCGCGCCGCTCGCCGCCCGCTTCGCCACGGCGCTCGCCGCCGAGCTCGGCGTGCAGCGCGACGCCGCCGCGCTGCGGGAGCTGCCCTTCGCCACAACGCTCCGGGCCCAGGAAGCCATGAGTGGCCCCGGCAGGCGCGGTGACCTGCGCGAACCCGACGGGATCGATCCGGGGTTCGGCCTCGGCGGCTTCCTCCCGGTGCTGGGCGACGATGTGCTCCCCCAGCATCCGCTTCAGGCGATCGCGGCGGGGTCGGCCGCCGACGTCGACCTCGTCGTCGGCAGCAACAGCGACGAGATGAACCTCTACTACATCCCCAGCGGCGTCGCCGACGTCGTCACGGCAGAGCAGGTGCGGGCGCTGCTCGCCGCCGTCCATCCACGGCCGGACGAGCTGTTGTCCGGCCGGGACGCCACACCGGGAGCCGCACTGACCAGGGTGATGAACGACCTGGTGTTCCACGGGCCCGCCCGCCGGCTGGCCGAAGCGCACGCGGGCACCGGCTCGGGGCGGACGTATGCCTACGACTTCGCGTGGCGCTCCGGCGCCTGCGGCGGACGGCTGGGCGCCTGCCACGGGCTGGAGCTGCCGTTCGTCTTCGGCACGCTGCCCATGGCGGTCGGGCCGGAAGGAATGCTCGGCGCAGAGGCCCCGCAGGCCCTCGCCGACCGGATGCGCGAATCCTGGACGGCGTTCGCCCGCTGCGGTGACCCCGGCTGGCCCGCCTACCGCGCCGACGCCCCCGAGGCCTACCGCATCGACCTCTGACCGTCCCGGATGGCCGGGCTCACTGTGCCCGATCGCCCGACTCGCCGTGCCGAGCTGCACGACTCACCCCCGGGGGGGCCCAGACCGACTTCCCGCGCCGCCCAGCCACTGCCCGTGCGACCTTCACCACGCGTCTCCGTTTGCCGGGTGTGCGGCCTTCACCATGGGGCATCCGGCATTGCATCGTGACCGGTGACGCCGAAGGGGGCCGAGGATGGCGGAGCGCGAGGGCGAGCGGGCGGGCGCGGTGGCGGACTCGCCCGAGGCCGCTGCCTCGACCATCTCGCGCGGGCTGGCCCTCCTCGTCGCAGGCAGCTTCTTCATGGAGATCCTCGACGGCACGGTGATCGCGCCCGCCGCTCCGCACATCGCGACGGACCTGGGCGTGCGGGCCGTCGACATCAACGTCGCGATCACCGGCTACGTCTTGACGCTGGGCGTCCTCATCCCGGTCAGCGGATGGCTGGCCGACCGCTTCGGCGCGCGGCGGGTGTTCCTGACCGCGGTGGCGATCTTCACGCTGGCTTCCGTGGGCTGCGCGCTCGCCGTCGACCTGCCCATGCTGGTCTCGACCCGCGTGCTGCAGGGCGTGGGCGGGGCGATGATGGTGCCGGTCGGTCGGCTGGTCGTGCTGCGCACCACCGCCAAGGCCAACCTGGTGGCGGTCATCGCGTACCTGACCTGGCCCGCGCTGATCGCGCCCGTCCTCGCCCCGGCCATCGGCGGCACGCTGAGCACCTACGCGTCGTGGCGGTGGATCTTCCTGGTCAACGTGCCGCTCGGCCTTGTCGCGTTCCTGCTCGCCCGCAGGCTGGTGCCGGACATCCGGGCCGAGCGGCCCGTGGCGCTCGACCGACGCGGCTTCGCCCTCATCGCGGTCGGCGTCGCGGCGCTGGTGATCGGCCTCGAGAGCCTCGGCAACACCCCGCCGCGTCCCGTGACGGCCGTCGTTGCGCTCGTTGTCGCCGCGGGTGCGCTCACGGCGGCGGTGCGCTCGCTGTTGCGCAGCCCGAAACCCCTCCTCGACCTGCGCATCCTGAAGATCCCCACGTATCGCGTCACGGCGGCGGGCGGCACCGTGTTCCGTGCCGTCATCACCGCCATCCCGTTCCTGCTCGCGTTGTTCTTCCAGTTGGGCCTCGGCTGGTCGGCGGCGCAGGCGGGCCTCGTCGTGATCGCGCTCTTCGTCGGCAACGTGGCGATAAAGCCCACGACGACGCCGCTGATGCGCAGGCTCGGCATCCGCACGGTGATGCTCGTCGCGATCGTGGCCTCGGCGGCCTGCCTCGTCGGGATGGCCTTCGTGACGGACGCGACCCCCCTGCCGCTGCTCCTGACGCTGCTCGCCGCGAGCGGCGTCTTCCGGTCGGTCGGCATGACGACCTACAACAGCGTCGCCTTCGCCGACGTCGACTCCGCACGGATGACCCACGCGAGCACGCTCAACTCGACCCTCCAGGAGCTCGGGGCCGGACTGGGCGTCGCGGTCGGGGCGCTGCTGGTGCGCCTCGGCGCGCCCATCGGCGGTGCGATCGGCCTCGGCGACGGGGCCGACCAGGCGTTCAGGGTCGCGTTCGTGCTGCTCGCCGTGCTGTTGGTGCTCCCGTTGACGGAGGGGCTGCTGCTGGATCCTGCCGCGGGCAATGCCGTGACGGGCCACGCGCGCTCCACGGGCTCACGTCACCGCGATCAGGAATGATCGTGAAGAACGCCGACCACGAGGAGCCGTCACATGCCCCCGCCATCGGTCCCGCTCGAGAAGCTCCTCCCCCGTCGCCGTGCCGGCCGCCGCCTCCCAGCGCACCAGTCGGATCGAGCTCGGCCCGACGCTGATGCCCCGCTTGACTCGACCGACGATCACCGCGTCGTCGAGAGTTGCACGGGCCGCCGCGCCTGTCTGCGGTCGCGGTCGCACGCCGCAACGGCGACGCTGACGAGCGTGAACGCCGCGCCGACGACGATGACCGGACGGGGCCCCAGCCCGGCAGCGACACCGGCGAGCGCGCTGCCCGCCGACGTTGCCGCGATCTTCCAGCCCGCCATCGCGACGAACACCTGCCCCCGACGGCCGGGCGGGGCGTGCTCGCCCCGAGCGTCGAGCGTGGCCGTGACCCACGGTGCCGTCAGCAGTCCGACGACCGCGAACGCGGCGACAGCCGCCGGGTAGCTCGGTGCGCCCGCGACGAGCAGGTAGGCCACCCCGAGCGCGGCCGCGAACCCGAGGCTCCGGCGTACGGCGTCGCCGCGGAGCGGGCGGGCGACCACGGCCAGCGAGCCCGTGAGGTTGCCCAGTCCGAGCGCGCAGACCAGCCACGCACCGCGGCTGCCGTCGCCGGACAGGTCGACGGCGAGCAGGACCGCCGCGACGCCGATCGCTCCGCCCGTTGCCGCCGCCGCCAGCGTCGTCAGCAGCACCCGGCGCAACGGCCGCACGGTCAGCAGCAACGCGGCAGCCGAGCCAGAGGACCGTTCCGTCTGCTTGCGGTCCCGCGGCGCGAGGGGCAGGAAGCGGATCAACACGGCGGCGGAAAGGACCAGCGCCGCGACGCCGCACAGCCCCGCCGCAGGTGAGACCGCGGCGGCGAGTCCGGCCACGGCCGCGGGCCCCACGCTGCCCGCAATGGCGTAGGTGATGGCATCGAAGCCGTGGGCCCGAGCAGTCGGCGCACCGAGCCCGGCCACGAGCGAGCTGAGCCCGCCGGTCAGCAGCGGCCCGCACAGTCCCGCCACCAGCAGGGCCGCGCCGCAGAGCCACGGCCACCCCGCCGAGAACAAACCGACCGCAAGCCCGAGCGCGACGGCGTAGACCGCACAGCCCGCGGCCAACGGGCGACGCACGTCGTGGGCCCGGTCGACCACGCGCCCCAGCCGGCTGCCGCAAACGTGCGGCACGGTCAACGCGGCGGCCAACAAACCGCCGACAAGTGCCCCTGAACTGCCCATCCGGGCCACGGCGAGCAGGACGACGCCGACCCCGGCGCCCGCGTCGCCGAGGCGCGACAGGGTCGCGGCCAGGGCGTAGCGCCGCAACGCCGACCCATTCGTCACCGGTTGGACAGGTGATTGCGCCATGCGACATGAGCTTGCCCCTCTCTTCGTCACCTGTCAAACTGGTGATGTGAATCCCGTGTTGGTGGCCGACCATCCGGCGCTGGACTTCGTCGGCACCGTGGCCGAGCGGACCACTACTCGGGTCGACCGCCTGACCGCCCCGGCCGCGCTGGACGGCTGGCTCGTCGACGAGGGTGTCCTCGACGAGGCGCCGCGGGCCACGGCCGACGACCTGGCGGCCGCCGTCCGGCTCCGCGAGGCGCTGTACACACTGCTGCGCGCCGCCACCGCGGGCGAGGCCGCCGAAGACGTCGGGGACGGCGCACCGCCCGTGCCCCACGCCTTGCCCCGCGACGCCCTGGCCGTGGTCAACGCCGCCGCCGCGGGCCCGGCCGTGACGGTCACGCTGACGCCGGACGGGCGCCTCCTGCGGACCGGCGACGTCACGGCCGCGCTCGCACACATCGCTCGCGCAGGCGCCGAGGTGATCGGCGGTCCCGACCGCGCGCGCCTGCGGTGGTGCGCCGACACGACCTGCACGCATCCGTTCCTCGACCGCTCACGCGCCGGACGACGGCGCTGGTGCGGCATGGCGGGCTGCGGTGACCGCGCCAAGGCCAGGGCCTACCGGGCCCGCCGTCGCGCCGACTAGGTCAAGCTTTGTCACCGTGGGTCGTACGGCGACACAGGAGGCTGGACATGAGTGACTACGAGGACGTGCAGTACGCGGTCGACGGCCCGACGGCCGTGATCACGATCAACCGACCCGAGCGGTACAACGCCTTCCGTGGCCGCACGGTCGAGGAGCTGATCAGCGCGTTCCGCGCGGCCTGGGCCGACCGCACGGTGCATGCGGTGATCCTCACCGGCGCCGGTGACAAGGCCTTCTGCACCGGCGGGGACGTCAAGCAGCGCGCCGAGACCGGCGACTACGGCCCCACCGAGAGCGGCATGTTCGAGATCGGCTACCTGCACAAGCTCATCCGGGACATCCCCAAACCCGTGATCGCGGCCGTCAACGGCCTCGCCGTCGGCGGCGGGCACGTGCTACACGTGCTGTGCGACCTGTCGATCGCGGCCGAGACCGCGCGGTTCGGTCAGGCAGGTCCGAAGGTGGGCTCGTTCGACGCGGGGTTCGGCTCGGCCTACCTCGCGCGGGTCGTCGGCGAGAAGCGGGCGCGCGAGATCTGGTATCTGTGCAGGCTCTACGACGCGGCGACCGCGGAGCGCTGGGGCTTGGTGAACACGGTCGTGCCCGCCGACCAGCTGATGGCCGAGGCCATGGCGTGGGCCCGCGAGATCGCCGAGAAGAGCCCGACGGCGCTGCGCTTCCTCAAGCAGTCGTTCAACGCCGACACCGACCACCAGGCGGGCCTGTCCAACCTGGCGATGTCCGCGCTCGACCTGTTCACCGCCTCCCCCGAGGGCGCAGAGGGTGCCGCCGCGTTCGCCGAGAAGCGCGCGCCCGACTTCGCGAGCCACGTCGTGGGCCACTGAGGGGGCAGACGCGTCGATCGGGGATGGTGTGGGCGGTCGCCGGGTATGCCTGCGCCGTGGCCAACGACGGCGGCAACCGAGAGGATCGGTCATGACGAGCCCGGACTACTACCTGCTGGACGAGCTGCTGACCGACGAGGCCAGAGCAGTGCGCGAGCGCGTCCGCGCGTTCGTCGAGTCCGACGTCCTCCCGGTGATCAACGACTACTGGGACCGCGCCGAGTTCCCGTGGGCGCTCGTGCCCAAGCTCGCCGGGCTCGGCGTCGTCGGCTCCACGATCGAGGGCTACGGCTGCCCAGGGCTCTCGTGGCAGGCCGCCGGGATGGTGACGTTGGAGATGGCGCGCGGCGACGGCAGCGTCAACACCTTCCTCGGCGTCCAGTCGGGCCTCGCCATGGGCACGATCAACCTGCTGGGCAGCGAGGAGCAGAAGCAGCGCTGGCTGCCCGCCATGGCCGCCCTGGACCTCATCGGCGCGTTCGCCCTCACCGAACCCGACCACGGCTCGGACTCCGTCGCCCTGGAGACCACCGTCCGGCGCGACGGGGACCACTGGGTGTTGAACGGCCGCAAACGGTGGATCGGCAACGCGAGCATCGCCGACGTCGTCGTGGTGTGGGCGCGCGACACCGAGGACGCCTGCGTCAAGGCGATCGTCGTCGAGAAGAATCCCGACGGCAGCTACCCCGACGGCTACACCGCGGACGTGATCACCGGCAAGATCGGCAAGCGGGCGGTGTGGCAGCCGGACGTGACGCTGACCGACGTGCGGGTGCCGGTCGACAACAAGCTCGCCGAGGCGCACTCGTTCCGCGACGCGTCCCGTGTGCTCACCGCTACCCGCGGCGGTGCCGCATGGGAGTCGCTCGGGCACGCCGTCGCCGCGTACGAGGCGGCCCTCGACTACGCGAAGCACCGCGAACAGTTCGGGCGGCCGATCGCGGGCTTCCAGCTCGTGCAGCACCAGTTGGCCGGGATGCTGGCCGAGATCACGTCCATGCAGCTGTACTGCTTCCGGATGGCGCAGCTGCAGGAGCAGGGCCGCTGGACAGCGCCGATGGCGTCGTTGGCGAAGATGAACCACGCCCGCAAGGCGCGCCAGATCTGCCTCGACGCCCGCGACATCCTCGGCGGGAACGGTCTCCTGCTCGACTACCACGTCGCACGCCACCTCACCGACATGGAGGTCGTGCACACCTACGAGGGCACCGACAGCATCCAGGCGCTCCTGGTGGGTCGCGATGTCACCGGGATCTCGGCGATCTCCTGACCCCTCCGCGGTGATCGTCCCGGCGTGCATGCGCGTCCTGCGTCGTGGGTACGCGCGGCCATGACCGAACCGATGCCGGAGGGCCTGGAACGCGTCGACCCCGCGGCACCGGGCCTGACCCGGCGCAAGCGCGGCCGGGGTTGGAGCTTCCTCGACGAGACCGGCGCGCCGATCGCCGATCCCGAGCAGGTCGCCAGGATACGAGCCCTCGCCATCCCGCCTGCCTGGCAGGACGTGTGGATCTCCCCGGACGAGCGCGGCCACATCCAGGCCATCGGCACCGACGCCGCTGGACGGCGGCAGTACCGCTACCACGAGGACTGGCGCAAAGCCAGGGACGTGGAGAAGCACGAACGGGTGCTGACGCTGGGCAGCAGGCTCGTCGACGTGCGGGCGTCGGTGGTCGAGCGGCTCAGGGAGGGGGGCCTGGGCCGCGACCGGGTACTGGCTGCGGGCATCCGGATGCTGGACCTCGGGGTGTTCCGTGCGGGCGGTGACCAGTACGCGCCCGGGGACAACGACGAGGACGGCACCTTCGGTCTGGCCACCCTGCGCCGCGAGCACGTCCGCCTGCGCCGCGGCGCCGTGCTGTTCGCCTACACGGCGAAAGGCGGCATCCCCCGTGCGCTCGCCCTGCGCGATCCCCTCCTCCACAAGGTGGTCAACGCGTTGCTGCGGCGCCGCGGCGGCGGGGACGACCTGCTGGCCTACCGCAACCCCCGCCGCGACTGGCACGACGTGCGCGCGGAGGACCTCAACGCCGCGGTCAAGGAAGTGGCCGGAGAGCAGTACACCTGCAAGGACCTGCGGACCTGGAACGCGACGGTGCTGGCCGCCGTCACGCTGGCCGCGGGCACAGCCGAAAGCGGCGTGCCGCGTTCGCTGCGGGCGCGCAACCGCGTCGTCAAACAGGCGGTCGGCTCGGTTTCCGAGCACCTGGGCAACACGTCCGCGGTGGCCAAGGCGTCCTACATCGACCCGCGGGTGCTGCAGCGGTTCGAGGAGGGCAAGACCGTCCTGCCCGCGCTCCGGCGCCTCGAAGGACCGCTGCCCGACCTGACCGACGACGCGACCCGGGCCGTCGTCGAGCGTGCCGTCGTCCAGCTGATCTCCGGGGAATGACCTCCGGCGGACGGACTCGTCAGAGCCCGAGGAAGGGCGCGGAGTCGCCGCGCACCCAGTAGCCGCTGTTGATCCAGCGATGGAAGCCGGTGGGGTCGCGACGCTCGATCTCGTCGAGCTGGCGCCGACGCAGCGAGCACACCCTGCTCAGCGTCAGCGCGTCGCGCGCGGCCACCAGGTCGTTGTAGCTGGTTCGCCACGCCCGCGCGAGCTGAACGTTGGAGAGGCCGCGCAGCGGGGCCTCCTCGGACCCCTGCTGCGGTGCGGCGGCCCGTTCCGCGCGGCGGCGGTGCAGCCACAACAACAGGCCGCCGAGCGCAGCCGCCGCGGGGATCGCAACGGGCCCGAGCAGGCTGACCAGACCCACGGCCGCGAGGATGACCACCGCCGTCGTGACGGCGTAGAAGGAGGCTGTCGCCCACCCGCGCGACGCGCCGAGCCCGCGATGTCGCGCGAGCGCCCAGCCGATGACACCGCCTATGAAGGAGGCGACGAGCCCGGGGACGACCACGGCGAAGCCCGCGGAGACGAGTCCCAGAACGGCGAGGGCGCAGGAGATCATCCACGTTCCCACGCGGACGATCCCGATCACTGCGGGGGTCATCCCGGGGACTACCCCGCCCTCGCGGAGGGAAACCACGTCTGCCCTGGTCAGCATGCCCTGAGCGAGGTCGCGGCCGCGCTCAGCGGGCGCGTGCGGTCGCGCGCGCGTTCGCCTTGCGGATGGCCTCGACGAGGTCGGCCTTGCGCATCCGGCTGACCCCTTTGACACCCACCCGGCGTGCGACCTCGACCAGGTGGGCCTTGCTGGCGTTCGCGTCGACCCCTTCCGCGGTGGGCTCGGGATGCTGCAGCTTGTCCGGGGTGGACTGCTCGGCCTGCTGGTCGGAGGGGCCGTTCTGCTCTTTGGGCTCCCAGTGGTCGCCGACCTTCTCGTGGGTGTGCTTGAGCGACGAGTACGCGGCGCGGTGCGCCCGCTCGCCGTCGCCGTAGCTCTTCTCGGCCGACTCCAGCGTCTTCTTGTACGTGCGGACCGCCTTGTCGTCGGAACGCGCGATCGTCGAAGGGACGTCGTCGCGCATCCGGTCGGTCTCCGTGCGCTTCCCGGCCATCTCGGGCCTCCTCGCTACCAGTCGCCAGTGCCTGCACTGCGCACAGGCTTACCCTTCGACGCCGGAGGCGAACCAGCCTCACTGCTGGATGGCGCCGACAGCCCTGGCCACGATCACGAGGGTGACCAGCAGCGCGGCCATGGCTTGTACCCCCATCAACAGCTTCGCCCTCGTGGTCAGCGGCATGGTGTCGGTCGGGCTGAACGCGCTGGAGTTCGTCAGCGACAGGTAGAGGTAGTCGACGAACTCCGGCACCCATCCGGCCTTGCCGCTCGCGCTCTTCGCGACCTCCACGACGGTGTCGTCGTTCTCGTCCTGGGAGAAGCGCCAGTCGGCCGCGGGCAACGCCGAGCGGGTACGGCTGGCCCGCGACACCGGGCCGCCGCGATCGAGCTCCCAGTAGATCAAGCCGAACCCGATCACGCCGGTCAGCCAGACCTGCAGCCCGGCCAACAACAACGACTGCGCCTGCGCTGCCCGGCCCGAGACGAGATCGGCGACCAGCAGCCCGAGCGCCACCAGGTTCGTCACCGCGACCAGGGCGGCCAGCAGCAGCGAGACCACGCGCGAGGCGCGCGTCTCGCGCGTCATCCGGCGCGGGTTGGTGATCAGGAGCGAGACGAGGAGCACGGCCTCGATGCCTGCCACGATCACCCGGGGGCCGAGCCGGACCGGGTCGGGCAGCAGCGCGTACAGCGCCGCGGCCACGATCACGGCGACAGCAGGCGGTATGCGGTTCTCCCCACGGTCGCCACGGCGGGGCTCGCCCGGATGACGGGCGATCGCCCGTTCCACGGTCCTCGCCGGGTCCTCGGCCTTCGTCATGCGCGCAGCGTGGCACAGCTCACCCGGCGCCGCCGTCTACCTGGTCAGCCGACCCTCTTCCGAGTGGGACGGATGCCGCGGAACGCCATTCAACGGACAGCCGCCGTCGTTTGCCACAGGCGCGGGGCGGCCGGGTCGCCCGCGACGACGTAGACCGTCGGGCCGACCTCCGCCGCCCCGAGCACTGTCCCGGTCGGCCCATCGGCCACGCGGACCGACGTCGGCTGCCCTGCCGTGATGACCTTCACCTGGCCGTCGTCGGAGACGATCTGCGTGGGCGCGCCGTCCGGGTCGAGCGGGGCGGCGAGGCGGTCGGCGTCCCCGACCGGAATGGGCGGAATCCCGGCGACCCGGCTCCAGGTGCCCTCGGCCAGCCGCCACAGCGCGAGGACGCCGTCGACGCGCCCGGCCACCGCGCAGCCCGATGTCGCGCAGCGCACCGCCACCGCGGTACCCGCCGACCCGGCGTCGGGCAGGACGGTCTTGCGCCAACCCGCCACGTCCGGCCCCGATTGCCACACGACAGGGGCCTGACGGCCTGCCGGTCCGGTGGCGAACTGCCAGCCCGCGACCGTGACGCCCTGTGCCGACGCCGTCGCGGCGGTGGCGAACGAGACGTTGGCGCGGGTGCTCTGCAGCGGCGTACCGGTCGAGGACCGGCGCACCCAGCTGTCGCCCTGCGGCGTCCACACCGCGACGTCGAGCCCGGCGTCGTCGCTCTGCCACGAACCCACGACGGCAGACGCCGCCGGGGTGAGCACCCCGTCGATCAGGTCGCCCGCGCCCCAGCCGCCGAACGTGCTGAACCCCTGCGCGTGCTCCGCGACGCCCGCGCTCGACCCGGTCCAGACACTCCAGCGCACGTTGCCGTGCGCACCACCGCGGTCGCCGCCGATGCCGAGGATGCGGTTGCCGTCGCCGACCAGGGAGTACCAGAACGCCGTGCGCCCGTACCCGGTGGCCGCTTGCAGCGGTATCTCGGTGACCGTGCCGTCAGGCCCTCGGCGCAGCAGCCCGGGGGCCGTCGCCTGCCCCTCGCGGCGCACCCCGATCAGCAGTTGGTCACCCGTCGACGCGAGCACCTCCGGTGTGGTGCCCGGCGGTAGCGCGACGGGGGTGAACCGGACCTCGACGGGAGCCGGAGCGGTCGGTCCCGCACACCCGGCACCCAACCACATGACGACGAGCAGCATGAGCATCGTCCGCACGCCATCAGTATGAGCCTGCGCCCAGCGATCACCCGCGCGGCCGACGGGGTCAGCGCGGGTGGCCGTCCTCCAGGTAGACGGTGCGTCCGGTGGCGCGGGCCGCGAGCGCGGCCGCCGCGCGCCGGGCCTGCAGCGCGGGCAGGCGCTGCTCCCGAGCGACGGCGTCGGCGAACATCGCCGCAGCCAGCTCATCGGAAGCCAACTGCAGCGCGGCGGGATCCTGGGTGAGGGTGCCGCCGTCGAACACCACCACGAGCCCCTCGGTGCCTGCGCTGCTTGCCGCAGCCGAGACGTAGTCCAGTGCGAGAACCGGACCGGGGACGCAGTGCAGGTGCAACTCCTCGAACACCTCGCGAGCGGCTGCTCGTCGGGGAGACTCGTCGTCCTCCACCGCACCACCGGGCAACTCCCAGCCCTGCTTGTAGGTCGGTTTGACGACCAGGACCTGCCCGTGCGCATCGGTGAACAGCACTGTCACCACCGCACGCTTGCGCGGAAGGTCCCGAACGGGGCCCGGCCGGTGGGCTGTCACGTCTTGTGCAGGGGTGTCAGGTGGGAGGCGAGTCGGCGCGCCGCGTCGAGGCCTGCAGGCTGCTCGCCGTCGGACACCATCTGAACGAAGACGTGGTCGGCACCCGCCTGGAGAAGACGATCGACGCGTTCGGCGACGGCCTCGGGACTCCCCCACGCGACCAGGTCATCCACCAGCACGTCGGCGACGTCGCGGACCTGGGCGTCGAGGTAGCCGAGGCGGGCCAGGTGGTCTCGATAGCCCGGAAGCCCGGTGAGGAACCCGAGCGGTGCCCGCGCGGCCGCGCGGGCTCGCGCAGGATCGCTGTCGAGAACGACGAACAGTCCCACGACCACCGTCGACGCCCCGACCGCCACCCGTGTCGTCCGGAGGTAGTCGGGCGTCACGAGCAACAGGATCGGGCCCGCCGAGCGGCGGGCCGCCACCGCGAGCTTGCGGGGCCCGAGCGCGGCCAGCATGCGGTCCTCCGGCGGCACCGGCGGGTTTGCGGCGTCGAGGTGGTCGAAGTAGCTCGCGACGGCCGCGAGCGACCGCCGCTGCTGCGGGCCGCCCAACCCCAGCACGACGCTGCGCCCCGGCGCCTCGCGCTGCACCGCACGGTGGAGCGCGACCACGCGGTCGGGCCCGAACACCGCGGCGGACAGCACCGCCGTGCCGACCGCGGCCGAACGGGTCGCCCCGAGCAGGTCGAGAACCCGCTCCGGCCGGTCGATCTGCCCGCCGGGCAGCCAGATCGTGGAGTATCCGAGCTCCTCCAACTCCTTCGCGTCGTCGACGTGTCGCCCGTCGTCGGCGACCTGGACGGTGAACCCGACGGATCCGATCTCTGCCATGCGCAAACGCTACGAGCTCAAGTCCACTTCAGGTCCAGCGCGATCAGCCTGCGAGCACCCGGTTCAAGGCGGGCGCCACATCGCGGTGGGTGGCGATCGGGGCGAACCGGCCGTGGCCGAGCCGGGCGAGGTCGGCACCGAGGGGCGCGTCGTGCTCGCCGTCGGTCTGCAGCAGCACATGCAGCTCGGGAAAGAGCCGGGCCACGGTCCGCGGGTCGGGTCCGGCGTTGTGCACGGCGTCGGTCAACAACACCGCGCTGCGCCTGCGCGCCGCCGAACGGGCCAGCTCGGCGTGGGCCACGGTCAGTGCGAAGTGCACGTTGGTCAGCCCGCGGGCGGGGATGCGCAGCAACCGGTCGAGCAACCGGGCCGCAGGCATGTCCGCCTCGAGCGGGGTGAGCAAGGCCGCGTCCGACCAGAACGCCACCACTGCGAGCTGATCCTCGACGAGGTCCGCGGACAGGGCGCCCACGGTGGCGGCCGCCATCCGCACCTTCTCCCCGCGCATCGACCCGGACACGTCGACGATCAGCACCACGGCGCGGCGCGAGCGCATCCGCTCCCGAACGATGATGTCGGTGTCGTCGGGCACAGGCCGTTCGGTGAGCACCTCGATCGTGCGGTCGAGATCGATGTCGTCCGAGCGGTACCGGTAGGGGACGCTCGCCAGCTTCCCGGACCCACGCTCGGCGCGGGGATCGCGGGGGCGGCGCCGGATCGACAGCCTGCGCGCGATCCGCTGCGCCAGCACGACTGCCTCGCGGTCGGGTTCGCGGTCCTCCACCAGTTCGGCCACGTCACGCAGCGTGGCCCGGCGGTGGGTGAGCAGCACGCCCTGCCCGCCTGCGGGCTGCGCCAGGTCCCCGGTGCCGCGGTCGGCGAGGTCCAGGTCGACGACCAGCGTGCGGCCCGTCCCCGGCTGGTAGAGCGCGGGGGCCTCGGTGAGCTGCTTGGGACGACGTCGAAGCGGCGCGAGACCACGACGCTCCTCCGTCGTGGGCAGCGTGATCGGGTTGTCGACCGCTAACCGGTGGGGCCCCGGCGCCGCGCGCCGGGGGAGGAGAAAAAATGGTTCTCCCAGATCTCGGTGATCACCGCCTCGGGCGTGGTGTCGCTCGCCTCGTCGACGCCGATGCGGCCCGACAGCGCGAGCATGGCCGCATCCAGCACGAGCCGCTCGCGGTCCGGGTAGGTCTCCAGCAGCTCCAGCTCCGCCGCGATGGCGGTCAGGTCGATGGCGCCGCGCACCGACGAGCCCCGGCGCAGCTCCGGATGGGTGCGGGTGGCCCTGGTGATCGCCACGGCGTCCGCGATCAGCAGGCGGTCGGTGCTGCCGGTGCGGACGGCGACGATGTCGGCCTCCTCCCCCGCCTCCTGGTACCCGACGGCCAGGCGGCACCAGCGGTCGTACACGGAGTCGGAGATCCGTGCCGTGCCGACGTTGTCAAACGGGTTCATCGACGCGAGCACCCGGAACGTGCGCAGGGCCGTGATCACCCCGACCCGCGGCACGCTCACCGCACGCTCCGCCATCGCGCCCAGCAGCACGTTGAGCGTGTCCTCGGGTGCGCGGTTGAGCTCCTCGATGTAGAGGAAGCCGCCGCCGCGCATCGCCTCGACCAGCGGACCGGGCACGAAGTTCTCGCTGCTGTAGTCCTCGCGCAGCACCCGCGCCGGGTTGTGGTGCCCGACCAGCCGGGCGGGTGTCAGCTCCGCATTGCCCTCCACCAGGACGAAGGGCACGCCCCAGTTCGCGGTGATCGCGCGGAGCATCGTCGACTTCGACGTGCCCGGCGGCCCTTCCAGCAGGATGTCGCGGCCCGCGGAGACGGCCGCGAGCACGAGATCCAGCTCGCGGCGGCGCCCGACGACGTCGCGGGCGATCGCGTCGCGGCGCGTTCTGGTCGCGGACGGCCGGGCCGCCGTCCCGATGGGTGACGGCGGCCCGCTCGGTTCTGCCATGCCCTGCCTACTTCTGGAGGAACCCGGCGTCCACCGGGAGGCACACGCCGGTGACGTATCGGGCTTCGTCGGAGGCCAGCCACAGCACCGCGTTGGAGATGTCGACCGGCTCGACGAGCTCCACCGGCAGGAGGTTCATGATGTTGGCTCCGCCGGTGTCCTCGGCCAGGAACTGGGCCATGTAGTCGTTGACGACCATCGGGGTGTTCACGCCGGTCGGGTGCACCGTGTTGACCCGGATCGAGTGCGCCGCGAGCTCGATGGCCAGCGTGCGCATCAGCCCGACGACGCCGTGCTTGGCCGAGTCGTAGTGGGCGATGCCCGCCATGCCCTTGATGCCCGCCGTGGAGCTGGTGATGATGATCGACCCGCCGTTGCCTGCGTTGATCATCGGCGGGATCGCGGCCTTCAGCGTCTTCCAGACCCCGGTGAGGTTGACCGCGATCATCTCTTCCCATGCGTCCTCTTCCAGCGTCCACGCGTTCTCCGCGAACGTGGCGATGCCTGCGTTGGCGCTGACGATGTCGAGGCGGCCGAGCTCGGCCACGCCCTCCTCGACGATCGCGCGCACTGCCGCGGCGTCGCGGACGTCGGCCTCGCGGGCGATGATCCGCCGGTCGAGATCCTCGACCTGGCGCGCGGTCTCCTTCAGGTCCTCGGAGTTCGCCAACGGGTATCCGACGGTGGGGAGCTGCTTGCAGACGTCGAACGCGATGATGTCGGCGCCCTCCTGCGCCATTCGCACAGCGTGCGACCGCCCTTGTCCCCGCGCGGCCCCGGAAACCAGCGCCACCTTGCCTTCGAGCCGACCTGCCATTGCGGTGTCCTCTCCCTCAGCCTGCGTTGGATGCGTTCATGCCCGCGGCGACGGCGATCGTCTCGCCGGTGATGTAGCGGGCGTCGTCTGAGCACAGGAAGGCCATCGTGTTGGAGATGTCGACCGTCTCCACCCACGGGATGGGGATCGCGTTCAACGTCTGGAACGCCGCCGCGGCGTCCTCCCGTGTGGGGTTCTCGGCGTCGGGGAGGAACAGCTTGTACGCGGTGACGTTCTGGATCATGTCGGTGTCGACGTTCGTCGGGCAGACGGCGTTGACCGTGATCCCGTTCGCCGCGACCTCCCTCGCGACGGACTTGACCAGGCCGATGACCCCCCACTTCGCGGCGACGTAGTGCCCGATGGCGGGGAAGCCCATCTTCCCTGCCATGGACGACGTCGCCACGATCCGGCCGAAGCCCTGCTCGATCATGGTCGGCAGCACCGCGCGGATGGCATGGAAGACGCCGGTCAGGTTGGTGTCGATCATGTCCTGCCAGGTGCTGTCGTCCAGTTCGGCGATGTTCCCGAACGAGAAGATCCCGGCGTTGGCGAGGAGGAAGTCGACGCGGCCCAGCTCGGTCTTGGCCCGTTCGACGAAGGCCTGCACCTGCCCGAGGTCGCGCACGTCGGCGACGGCGCCGACGCAGCGGCGGTCCAGCTCCTCGACGAGCTTCACGGTCTCGTCGAGATCAGCCTGGCGGGACAACGCGTAGGGCACGGTCTCGATCTGCGCCGCAATGTCGCAGAACGCGACGTCGGCGCCTTCGCCCGCGAACTTCAGCGCGTGCGCGCGGCCCTGACCGCGGGCGCCTCCGGTGATGAGCACGACCTTGCCGTCGAACCTTCCCATTTGCTCCTCCTTGAGCGGTGGTGGTGCGGACAGGCGTCAGCGGGCCAGCGCACCTCCGTCGACAGCGAGGCAATGGCCGGTGACGTGCCGGGCGGAGTCGCTGAGCAGCCAGATCAGCGCCCCTGTGACGTCAGATGGCGGAATGACCTCCACCAGCAGCTGGTCGTGCAGCCAGCGCTTGTGGACGTCATCCGGGGTGAGGCCGAGCTCGTCGGCGAGCCCGTCGAGCATCGGCGAGGACACGGCGCCGGGCAGGAGCGCGTTGACGGTGACACCGTCTCCCGCCAGCTCGATCGCCATTGCCCTGGTGAGCCCCACGACGCCGTGTTTGGCCGCGACGTAGTGCGCGAACTCCGGGATCGCGCGCACGCCGCCGGTGGAGGCGATGTGCACGATCCGACCGCGCGGCGACCGCCGCAGGTACGGGGAAGCGGCCTTGGTCGTGCGCCACACCCCCGAGAGGTTGGTGTCCACGATCGCCGTCCACTGCTGCTCCGTGAGTTCCCAGAACGGGGCGCTGGTGACCACGGCGGCGTTGTTGACCAGGACGTCGAGCCTGCCGAACTCGTCGACGACGGCCGCGACGGCCGCCTCGACCGACCGGGCGTCACGCACGTCGGCGACGACCGGCAGCGCCCGGCCGCCTGCCGACCGGATCTCGTCGACGACGCCGTCGAGCTCCGCACGGGTGCCGAGGGGGTAGGCGGGCACCTCCAGATTGCGGCAGACGTCGAGCGCGGCGACGGCGGCGCCCGCTTCGGCCAGCGCGAGACAGTGCAGACGGCCCTGGCCGCGGGCGGCGCCGGTGACGAGGGCGACCTGCCCGGCGAGATCAGGGTGAAGTGCGGCCAAGGACATCTGTCACCCCCCTCGCGAACTGTTCAGAAACGTCTGAACGTCGGCGGATCGCCGGGCAGCTGCCCCTCGACGATCACCTTGAGTGAGGTGTACCACTGTCGGTAAAGCCCTTCAAACTGTTGCTGGACAGATCAAGTGGAATGCGGGGCCGGGCATGGCGAGAACGACCTCGGCGGAGCAATGGCTCACGGTCAGCGAGGCGGCGCGAGCGCTGGGCCTCAGCCGGACCAGCTTGCTGGCCGCGGAGGAGGCAGGCCTGCTCACCGCGATGCGCACGCCCGGTGGGCACCGCCGCTACCGGCCCGCCGAACTGCGCCGCTACCTCGACGCAGCGGGCGCGGGAGCGATGCCGCCGGACCGCGCCGCGGGTGTCGCCACCGTCGGCGCCGAGCCGCTGGAGCCCGATGCCCCCGACCCGGCAGGCCGGACCGCACGGGACATCGCCGCCCTCGACCTGGCCACGGCGTTGCGGGCCGCTGTCCGACCCGTCGTCCGGGCGGTCGACGGCCGGTGCGGCGGCCTCTACGTCCGCTGCGACGACGGGCTGCGGTTCTGCGCGGCGTTCGGGGTGCCGCGGTGGCTTACGCAACGACTGGGGACCAGCAAGCCACCGGAGGCGTTCGCGCAGGTGCTGGACGGCGGGCGGCCCCGCCTCTTCGACCCGGCAGCGGAGGCGTTCCCCGAGCCGCGGTCGAGCGGTCACGGCGTCGCACTGCCGTTGCACCACGCAGACGGGGTGCTCGGGCTCCTGTTCGTGGTGTTGCCCGTCGAGCGCGCGCCGCTGCCCGGTGAGCTGCGGACCCTCGAAGGCTTCGCCGAGCTCCTTGCGCTGGTGGTGGCCGACCGGTCGCGGATGACGGATCTGGAGTGCAGGCTGGCGCGGGTCGCGACGCTGACCTGCTCGTGGCGTCCCGCGAAGCCGTCGACGTGACCCGAGTTCCACCATTGATAGTACTGAAATTGTACTGTCCTGTTTCTTGCATATAAGGTACGGCCCGTGGACAACTCGGAGATATCCCTGCCCGCGCTGATGCGGTCGGCTCGGCAGGTCTACGGCGCCGCGATGCGCGCCGCGCTGGAGAAGGTCGGGTGCGACGACCTGCCTCGCAACGGCGCGTTCGTGCTGGGCGCGATCGCGCGCGGCGGAGTGCCGATGAGTGTGGTGATCGAGGCGGTCGGGATCTCTAAGCAGGCGGGCGGCGCCCTCGTCGACACCTTGGTCAACCGCAGCTATCTCGACCGCGCGATCGACCCCGACGACCGACGACGGCTGCGCGTGGGGCTCACCACGCGCGGCGAGGAAGCCGCGGCGGTCATCCGCGCCGCGATCGAACGCGTGGACGCCGCGCTCGTGGCCGAGGTCGGCCCGGAGTATGTGGCGCACACCCGCGCCACCCTCGAGGCGTTGACCGCTCATGCGTGAGGGAATGCCGTCGCGCACGGCGCGGCACGTCGCGGCGTACCGCCTCGGCTACCCGCGGATCCCCTCCGCCGTCGGCGATCCGGAGGCGGACGATCGGCTGGCGAGCGACGTCGCCGCGGGCGTCGAGGGTGAGCGGAACCCCGGGATGGGACGCTACCTCCGTTTCCGCACGGCCTTCTTCGACCGGGTCGTCGTGAACGGGCTCGACCGCGGGATTACCCAGGTCGCTGTGCTCGGAGCGGGCTACGACGGCCGCGCCCTGCGCTACGCGAAGCCCGGTGTGCGCTGGTTCGAGGTCGACCACCCGGCGACCCAGGGTGACAAGCGCGATCGCATGGCGCGGCTGGCGATCACGTCGCCGGACCTCACCTTCGTGGCGGCGGACCTGGTCCACGACGACGTCGCCGCCGCACTGACGGCGGAAGGTTTCGCGCCGGACGTGCCGTCGCTGCTGCTGTGCGAAGGGCTCGTGGTGTACCTCGCGCCGGACGTGGTCGCCACGTTGCTGGCACGTCTGCGGTCGATCGCGGCAGCAGGCACCCGCCTGGCCCTCTCGACACGCGTCCCCGGCGCCGACCCCGTCCGGCGGCAGCACTTCGCGGAGCGGGTCGCAGGCGAGGGCGAGCCGTTCGCGCTCGGCGACGCCGACGTCCCCGCGATGCTGGCCGCAGCGCGGTGGCGGCCCGCGGAGCTGTCCGAGGGTGCACAGCGCACCGGCATGGTGGTCGGCGTCCCGGTCTGAGAACCGGGCGTGCTCGGCGTGGGGCAGACTCCGGTCCCACCGGTCGTCGACGACGGAGGAGATCTATGGAAATCGGGCTGCACATCGCGGACTTCACCTTCCCGAGCGGGCCGCGGGGGCTCGCCGTCGAACTCGCGCGCGTGGTCGTCGCCGCGGAGGACGCCGGGTTCGCCCGCGTGAGCGTGATGGACCACGTCTGGCAGATCGGCGTCCACGGACCTCCCGAGCACGAGATGCTCGAGGCCTACACCACGCTGGGCTACCTCGCCGCCCACACCTCGCGCGTCGAGCTGCTGGCCTGGGTCACCGCCGTCTCCTACCGGGAGCCCGGCATGCTCGCCAAGCTCATCAGCACCCTCGACGTCCTGTCCGAAGGCCGGGCGTGGCTCGGGATCGGCGCGGCGTGGAACGAGCAGGAGGCACGGGGCCTCGGGCTGGCGTTCCCGCCGCTGGCCGAACGCTTCGAGCGGCTCGAGGAGACCCTGCAGATCTGCAACCAGATGTGGGACCCCGCCGATGACGGCCCGTTCCACGGCGAGCACTACCACCTCGAGCGCACGCTCAACGAGCCTCAGCCGCTGCGTCGTCCGAAGATCCTGATCGGTGGCGGAGGCGAGCGCAAGACGCTGCGGTTGGTGGCGAAGTACGCGGACGCCTGCAATTTGTTCATCGGGCCGGAGCTGGAACGCAAGCTCGACGTCCTGCGCGCGCACTGCGAGGCGGAGGGACGGCCCTACGAGGCGATCGCGAAGACCGTCCAGGTGCCGCTGGACCTCGGCGAACGGGGCGAGAAGGTCGACGCCTTCCTCGGCATGCTCGCCGAGCTCGGCAAGCTCGGGATCCAGGCCGTGCAGGGCAAGGTGCCGCAGGTGTGGAGGCCGGAGCGGATCGCGCTGTTCGAACGCGAGGTCATGCCGGCGGCGGCCGCGTTGTAGGGACTTGCGTGCCGTCACGCTCCCCGTGACGTTCCGGCGTAGAGATCGGCCAGCAGATCGACCGCGTCGGGCGTGGCGGGGTGGGGATCGGCGCGCCACCACATGAGCCTCACCGGCACCGGCGGGGCACCGCGCAGGCGGCGGAAGACGACGCCGTGGCGCCGGTACTGCGTCAGCGTGCTCTCGGCGGTGACCCCGACGCAGCGCCCCGAGGCGATGAGGCTGAGCCAGTCGTCGACGTCGTGGGTCTCCTCGACCTCGGGGCGCGCCTCTGGCGGCCACAGGTCGACCGTCGTCGTGCCGGTGCGCGGATCGACGGCGATGACACGGCCGCTGAGGTCGGCGAGGCGCAGCTGCCTCCTTCGGGCCAGCGGGTCGCTTGCCGCCACCGCGCAGTGGCGCGACTCCAGGCCGACGACGGCGCTGTCGAACCGGGTCGTGTCGGGGACGTGCGCATCGGACGGGGTGCGCACGACGGCGATGTCGCAGGCGCCTTCAGCGAGGCCACCGGTCGGCGAGTTGGTCCGCACGAACTGCAGCGAGACCTCCGGGTGGTGCCGCGCCCAGCGGCGCTGGAACTCGACGGTGTGCTCGCCCATCGTCGCCCAGGCGTGCCCGACGCGGAGCCGTCCGCCGCCACTTCGGGCCTCGTTCCCCAGGTCGTCGAGCTCGGCGACGATGCGCCGCGCCCTGGCCAGCACGCGTTCGCCTGCCGCCGTCAGCACGGCCTGCCTGCTGGTCCGGCGCAACAGCCCTACGCCGACCGCGCTCTCCAGCGCCGCGAGTGTGCGCGAGACCGAGGGCTGGGAGACGCCGAGCTCACGGGCGGCGTCGGTGAAGCCACCGGCGTCGATGATGGCGATCAGAACGCGGAGGTGGCGCAGCTCCACACCCATGCGTACAGCGTATCAATAGAACAGTAGATGCATTTTGTGAATGTTCGGTGCTTCTGCATGCTGGACGCGTGGACAGCGACACACGAGTCCGGTCCGAAGCGGGGTCGGCCGCGGCGTCGCCCGACAGTTTGCCCAGTCCCCTGGGCCGCGCAGCCGCCATGGTGGTCATGCTCGGCAGCGGGCTGGCCAGCCAGACCGGTGCCGCCGTCGGCGCGATGGCCTTCCCCGTACTCGGTCCGGTCGGCGTCGTCGCCGTGCGCCAGTGGGTGGCCGCCGTGATCCTGTTGGCCGTCGGACGGCCGAGGCTGCGCTCGTTCACCTGGTGGCAATGGCGTCCGGTGCTGGCCCTCGCCGCGGTCTTCGCGACCATGAACGTCGCCCTCTACAGCGCGATCGACCGGGTCGGTCTCGGCATGGCGGTGACGTTGGAGTTCCTCGGGCCGCTGAGCGTCGCTGTGGCCGGCGCGCTGACCGTGGCGGTGGCCCGCCGCCGCCTGGCGGTCCTCGCGTGTGTGGCCCTCGCCGTGACAGGCGTCGTCGTGCTCACCCGTCCCCTGCCGACCACCGACTACCTCGGCGTCGGCCTCGGCCTGCTCGCCGCGCTGTGCTGGGCGGGCTACATCCTGCTCAACCGCACGATGGGGCAGCGCGTACCCGGCGTCCAAGGGTCGGCCGCGGCAGGCGCCCTTTCGGCGCTGGTCTACGTGCCGATCGGGATCGCGACGCTCGTCGTGCACCCGCCGACCCCGACCGCAATCGCCTGCGCCGCGGCCGCGGGGCTCCTGTCGTCGGCCGTGCCGTTCGTCGCCGACCTACTGGTACTGCGTCGGGTTCCCGCGCACTTCTTCGGCATCTTCATGAGCGTCAACCCGGTGCTCGCCGCGGCCGTCGGCGCGGTGGTCCTCGGTGAAGCGCTCGGCCTGGTCGACTGGTTGGCCATTGCCCTCATCGTCGCCGCGAACGCCATCGCGGTGAGCCCGACGCTTTCGGGCTCCGTGCCCCGCGGGACGGGCTGATGCGCCGCGCCCGCCGACGCCGGGCACGATGGCACAGGTGACGCGATGGTTGACGATCGTCGGCGTGGCCCTGCCGGGGCTGGCGCTCGCGGGGTTCGGTCTGCTGCATCCCCACTATCTCGACGCGAGCACCGCGCGGGCGTGGTGGACGCTGCACGTCTGGCTGATCCCCGTCTTTCCCTTGATCAGCGTCGCGATCTGGGTGCTGCTGCGCGGCGAGCGCGGACCGGTGGCGTGGGCGGCCCGGGTGGCGGCCTATGGCTTCGCGACCTTCTACACCGCGCTCGACGTGCTGGACGGGATCGGCGCGGGCCTGGTCACCGATGCTCTGCACGGCGGCAGTCCCGCCGTGCCGTGGCTGTTCCTGATCGGCGACCGGGTGGGGGCCACGGGCGTGTACTGCCTGTTCGCCTCTGCCGTGCTGACCGGCATCGTGCTCATCCGCCGGGACGGCGTCCGCGCCGTACCGGGCACGGTGCTGCTGGGCGCCGCGTGCTACCCGTTCTTGCAGAACCACATCTTCCCGCCGAAGGGCGTGCTCGCGATGCTGGCCATCGCCGCGGGGTGCGCACTGCTGGCGGCCGCCGCCCGGCCGGTCACCGCGTCGCCTCCGACGGAGTCTCGCCCCGACGGGTCCCATCCCGACGAGCTACTGCGAGGCATGTGAGCCCTCCGCAGGCAGCGACGACGCCAACCCGAAGAGGCGGAACAGCATCGGGTCCCCGAAGACCACGTTGTGCGCGACCATCCCCGCCTGCGTGGTGAAGACCTGCAGGCTGTGGGCGTGGAAGTCGCCGTCCGCACCAAGGGCGTACGCGGCGAAGCCGGGCTGCCCGTTCGCCGCGATCGGCCGCGCACCGAGGTCCGCCCGCACGAACGCGTCGACGTACCGGTCGACGACGGCGCGCGCCTCCGGGTCGTCGGGCAGGCTCAGCGACTCCTGCGCGACCGCCGTGCTGCGCACCGCGGCGCGCGCACGCTGCAGGCCGCTGTTGACGGCGGCCACCGAGATGTCGAGGCAGTCGGCGACGTCGGTCGCGGGCCACTGCAGCACCTCCCGCAGGATCAGCACCGCGCGCTGCCGCGCCGAAAGGGTCTGCAGCGCGGCCTCGAACGCCAGACCCAGCGGCTCCCGGCCCAGCGCCGCCGCGGCCGGGTCACCCGCGGCCCGATCGGGGAACGGCTCCAACCACGCCACCGTCGCATCGACGACCAAGGGGGCGCCCGGGTCGTCGCTCGGGCCGACCAGGCCCGCGGGCAGCGGACGACGGCGACGGGTCTGCAGCGCCGTCAGGCACGCGTTCGTCGCGCGTCGAAGTCGTTGTCGAGGCCCGACGCGGTAGCTCTCACGGCCACCAACCTACTGACGCGCATGCCGTCGAGGGAGGCCGACCGGGTGCAACTCGACGGTGTGCAGGACGATGCGCCGGTGACGGTCAGACAGGTAGCGGTGGGTTGTGAGTTCCGGTATTTCGCGCAGGTGGACACGCCGACGGTGTTCCAGGTGCAGCCGCGCGACGAGGCGCCGATCTCGGTGCTGAACGCCACGACC
>DASWUV010000088.1:0-11539 GCA_036401495.1 Pseudonocardia sp. | reverse complement strand
AGGTGGGGCGGGGTGAGCGGCCGGTGAGTACGGTCGAATCCCATGGTCCAGAAAGAGACGGCCCAGCAGGGAACGGTCCAGAGCGCGAGCCGGATCGACGTGCTCGTGCCGGACGAGGCGGGGATCGCGGCGCTGGCCGACGTGCCCGGCGTGCGCGCGGTGCGCTACGACCCCGCCGCCGAGCTGCCCCCCGAGGCGCAGACCGCGGAGGTGGTCGTCGCCCCGTTCCTCGCGACCGGCGAGATCGTGGCCGCGTTGGGGCAGCTGCCGAAGCTGCGGCTGGTGCAGCTGCTCACGGCGGGCGCCGAGGCGTGGATCGGCAAGCTCCCCGACGGCGTCGCGCTCTCCGACGGCCGCGGCGCGCACGGCGGCGCGACCGCCGAATGGATCGTCGCGGCGCTCCTCGCCGTCTACCGGCACCTGCCGCGCTTCCTCGCCGCGCAGGCGGAGCGCCAGTGGGACTACCACCAGACCGAGGAGCTGGCCGACAAGCGGGTGCTGATCGTCGGGGCGGGCGACGTCGCGGAGCAGACGGTCGCCCGGCTCGCCCCGTTCGGCGTCACGACCACGCTGGTCGGCCGCCGCGCCCGCGACGGCGTTCACGCGATCGACGAGGTGCGCGACCTCCTGCCCCGCCACGACGCCTGCGTGCTGATCGTCCCGTTGACCGACGCCACCCGCGGGCTCGTCGACGCCGCGTTCCTCGCCGCGATGCCCGACGGCGCCGTGCTGGTCAACGCCGCGCGCGGCCCGGTGGCCGACACCGACGCGCTCGTCGCCGAGCTCGTCTCCGGACGGCTGCGCGCCGCCCTCGACGTCACCGACCCCGAGCCGCTGCCCGCGGACCACCCACTGTGGGACGCGCCGGGGCTGCTGCTCACCCCGCACGTCGGCGGCAGCGTCCCACAGGCGAGCAAGCGGGCGTTCGCGATCGCGGCAGCGCAGATCGCCGAGTTCGCCGCGGGGAACACGCCGCCGAACCTCGTACAGGACGGGTACTGACCAGCCATTGGGATACTGTGCCGCGCATGACGGAGCAGCCTGCGGCGTACCCGGGGTACGGCAACTACGCCACGACGTCGCAGCCCGACGCGACCCGTCCGACGCGGCGCCCGCTGGCCTGGAACGGCGGCACCGACATCGGGCTGTTGCTGCTTCGCCTCGGCGTCGGCGGCGTGGTGCTCGCGCACGGTGCGCAGAAGGTCTTCGGCCTGTGGGGTGGGCCGGGCATCGCGTCGTTCGCAGGCAACCTGCAGAACTTCGGCTACCAGCAGGCGGCCACGCTGTCGTGGGTCACGGGCGTGACCGAACTGGTGGCGGGGGCGTTCATCGTCCTCGGTGTGCTGACCCCGTTGGCCGCCGCCGCCGTACTCGCGATCATGATCAATGCGGTGCTGCTCAAGCTGGGCAACGGCTTCTTTGTCACGGGGCCGAGGAGCAGCGACGCCGTGGAGTACTCGCTCGTCCTCGGGCTCGCCTCGGCCTGCCTGGTGTTCACCGGGCCCGGCCGGATTTCACTCGACAACGGACGTGCCTGGCACCGGCGGCCCGCATCCTGGGGCGTGCTGGCGCTGGTGATCGGCGTCGCCGCCGCCGTGCTGGTGTACATCCTGCTGCGCCGTCCGGCGGTGGGCTGACGGGGTCGCCCGGCGCGCCGTCCCGGTGACGGTGCAGGGGATCGCCGACGAGATCTGGCTTGCCGCGGTGCGACGGCGCCTCGGATCCCCGGCTCGGGTGGTCGAGCGCGCGGCCCTGACCGGCGGCTACGTGGCTACATCGGTGGAGCGGGTCGAGCTCGATGTCGACGGTCGGTCGCTCACGGTCGTGGTCAAGGCGGCCGGGCCGGTCGAGGTGGCGGCCATGCGGGCGGTCGCGGTTGTGGGCGACGTCGAACCGCGACCGCTGGCCGTCGGCCCCGACTGGTTGGTGCTGCCCTTCGTCAACGGGGCGGCCCTCGGGCCGGACGACCCCGTGCCCGGCCCGGTCTGGCGCACCCTGGCCAGGGTGCACGCCCACTGGCGGGGTCGACGGCCGCGCGGCGTGCCCGTCGTCGACGCGGCGTGGTGGGCGGCGTTGTGCGACCGCACGCTCGTGGCCGTCCGCGGTGGTCTGGCGCGCACGGGAGAGCGGGAGTTCGCCGACGCCGCACGGGCGCTGATGGCGTGGCGGGCCGAACCCGTGATCATCGACGCGCTCGCCCGGATGCCGCGCACGCTCGTGCACGGCGATGCCCACCGCGGCAACGTGCTCGGCAGGGGCGACGGCGCCGTCCTCATCGACTGGGGCAACGCCCGCGTCGCCCCCGCCGCCCTCGACCTGGCCACCCTGCGGGCCCAGGGGGCCACTCCGCCCGCGGACTACCCACGGCCCACGCGAACGGAGAGCGACTGGGCGGACGTGCATGTCCACGTCCAGTACCTGGGCTTCGCCGCCGACTACCTGGGCGCGGCCCGCGTCGGCGAGATGATCGCGACGGCGGCCGCGGCCCTGTCCCGGAGCTGACGCACCCGTGCGCGGAAAACGTGGTCCCGGCAACGGTTTCCGCGCACGGCTCAGGGCACCCGGCGGACCGCCCCCGTGTGGGCGCTCGTCGCCAACGCGGCGTACGCCCGCAACGCCTTGCTCACCGGCCGGTCCCGGTCGCGGGGCTGCCACGGCCGCTCGCTCGCGTCCATCTTGGCGCGGCGCTCGGCGAGCACCTCGTCCGCGACGTCGAGCGCCAGTATGCGCTCGTGCACGTCGATGACGACGCGGTCGCCGTCCTCGATCAGCCCGATCACCCCGCCCGCGGCCGCCTCAGGCGAGATGTGGCCGACCGAGATGCCGCTGGACCCGCCGGAGAACCGACCGTCGGTGATCAGCGCGCACACCCGGCCGAGCCCCGTGCCCTTCATGAACGCCGTCGGGTGCAGCATCTCCTGCATCCCCGGGCCGCCGGAGGGCCCTTCGTAGCGGATCACGAGCACGTCGCCGGGCTTGACCTGCTTGGCGAGGATCGCCGAGACGGCCTCCTCCTGGCTCTCGACGACCCGCGCGGGGCCCTCGAAGTGCCACAGCTCCTCGTCGATCCCGGCCGCCTTGATCACCGCGCCGTCCGGGGCGATGTTGCCGCGCAGCACCGCGAGCCCGCCGTCCTTCGTGTAGGCGTGCTCCACATCGCGGATGCAGCCGGTCGCCGCGTCCGTGTCGAGCGAGGACCAGCGGTTGGACGTCGAGAACGCCTGCGTGGTGCGCACCCCGCCAGGGGCGGCGTGGAACAGCTCGACCGCCTCGGTCGACGGCGCTGCGGCGCGCACGTCCCACGCGTCCAGCCAGGCCTCCAGCGAGGGGGAGTGCACGGTGTGGACGTCCGCGTTCAGCAGGCCGCCGCGGCGCAGCTCGCCGAGGATGGCCGGGATGCCGCCCGCGCGGTGCACGTCCTCCATGTGGAAGTCGGAGTTTGGCGCGACCTTGGCCACGCACGGCACCCGCCGGGAGACGGCGTCGATCGCGGCCAGGTCGAAGTCGATCTCGCCCTCCTGGGCCGCGGCGAGGATGTGCAGCACGGTGTTGGTGGAGCCGCCCATGGCGACGTCGAGTGCCATCGCGTTCTCGAACGCCGCCCGGGTGGCGATGTTGCGGGGGAGGGCCGAGGCGTCGTCCCCGGGCTGGTCAGGACTGCCGTACCAGCGCTTCGCCAGCTCCATGACGGTCGTGCCCGCGCGCTCGAACAGCGCGCGGCGGGCGGCGTGCGTGGCCAGGGTCGACCCGTTGCCCGGCAGCGCGAGGCCGAGCGCCTCGGTGAGGCAGTTCATCGAGTTGGCGGTAAACATGCCCGAGCACGAGCCGCACGTCGGGCACGCCGAGCGCTCGACCAGCGCGAGGCCCTCGTCGTCCACCTCCTGCGACGCCGAAGCGGAGATGGCCGTGATGAGGTCGGTCGGCGCGTGTGCCACCCCGTCGACGACGACGGCCTTGCCCGCCTCCATCGGACCGCCGGAAACGAAGACCGTCGGGATGTTGAGCCGCATCGCGGCGTTGAGCATCCCCGGCGTGATCTTGTCGCAGTTGGAGATGCACACGAGCGCGTCGGCGGCGTGCCCGTTGACCATGTACTCGACGGCGTCGGCGATCACTTCCCGCGAGGGCAGCGAGTAGAGCATTCCGCCGTGGCCCATGGCGATGCCGTCGTCGACGGCGATGGTGTGGAACTCGCGCGGCACGCCCCCCGCCGCGCGGACCCCGTCGGCGACGATCTCCCCGAGGTCCTTGAGGTGCACGTGGCCGGGCACGAACTGGGTGTAGGAGTTCGCGATGGCCACGATGGGCTTGCCGAAGTCGCCGTCGGTCATGCCGGTGGCGCGCCAGAGCGAGCGCGCTCCGGCGGCGTTGCGGCCATGGGTGGTGACGCGGGAACGCAGCGCTGGCATCAATCGTCTCCGATGGCGAGGCGCCCGCCGGACGCGGCGGCGAGCTGAGGCAGGTCGCGGACGTGGACGGAGGGGAGCGGTAGCTCGGCACCGTCGGTCAGCACCGCCCGCACCCTGGCCTTGTCGCGCAGACGCAGCGAGCTGATCTCGGCCCACGGTACGCGTCGCGTGCCGACGACCCGTCGTACGGTCAGCGCCTCGGTGTCCGCGACCGTCCGCACGCGCAGCACCCACGCGACGATCCCGAGCGGGACGAGGTAGATCAGCCAGAGGTAGGGCGCGCCGAACGCGACGGGCGTGGCGCAGACCGCGATGAAGATCGCGGCCAGTACCGAGAGGCGCGCGGGCCGGAACACGGCATGGACGGGCTGGTCACTCACCTGCGGCGGCTTCCAAGGCCATGTTCGGAGTTTAGGCGAATGTTGCCGGTGCGAGCGCGGGCGCGGGCGGGACCGCGCAGCCGAGTCGGGCCGACGGACTTGCCCACCATGCGGACACGCCGTCCCAGCAATTTGACGCGTCGGTCGCCGGGCCGCTAGCGTCAGGCCATGCTCGTCGACCACATCCTCGTACTTATCAGGCGCGTCAACGCCTGAGCGAGTACTCGGTCGTCGACGCGCCACCCTCGTTCCGCCCTCCGGCGGTCGGGGGTTTTTTCATGTCCGGATCCCGTCACCAGCAGTGAGGCGAAGCCCCCATGACCACCGCAACTCCCCGCTCAGGGCCCAAACCGGCGCCACCGCCCGGCAGGCCCGCCACGGTAGCGCGCACGGAGACCCCGCGCGTCGACGCCGTGGCCGGAGCACGGGTCGACGCCGTGCCGATGACCGGCGCGCAGTCGCTCGTCCGCTCGCTGGAAGAGGTCGGCTGCGAGGTCGTCTTCGGCATCCCGGGCGGCACGATCCTCCCCGCATACGACCCGCTGCTGGACTCCACGAAGGTCCGGCACGTCCTCGTCCGCCACGAGCAGGGCGCCGGGCACGCGGCAACGGGCTACGCGCAGGCCACGGGCAAGGTCGGGGTCTGTATGGCGACCTCGGGGCCGGGGGCGACCAACCTCGTCACCCCGCTGGCCGACGCCCACATGGACTCGATCCCGGTGGTCGCGATCACCGGTCAGCAGTCCCGTGCGCTGATCGGGACCGACGCGTTCCAGGAAGCCGACATCACCGGCATCACCATGCCGATCACGAAGCACAACATGCTGGTCATCGACGCCAGGGAGATCCCCAGGGCGATCGCTGAGGCCTTCCACCTGGCGTCGACGGGCCGACCCGGCCCGGTGCTGGTGGACATCCCCAAGGACGTCCTGCAGGAGCACACGACGTTCAGCTGGCCCCCTGAGCTGCAGCTGCCCGGCTACCGGCCGACGACCCGGCCGCACGGCAAGCAGATCCGCGAGGCCGCCAAGCTCATCACCACCGCGCGCCAGCCCGTGCTCTACGTCGGCGGCGGCGTGCTCAAGGCGGAGGCCTCCGCCGAGCTGTTGGCTCTGGCCGAGCTGACGGGCATCCCCGTCGTCACGACGCTGATGGCGCGCGGCGCGTTCCCCGACAGCCACCGTCAGCACGTCGGGATGCCGGGCATGCACGGCACGGTGGCCGCCGTGGCCGCGATGCAACGCTCCGACCTGCTGATCGCGCTGGGCGCGCGGTTCGACGACCGCGTCACCGGCCAGCTCAACAGCTTCGCGCCGCACGCCCAGGTCGTGCACGCCGACATCGACCCCGCCGAGATCTCCAAGAACCGCCGGGCCGACGTCCCGATCGTGGGCGACGCCAAGGAGGTCATCGTCGAGCTCATCGACGCGGTGACCGCCGAGCGGGCGGCGCACCCGCCCGCGGACCTCACCGGCTGGTGGGCGTTCCTCGACGACCTCCGCGCGAACTTCGCGCTCGGCTACGACTGGCCCGCCGACGGCTCGCTGTCCCCGCAGTACGTCATCGAGCGGATCGGCGCGATCGCGGGGCCGGACGCGCTCTACACGGCGGGTGTCGGGCAGCACCAGATGTGGGCGGCGCAGTTCATCCGCTACGAGAAGCCGCGCACCTGGCTCAACTCCGGGGGGCTCGGCACGATGGGCTTCGCGGTGCCCGCGGCGATGGGCGCCAAGATGGCCGTCCCCGACGCCGTCGTGTGGTGCATCGACGGCGACGGCTGCTTCCAGATGACCAACCAGGAGCTCGCCACCTGCGCGATCGAGAACATCCCGATCAAGGTGGCGATCATCAACAACGGCAACCTCGGCATGGTGCGCCAGTGGCAGAACCTGTTCTACGCCGGGCGCTACTCCAACACCGACCTCGGCACGCACAAGCACCGGATCCCCGACTTCAAGCTGCTGGCGGAGGCCATGGGCTGCGTCGGGCTGCGCGCGGAGTCGAAGGAGGACGTCGACCGGGTCATCAACCAGGCGATGGCGATCAACGACCAGCCCGTCGTGATCGACTTCGTGGTCGGCGCCGACGCCCAGGTGTGGCCGATGGTCGCCGCGGGCACCGGCAACGACGAGATCATGGCCGCGCGCGGCATCCGGCCGCTGTTCGACGGCGACGAGCTCATCACCGACACCGCGACGATCGCCGCCCTCACCGCAGAGGTGACGGCCGACGCCGCCGCCGAGGGCGCAGGCAACGTGCGCAGGGGGCAGCGATGATGCAGCGGCACACCCTCTCGGTGCTCGTCGAGAACACGCCGGGGGTACTGGCCAGGGTGTCGGGCCTGTTCTCCCGCCGCGGCTTCAACATCGAGTCGCTCGCGGTGGGGCCCACCGAGAACCCCGACGTCTCCCGCATGACGATCGTGGTGGCCGTCGAGGACTTCCCGCTCGAGCAGGTCACCAAGCAGCTCAACAAGCTGATCCACGTCATCAAGATCGTCGAGCTCGAGCCTGCGCAGTCGGTGCAGCGCCAGGTCCTGCTGGTCAAGGTGCGTGCCGATCCCACGGTGCGCAGCCAGGTGCTGGAGATCGTCGAGCTGTTCCGGGCCAGGGCCATCGACGTCACGCCCGAGTCGCTGACCATCGAGGCCACGGGCACCGCGGAGAAGATCGCGGCGCTGCTGAAGAATCTGGAGCCCTACGGCATCCGCGAGATGGTCCAGTCGGGCACCATCGCGGTCGGCCGTGGGCCGCGCTCCATCACCGCCACCGCCGTCCGCTAAGGGAAAGAAGAACCTCGTGAGTGTCAACATCTACTACGACGACGACGCCGATCTCTCGATCATCCAGGGCCGCAAGGTCGCCGTGATCGGCTACGGCAGCCAGGGCCACGCGCACTCGCTCTCGCTGCGGGACTCGGGCGTCGAGGTGCGCATCGGCCTGCCTGCGGCCTCGAAGTCCCGCGCGAAGGCGGCGGACGAGGGCCTGACGATCGGCACGCCCGCCGAGGTCTCGGCGTGGGCCGACCTGATCATGATCCTCGCGCCGGACACCAAGCAGCGCCACATCTACGCCGAGGACATCGCCCCCAACCTCAAGTCGGGCGACGCGATCTTCTTCGGGCACGGCTTCAACATCCGCTACGACCTGATCAAGCCTCCGTCGGACGTGGACGTGGCGATGGTCGCGCCCAAGGGTCCCGGCCACCTCGTGCGCCGCCAGTTCGTCGACGGCAAGGGCGTGCCGTGCCTGATCGCCGTCGAGCAGGACGCCACGGGCGGGGCGAAGGCACTGGCGCTGTCCTATGCGGCGGCGATCGGCGGCGCGCGCGCCGGGGTGATCGAGACGACATTCACCGAGGAGACCGAGACCGACCTCTTCGGCGAGCAGGCCGTGCTCTGCGGGGGAGCGGCCGCGCTGGTGCAGACCGGCTTCGAGGTGCTCACCGAGGCGGGCTACGCCCCCGAGATCGCCTACTTCGAATGCCTGCACGAGCTCAAGCTGATCGTCGACCTCATGTACGAGGGCGGCATCGCCAACGAGCGCTTCTCGATCTCCGACACCGCTGAGTACGGCGACCTCACCCGCGGCCCACGGGTCATCACGGCGGCGACGAAGGATGCGATGCGCGAGATCCTCGCCGAGATCCAGGACGGGCGCTTCGCGCGCGAGTGGGTCGCCGAGGACGACGCGGGCCGCCCCAACTTCAACCGCCTCCAGAAGGAGGGCCAGGAGCACCCCATCGAGCAGGTGGGGGAGAAGCTGCGCGGCCTGATGAGCTGGGTCGGCACGAAGGCGACCTGACACCTCCCCGTCCCACCCGGATGATCGCCGAACCCGGCGGATTCCGTGCGTCAGCGCACGGAATCCGCCGGAGCCCGCGATCATGGCGCCTGCGCGAGCGCCGCAACGATCTGGGCGAGCACCCGCTGCGGGGAGCCGATCAGGTCGTGCCAGGTGAACCGCAGCAGCACCCAGCCCGCGCGCACGAGCGCGTTGCCCTTGCGGCGGTCGTTCACGAACCGGTCCTGGTCGACGTGCCAAGCCCAGCCGTCGACCTCGACGGCCACCTTGACGCCCGGGAACGCGACATCGATCAGGTAGGGCCCGCACGGGTGCCCCAACTCCCAACCGGTGATCCCCGCAGCGCGCAGGAGCCGGACGAGCAGCCGCTCGGCCGCGGAGTCGGCGCGGTCCGCTGCGGCGACCAGCAGCCTGGCCATCTCCGCCGACCCGCGCCGACCCAGGGCTCGGCAGTATGCGCCGTAGACGTCCTCGAACGGGACGTGGCGCTGAAGGGCCCGGTCCAGGAAGGCGGATCCGTCCGGCTCCGCGATCGCGGCCTCCAAGGCCGTCAGTCCCCGACCCGCGACGCGCAGCCCGCGCGCGCCGACGACGTCCACGTCCGCCAGGTCGCGGCGCCGCACCCGCACACCAGGCCGGGAGCGCAGCCCCGCTCGCGTGGGCACGGTCAGCTCGACGTCCGTCGGTGCGCGGGCGAGCATCCCGTGCCACTGCGCGGCGGCCTGCCCGGACACGATGCCCGACCCGCCTGTCCACAACCACGCCGCCCATGTGCGCGCCTCGTCCGTGAGCCGGTGGCCGCCGACCAGTACGACGCCCGGATGCAGTCGCCGCCAGCGTCCTTCTCGCACCCGCCTGCGCACGCGGTCGGCGGAGTAGCCGTGCGCGGCCGCCTGGGCCGAGGTCACTACCCCGGCCTGACGCGCCACCAGCTCCTCGAACACGCGCCGAGCATGCGCCGACTGCCGCTCGATCCGTGGGCGATTGCCCGAACCCGACCCGGTGATCACCGCATCAGGCGCTTTCCGTGTGCCTGCGCACGGGAAGCGCCGCATCTGGTGATCATGCTGTCGGGACCACGTCGACGCGGGGCTGTCGGGGTGTCGCTCTACCATCGGGTGAGTACCACCCGCCGAACTGGGAGTCCTGTCCACCGTGAGCACCGTCGCCACCCGTCCTGTCGTTCTGCTCGCCGAGAAGCTCGCCCCGTCCGCGGTCGCGCTGCTCGGGGACAACGTGGAGATCCGCCACGTCGACGGCACCGACCGCCCCGCGCTCCTCGCGGCCATCGCCGACGCCGATGCGCTGCTCGTCCGCTCGGCCACCAAGGTCGACGCGGAGGCGTTGGCCGCGGCCACCCGGCTGAAGGTGGTCGCGCGGGCAGGCGTGGGGCTGGACAACGTCGACGTGGCGGCGGCGACCGCGCGCGGCGTGATGGTCGTCAACGCGCCTACGTCCAACATCGTGAGCGCTGCCGAGCACGCGATCGCGCTGCTGCTCTCGGCCGCGCGCCACATTCCGGCGGCCGACGCGAGCCTGCGCCAGGGCCAGTGGAAGCGCAGCAGCTACACCGGCGTCGAGCTCAACGGCAAGACGGTCGGCATCGTCGGGCTGGGCAAGATCGGCCAGCTGGTCGCGCAGCGGCTCGCGGCGTTCGGCGTCACGCTGATCGCCTACGACCCCTACATCGCGCCTGCGCGCGCCGCCCAGCTCGGGATCGAGCTGCTCGGGCTGGAGGATCTCCTGCGCCGCGCCGACGCCATCTCCATCCACCTGCCCAAGACGCCCGAGACGCTCGGCCTCATCGGCAAGGACCAGCTCGCCCTCACCAAGCCGGGCGTGCTCATCGTCAACGCCGCGCGCGGCGGCCTGGTCGACGAGGACGCGCTCGCCGAGGCCGTCCGCTCGGGGCACGTCGGCGGGGCGGGCATCGACGTCTACGTCACCGAGCCCGCCACGTCGAGCCCGCTGTTCGAGCTGGAACAGATCGTCGTCACGCCCCACCTCGGCGCGTCCACGGAAGAGGCGCAGGACCGCGCGGGCACCGACGTGGCCCGTTCGGTGCAGCTCGCGCTGGCGGGCGAGTTCGTGACGGACGCGGTCAACGTGCAGGTGGGCGGCGTCGTCGGCGAAGAGGTGGCGCCGTGGCTGCCGCTGGTGCAGAAGCTGGGCACGGTGCTCCACGGCCTGGCCGGGCGGCTGCCCTCCTCGGTCACCGTCGACGTTGCGGGGGAGCTTGCGGCCGACGACGTCTCGGTGCTGCCGCTGGCGGCGCTGCGCGGGCTGTTCGCGCACGTCGTGGACGACCAGGTCACGTTCGTCAACGCGGCGATGCTGGCGCAGACCCGGGGGGTCACGGTCGAGCTCACCACCGCGCCGGAGAGCGAGAACTTCCGCAGCGTCGTGCAGCTGCGGGCCGCGATGCCCGACGGCGCGGCAATCACCGTCTCCGGCACCCTCACCGGCCGGGCGCAGGTGCACAAGCTGGTGGAGGTCAACGGTCGCCACTTCGACCTGCGCGCCGAGGGCGATGTGCTGCTGCTGGAGTACGCCGACCGGCCGGGGGTCATGGGCCGGGTCGGCTCGCTGCTCGGCGAGGCGGCGGTGAACATCGAAGCCGCGCAGATAAGCCAAACCACCGACCGCGCCGACGCGATCATGTTGCTGCGGGTCGACCGGCCGGTCGACCCCGGTGTGCTGGAGCCGATCGGCGCGTCGATCGGCGCCACCACGACGCGGCTGATCTCGTTCGAGTGACGCGCCGCCGCGTGCCGCGGGGGCGTCGGCCGCTGCCCGTGCCGGGTCTTCACCTGCCCTGTGTGCAGCCATCGCCGGTGATGAGGGCAGAATGGTCCGCCCGGGGGCGACACGCTTCCCGGGCGGCAGGCCGTGTCGGGCGGCCCTTTCACCTGTCAGGGTGACCCCGATGGGCTGGCAGGTAGACGGC
>DASWUV010000087.1:0-10640 GCA_036401495.1 Pseudonocardia sp. | reverse complement strand
AGCAGGTTGTCCTTCCACGCCGGGTCCTGTTGCATCCGGTCCACCCAGCCGAAACACGGCCGCCGACCGTCTGGGCCGACCAGGAAGATCGAGGTCAACCTGCCCCATAGGTCTTGGCTGACAGCGTCCAGCGCCATCGTGCGACCCGACCCGGTGGGGTACTCGACGGTGTAGTCCTCTCCGAAGAAGCGGTAGTAGCGCTCCAGCGACGCGATGACGATGTAGTTGACCGGGAACCACACCGGGCCTCGCCAGTTGGAGTTGCCGCCGAACATGTTGGTGGTGGACTCGGCTGGTTCATAGTCGATCGTGGCGGATATCCCGTCCGTCTCCAGCAGGTACGGGTGCTCCCGGTGGTAAGCGGAGATCGCTCGCAGTCCGTAGGGGGACAGGAACTCCTCGGGGTCGAACAGCTTCTCGAACAGCCGCTCCAGCCGATCGATACCGACCACCCCGAGCAGCATCTGCCGCGAGCCGGGCGCACCGCGCAGCAACCCGAGCTTGGCGGCCTGCTCGGGATCGCGCAGGCCCTGGCGGTCCAGGAAGTCACCGAACTGCTTCGGCACCGTCTGGATGCGTTGGATGACCGGCTCGTCCACCACGCCCGCAGCCAACATCGGGATGATGCCCACCATGGACCGGACCTTGACCGGCACCGCCCGCCCGTCCGGGAGGACGAGCCGGTCGTAGAACAGCCCGTCTGTTTCGTCCCACATGCCCTCGGCGTCGATGGCCGCGCGGATCTCCGCGAAGTGCTCAAGGAACTTGCGCACGAGATCCTCGACGGGCCGCTGCCCTACACGCTGCAGGATCAGCGCGATGGTCCCCATGGCGAGTGCGTAGGTGGCCATCCAGCCCGTGGCGTCAGACTGCTCGAGCACCACGCCGGGCGGCAGATGCGAGCGATCGATCGGCCCGATGTTGTCCAGCCCGAGGAACCCGCCCTCGAACAGGTTGGAACCGTCGGCGTCCTGCAGGTTCACCCACCAGGTGAAGTTCAACAGCAGCTTGTCGAACACCCGGGACAGGAAATCGACATCGCGGCCGCCGTCGATGGTGAAGACCTCCAACGCGGCCCACGCCTGCACCGGCGGGTTGATGTCACCGAAGTCCCACTCATAGGCGGGCAGGGCGCCATTGGGATGCTGGAACCACTCGCGACACAGCAACGTCAGCTGGTACTTCGCGAACCCGGGATCGACATGCGCCAACGCCACGCAGTGGAACGCCAGGTCCCAGGCGGCAAACCACGGATACTCCCACTTGTCGGGCATCGACATGATGTCGAACGCGTTGAACGTCTGCCAACGGGCGTTGCGTCCGTACCGCCGCGAAGAGGACGGGACCGGTTGCCCCGGGTCGCCGTCCAACCAGCGGCGCACGTCGTAGTTGTACAGCTGCTTGCTCCACAACATCCCGGCGAACGCCTGGCGCATCACCAGCGCCTCGTCCGCCGACGCCGCGGGCGGGGTGAGTTCGGCGTAGAACTCGTCGGCCTCCGCCCGCCTGCGGTCGCGAGCCTGCGTGAACTCCGCCCCGAGACCGCCGGTGGCGCCCGCGGGCCGCAGCCGCAGCCGCAGCTCGGCGGTCTCGCCCGGCGGCACCGAGACCTGGTACCAGGCCGCGCACTTGCTGCCCCGCCGCTCGGGGTTCACCGTGGGCGCGCCGGAGACGACGTGGTCGTTGATGCCGTCCTTGGGATATTGCGGTCCCGGCTGGCCGTAGAGCCGCTCGAGATTGGTCTCGTTGTCGCAGAACAACAGCTCGGGCGGGGTGCCGTCGGGGCCGGGGCCTGCTGTCAGCTCCAGCTGACCCAGGAACGGGTGCGCGATCCCGACAGTGGAGGGCCCCGTCACCATCATCGTCTCCGCGACGGCGTCGAGTTCCCAGGACCACGTGTTGCGGAACCAGGCCGTGGGCAGCACGTGCAGCACCTCAGGGTCCGGACCGACGTTGGTGAGCTCCACCGTCACCAACAGGTCGTCTGCGGCGGCCTTGGCGTAGTGCACCTCGACAACCCAATACCGGTCCTCGTCGAAAGCGCTCGTGTCGAGCAGCTCGAACTCCGGGTCCTGATTGCCCCGCCCAGCGTTCTCCGCGCGCAGCTGCTCGTAGGGAAAGGCCCGCTGCGGATAGTGGTAGCGCCACCGATTCCAGGAGTGGCTCGGAACGGCGTCGAGATACCACCAATACTCCTTGACGTCCTCACCGTGGTTGCCCTCGGCGCCGGTCAACCCGAACGCGCGCTCCTTCAGGATCGGGTCCCGACCATTCCACAGCGCCAGGCCCAGGCACAGCCGCTGCTCCACATCCGAGAAACCGGCCAGCCCGTCCTCGCCCCACCGGTAAGCCCGCGACCGGGCATGGTCGTGCGGCAGATAACCCCACGCCTCACCGTCAGCGCTGTAATCCTCCCGCACGGTGCCCCATTGCCGCTCGCTGAGGTAAGGGCCCCACTGGTACCAGTCGCCCGCCTGCCGCAGCCCGTCCTCCATGCTGCCGAAAGACTCGATCCGATCCCGCTCGACACCCACGCCACAACCCCCGCTCGACCACACGACCTCGTCCCGGCAAGTCTGCGAGCGTTACCGCACGGCGCCTCACCTCAGGCGGGTGGATTTCATAGGCAGGCTTGGCGGAACCTCGCGCATCGGGCGCACGTTCACAGAAAGTGAAGAGGATATGAATAACAGCGAAACAAACAGCCGAACCAGAGCCGCAATCGAGGAGCACTGGCGCGCCTCGGAAGGCGGCGACGTCGCAACCGAGCACGCGATCTACGCCACCGACGCGATTCTCGACTATCCGCAGTCAGGCGAACGATTCCGGGGACGCGCGACAATATCGGCACAACGCGGGGGACATCCTGCCGACCGGCACTTCGCCGTCCTGCGGATCATGGGCGCCGGTGATCTGTGGGTGACCGAGTGCATCATCACCTACGACAACGTGCCGACCTACTCGGTGAGCATCATGGAGTTTTCGCACGAGCAGGTGGTGCACGAGACGCAGTACTTCGCCGACCCCTTCCCTGCGCCCGCATCGCGAGCAGCGCTTGCCGAGCGGATGCCCGGCAGAACCTGACGTGACCGATCCGCCGCGGCCGCCCTTCGAAGCTCTCAGCAAGACGAGGCGGCCGGGCGTCACGACGAGTGGCTCCGCCGGAGAACCTGAGAGTCAGACTAGTCGTTTTGGTCTAGTGAATTCAGCATGCAGTCCAACCGTTCGCCGTTCGGCGCCGGTTTCCATGCTTTCGACCTGCCTGAGCAACCTGTGCCTCTCAGGTTGAACGGCACTCGCCCGGGCCGGGTTAACTTTCTTCTGCGCTGGTGAGCCGGCGCATGTGCTCCGGCCGCGCACCGCTCCCCGCATGCGCAGGCCGGGACTTGACCCGGAGGTTCCCCGTGCCCACTTCACACGCCCGTCTACGAAAGCCGAGCCGCGCGCGGACCGCGGTCGCCGCAGCGGTCCTGTTCACGGGTCTCCTCTGCGGAGGCGGTGCAGCGCTCGCCAACCCGGTCGCGCAGGGACACCAGCAGGCGGACAAGGCAGGCACGTCCCACGACGACCAGGCCGACGTGCCCAACCCGAACTGCACACTGATCGTGCCGCCCGCTCCGCTGACCGCGGCTGGGCTGGGGACCCCCTACCGCCTCAAGGCCACCGACCGCGACGGCGGCCGCTGCCACGAGGCCAACCCCGTTCAATCGGCCTTCGTCGAGGCGACGATCCTCGATCCCGCCACCGGAAAGCTCGCGACGTACCGCCCGCTCGTCATCGACGACGGGACCAGTCCCGCCGCACCCGTGGTCATCCCCACGCTCCCGGCCCGCGCCGTCGTCGGGGTGTGGTTCGGCTTCCAAGGCGACGTACTGACCCTGCGCACCCAGTCCGGGGACGGATGCGTCAACGGCCTGCACGGCTCACCCTTCGGACAGTTCGGCTACTGCGGCGCCCCCGCGTTCTTCGAAGCGGCGCGGGCCGCCATCGCGGCCAAGAAGCTGACCGTGCCCCCGCTGGGCACCGCCAACGACGGCAAGCCCTGCCCGTCCACCCGCGACTTCGCGGTCGTCGACCAGGACCAGAGCGACAACCTGACCACGTCCTACCTGGCCTTACGCGACGGGCGCACCGCACAGGACACGCAGGCCAACGCCGCGCTCCCGCACACCAAGCGCCTCACCAACGCCTCGGACAACGGCCTGCTCGTCAAGAGCATCGACCCGGCGCTGGGCTGCAAGCCCTTCACCGCACCCGATCTGACCGCCGGTGGCACGCCGTCCACGTCGCTGGCCCTCAACGAGCTTCAAGCGGCCGCTCACCAGACCGACCCCATCGCGCTCGTCCCCCCGAACGACCCCATGGCACTCGACGACGACCACACCAGCAACGAGAAGATGAACCTCTACCGCGTCGGCGTCGACATGCCCCCGCTGAGCCGGAGCGCGGACACGGACAGCGCGAAGGCCTACTGCACCAACCTGGCGACCGTGGCCCCGAAGCGACTCGACCTCGACCGCAAAGCCTTCAAAGCCGCCCCTTCACCCGACCCGAAGAACGGGCGCAACCTGGACGACTTCCTGATCCAGCGGCTGAAGACGTCGCTGAAGGAGCTCAACTGTCGCGACGCCACCGACGGCGACGGGCACTGAGCGGCCCCCGCCGCAGGCCGTAGCGCGCGCTCCGGATCTCTCCGCGCCCTATCACCGATGTCGACCGGGTGAATCGGCCCGTCGTGCGGCCCGTCGCACCCTGACCCGCTGCACGCGCGGCGAGCATGAGAACCATGACGACGCCGCAACCCGGCTCCCCGCGGAACCGCACGAGGCGACGCGGGTATCTGGCCGCGGCCACCGCGCTGGTGCTGGCGGGCGGCCTGGTCGCCGCGATCGACGCCGACGCCGCACCGCAGCCGCTCGCTCTCGGCGTCACCTCCGAGGACGCCACCGGTGCGGCCGCCTTCGCGGCGACCGCAGGGGTTCCTGCCGCGATCCAGGGCTGGTACGAGAGCTGGGCGGGCGACACGCCGTTCGACACCGCGCGCGCCGACGCGGTGCGTGCCTCAGGTGCGCTGCCGATGCTCACGTGGGAGCCGTGGACCCCGGGCGCGGGCGTCGACCAGCCGGAGTACGCGCTCGGCCGGATCGCCGAGGGCGACTACGACGCCTACATCACCGCCTTCGCCCAGCAGGTGCACGGGTGGGGCGGCGTGCTGGCGCTCCGGTTCGCCCACGAGCTCGACGCACCGACCTACCCGTGGGGCGCCGGGGTCAACGGCAACAGCCCGGCCAATGCCGTCGCCGCCTGGCGGCACGTGCACGACCTGTTCGCGGCGGCGGGCGCCGACGTCGTCTGGGTCTGGTGCGTCAACGTCCACGTGCCCGACGCATCGGCTTACGCCCCGCTCTACCCCGGTGACGACGACGTCGACTGGGTCGCCCTCGACGGCTACAACGGCGGCACCGCACTGCCATGGGGTGGCTGGCGCACGCCACGCGAGGTCTTCGGCGACAGCCTCCAGGACCTGCGGGGCCTCTCGGCCAAGCCCGCCGTGATCACGGAGGTCGGGACGGCCGAAGACGGGGGGGCCAAGGCCGACTGGATCCACGAGCTGTTCACGTTCGTGACCGAGCAGCGGGTGCGGGCCCTCGTGTGGTTCGACGTCGCGAAGGAGGCCGACTGGCGGATCGACAGCTCTCCCGCCGCGGCCGCCGCCTTCCGGGCCGAGGCCGGGGTGCCGGGACGGCTCGGCCCGCCGCCCCTGCCCGACCGCTTCGTCCATCCCTGATGCCGCCGGGCCGAGCAGTGATCGCACGTACTGAGGCGTAAGACGCCCGCACGTGGGTAAACCCGGGTCGTGGTGAGCATCGGATACTTCTTGTCCTGTGAAGAGTTCGGACCGCGCGAGCTGGTCCGCCAGGCGCGGTTGGCCCAGGAGGCGGGCTTCGAACGCCTCTGGATCTCCGACCATTTCCATCCGTGGAATTCCGCCCAGGGCAACAGCCCGTTCGTGTGGTCGGTGATCGGCGCGCTGTCAGAGGCCGTCTCGCTGCCCGTCACGACGGCCGTGACCTGCCCGACCGTGCGGATCCACCCCGCGATCATCGCCCAGGCGGCGGCGACGGCCGCTGTCCAGCTGGAGGGCCGGTTCGTCCTCGGCGTGGGCAGCGGCGAGGCGCTCAACGAGCACATCCTCGGCGACCCGTGGCCGTCGGCAGGCGTGCGCCTGGCCATGCTGGAGGAGGCGGTCGAGCTGATCCGACTGCTGCACACCGGCGACCAGGTCAGCTTCCACGGCAAGTTCTACGAGGTGCAGGACGCCCAGATCTCGACGCTGCCCGAACAACCCGTGCCGATCTACGTCTCCGGTTTCGGCCCCCAGGCCACCGAGCTGGCCGCCCGCATCGGCGACGGGTACTGCACGGTGGCGCCCGAGGCCGACCTCGTCAGCCTCTTCCGCAAGAGCGGCGACCCCGACAAGCCGGTCCAGGGCGGCATGAAGGTGTGCTGGGCCCCGTCGGCGGACGAGGGCCTCGACACCGCCGCGCGACTGTGGAGCAACGAGCTTCTGCCCGGTCAGCTCGCCCAGATCCTGCCCCGACCCCAGGACTTCGAGGACGCCTCCTCCCTCGTGCCGCGCGACGCCGTCGCTCAGCAGATGGCGTGCGGGCCCGACCCGGAGCGCCACCTGGCGGCGGTGCAGCCCTACCTGGACGCTGGCTTCGACGAGATCTATGTCCAGCAGATCGGGCCCGACCAGGACGCGTTCTTCCGCGGCTGGGCCGAGCACGTGCTCCCCCACCTGAAGGGCAACCGATGACCAGCGCAGACACCCGGCAGGACCGGCACGACCAGCTACCCGGCGAAGAGGCAGACCGGCCCACCCAGATCCCGCCGCGCGGATGGTGGCAGGTCGTGCGGCGCGCGATGAAGGAGAGCAGCGCCGACAACGTGTCCATGCTCGCGGGTGGGGTCGCCTACTTCAGCTTTCTCGCCATCTTCCCGGCGATCATCGCAGCGCTCAGCCTGTACGGACTGATCGCCGACCCGGCGACGGTCGCGGCGCAGGCCAGGGACCTCACCTCGCTGCTGCCTCAGGAGGCACAGGGGATCGTCGGCGACCAGCTCCAGGCGGTCGCGTCACCGAATCGGGGAGCACTCGGTTTCGGGTTCGTGATCTCGCTGCTCGCTGCGGTGTGGTCGGCGTCGAGCGGAACCATGAACCTGGTCAAGGCCGTCAACCTGGCCTACGACGAGACGGAGAACCGCGGGTTCCTCAAGCTGCGCGGCATCGCTCTGCTGCTGACGTTGGGCGCCATCGTCTTCGTGCTGCTGACGCTCGCGCTCGTCGCGGGTGTCCCGGTGCTGATCCAGGCGTTGCCGCTCGGCACCGTCGGCGTGGTCCTCGCTCAGGTCGTGCGCTGGGTGCTGCTGGTGGCCGTGATCGTCGCCGGGCTGGCGGTCGTGTACCGGGTGGCGCCCGACCGGGACGCCCCTAAGTTCGCGTGGGTGAGCATCGGGTCGCTGATCGCAGCCGCGCTGTGGCTCGTGGGAAGTATCTTGTTCAGCCTGTACGTCAACAACTTCGGCAGCTACAACAAGACCTACGGCGCCGTCGCGGGCGTGGTGGTGCTGATGCTGTGGCTGTATCTCACCGCCTACATCGTGCTGCTCGGCGCCGAGGTCAACGCCGAATCGGAACGCCAGACCGTTCAGGACACCACGAAGGGTGCGCCTGCGCCGATGGGTCAGCGCGGCGCCTCGGCCGCCGACGAGGTCGCCGACGGCGGCTGAGGTCCGCGCTTTCGTCGAGCCCTCGTCTAGCCTTCGACCACTTCGACGACCTCGTAGGGTGTTTCGTCCAGAGTGGCCCACACCGTCTTCCCGGATTTCCCGGCGGTGTGGGCACTCCACCCCCAGCGCCGCGAGAACGCGGCCACGAGCCGCAGACCGCGGGCCCGATCAGCGGCCATCTGCGATTCCTGCACGGCAGGCGCGGCGATCGAGCGATCGGTCACCAGCACGCGGACGATCTCGCCGCTGTGGCGCACCAGGACCCGGCAGCGGGTCCGAGCGTGGGCGACGACATTGCTGAACAACGCGTTGACGACGAGCACGAGCCGCTCGCTCAGCTCTTCGCTCAGCGCCCAGTGCGTCGCCAGCGCCCGCACCTGGCCCCGCAGACCCGCGGCCGTCGACGCGTGGGGCTCGAGCGCCCAGCGGCGGGCGTCGCCACGGTCGGCCCCGCGTCGGCGCCCCGATCCCGGCTTGCTGTGAGCTATGTGCACGACACCCTTCCTTCGCCTGCCCCCGCTGTCGGCCCTTCCGTCTGCTACTCGCCGGTGCGGTAGCCCGTCGACTCCTGCCCGGTCTCGCCGTACGGCGCCTCGTAGGTCCGGGCGTCGGTGGGCCGGGTGGTGGCGGCGGTCGTGGCGGCGGTAGCGCCGTCGTCGGGCTGAGCCCGGTCACGAACCCGCTCGGCATCCTGTGCGGCGCGCTCGCGGCCGACCTGCAGGTCGTGTCGGACCTGGTCGCTGTTGGCCTGCGCCTTGCGGTAACCCGAGTCGATCAGGTCACGGGCCGCGTCGCGGCCGCCGAGACCGAACGCCAGCGCCGCGGCCAACGCCAGCGCGCCGATCAGCGCGATATAGGTGGTGACGACGATGACCGGGGCGATCCCCAGCTGCGTGAGGATCATGAAGACGGCGATGGCCATGACCAGCGCGGGAGCGGCGGACCGCACGACCCGACCGGTCGGGGTGTCGCCCATCGTCCGATGGGCGATCCCGCCCACTGCGCCCGCGACCGCCGCCGCGACCAGGAAGATCAGCAGCGCGGCGATGACGTTGGGCAGCCACGACAGCACCAGGTTCATGAACCCGGTCAGCGCCGGGATGTTCAGCGTCCCGATGGCCGAGCTGATGACGAACAGCATGATCACCCAGAACACGACGCCGCCGACGAGACGTGACGGCTGGCCACCCGGTGAGAGCTGTTCGACGAAGCGGCCACCCGAGTTGCCCGCCAGGCGGGCGTCCAGGCGGAGCTTCTGCAGCGCCTTGGTGATCACCTTGTCGAGGATCTTCGCGATGATGTAGCCGATCAACAGCACCAGCAGGGCGCCGATCAGCTGCGGCAGATAGTTGATCAGAGCGGTGAAGCCGGACTGGAGGCTTTGGAGGGCGTTGAACCCTCCGTCATAGGTGGTCTGGGCGAGCGTGTCGGTCATGGCCGAGGTCCCTCCGATGGGAAGACAGCGCCCCCACGGCTGGGGGCGCTGCGGCCCGCGAGGTCGATGTGACCTCGTGGACACCGACGGAGTACCCAAAGATCACGACTACAACGCGGCGGGGGCCCGGCTACTGCGCGAACCCCGCCGCTGCCGCCGCGACCGCTACTTCTTCCCGGTCTTCGTGGACCCTGGGCTGTCGGCCTCCTTGAGCTCGATCTCGGCGGTGGCCTGGACGAGCTTGAGCAGTTCGGGGTCGAGCCCGGGCCCGAACTCCTCGGGCCGCTCCACGGCGATGTCCATGGGGAAGCCTTCGGGCGCCTGCTCGGTGGTCAGCGTGCCGCCACCCACGCTCGCGGGGGCCTGACCGCGGTAGATCTTCCCCGCCTCGGAGAGGTTGTCCGCGCTGAACGTGTACTGCTTGAGGTGCAGGCCCTGGTCCAGAAGCTTCTTCACCTCCGGGAAGCTCTCGGCGTCGGTCTTGGGAATCGGCAGGGCGGCACCCCAGTTGACGCCGAGCGACTCCAGCGCCTTCGCGTACGCGTTCTCGTGGGCCTGGTCACGGACGATCAGGTAGGCCACCGTCGCCCGTGCGGTCTTGTTGTCGGTCATCTCGTAGATGCGGCACTTCTGCAGCCGCCCTGTGGACTCGAGCATGAGGTTGTACAGCAGGTCGAGCACCAGGTTGCCGCTGTTGTAGACGTAGGAGCCCGACCAGGGGTTGCCTGCGGCGTCCACCGGCAACGCCCCTTGAGCGCCGACCAGGTAGTGGTGGATGTTGCCCGCATGGAGCGCGGTGTTCAGCGGCGTAGCGCCGCCCTTGCCGGGCTCGTCGACCGGCTTCGTGGCCGCGCCCTTGTACTGCGGGGCGCCGTCGGTGAGTCGGGCGATCGTGGTGGCGATCAGCTCGACGTGGCCGATCTCCTCGGTGCCCACGCCGTAGAGCAGGTCCTTGTACGGCTTCCCGGTGGCGCCGCGGAAGTTGAACGCCTGGAAGAGGTACTGCATCATCGTGCGCATCTCGCCGAACTGGCCGCCGAGGCCCTCTTGCAGGGCGTTGGCGGCAGCCGGGTCCGGCTCGTCCGCCACGATCTCGTTGATCATTCGCTGCACGTGCATGAACATGATGTGACCTCGATGTCTTGGGGGCGCGAACCTCCGCGGGCTACCCCGACCCGAAGCGGCTAACCGACGCGTTCCCCGCACCTTGACGGCTGAGCAAAAGATCTAGCGCAGGCACTTGACAACATCTATAGCCCCGACGATACAATTTCCGCCATCAGGACGGAGACGCCACAGGGACGGCGACCGGTCGAGACGAACGGAGGGTGATCATCAGGACAACCCCCGAACATCTGGATCACCACTGAAGTCATCGTCAACGCGGGGCCCGACCGAACGGTCGGGCCCC
>DASWUV010000086.1:0-66270 GCA_036401495.1 Pseudonocardia sp. | reverse complement strand
CGGCTGAAGTTGCCGCCCTCACGGCCCCAGCCGGAGTCGCCGAAGCCACCGAACGGGGCGCGCAGGTCGCGGATGAAGAAGCAGTTCGTCCAGATGGTGCCCGCCCGCAGCCGGGCCGCGACGCGGTGCGCCCGCGACAGGTTCTCCGTGAAGATCATCGCGTTGAGCCCGAACGGCGAGTTGTTGGCCGCATGCACCGCTTCTGCCTCCGCGTCGAACGGGGTGACGGTGACGACCGGGCCGAACACCTCCTCGCACTGCAACGGGGCGTCGGCGGCGACGTCCGCCACGACCGTCGGGCGGACGACCCAGCCGTCGCCGAGCCCACCGGTGAGGATCTTCCCACCGGGGTTCTCGACGTAGGCACGCACCTTCTGGAAGTGCGCCTCCGACGCCAACGGCCCCATCTCGGTGGCCGGGTCGCGCGGGTCGCCGATCACCATGGCCTCCGCCGCCGCGACGAACCGGGCGAGGAACTCGTCCAAGACCGCGCGCTCGACGTAGAGCCGCGAGCCCGCGAGGCACACCTGGCCTGCGTTGGAGAAGACCGCTTTGATCGACCAGTCGACGGCGTTCTCCAGGTCGGCGTCGGCGAACACCAGGTTCGCCCCCTTGCCGCCCAGCTCCAGGCTGACCGGGGTGAGGTTGCGCGCGGCCGCGCCCGTGATGATCCGCCCGGTGCCGGACTCGCCGGTGAACGTGATCCGGTCCACGCGCGGGTCCTCGGTCAGCGCCGAACCCGCGGAGTCGGGCCCGTAGCCGTGCAGCACGTTGAACACACCCGGCGGCACGCCTGCCTCCAGCGCGAGCCGGGCCATGATCGTCGCCGACGCCGGAGTGTTCTCTGCTGGCTTGAGGACGACGGTGTTGCCCCACGCCAGCGCAGGCGCGACCTTCCAGCTCTCCAACATCAGCGGGAAGTTCCACGGCGCGACCGCCGCAACGACGCCCGCGGGCTCGTAGCGGGTGTAGGCGTGGTGACCGGTGTCCATCGGCAGGGTCTCGGCCATGGCGAGTCGGGCGTGGTCGGCGAAGAAGCGGAAGTTCTGCGCCGCGCGGGGCACGTCGTTGCCCTTGGCGTCGCGGATCGGCTTACCCATGTCGCGGGTGTCGGCGAGGCCGAGCTCGTCGGCGTGCGCGAGAAGCAGGTCCGCGAAGCGGTGGATGATCGCGCCCCGTTCGGCGAAGCCCATCCGCGGCCACGGTCCCTCGTCGAACGCCCTGCGCGCGGCGGTCACGGCGCGGTCGGCCTCGGTGGCGCCGCCCAAGGCGACCGTCGCCCACGGCTCACGGGTCCACGGGTCGACCGAGTCGAACGTGGCGCCCGAAGCGTCCTCGACGCCGTCGATGATGTGCCCGAACGTCTCCATCACGCCTCTTTGCGTTCTTTGGCTGCCGCGAGCTCGATGGCCACGTCGATGATCATGTCCTCCTGGCCGCCGACGTAGCCGAGCTCGCCGACGCGGGTGAGGATCGCGTAGGCCGGGACGTCGTAGCGCTGCGCCGCGCGTTCGGCGTGCAGCAGGAACGAGGAGTAGACGCCCGCGTACCCCTGCACGATCGCGTTGCGGTCCATCGAGGGCCAGCGCGGCAGGAACGGCTTGACGACGTCCTCGGCGGCGGCCAGCACCCCCGCGACGTCCACGCCGGTGCCGATGTCGAGCTTCTCGAACGTCGCCGCCAACACCTCCGTCGGGGCGTTGCCCGCGCCCGCGCCGAGCGCGCACAGCGCGCCGTCGATCTGCCGGGCGCCGTTCTGGTAGGCCAGCACCGAGTTGGCGACGCCCATCGACAGATTCTGGTGGCCGTGGAAGCCCACCTGCGCCTGTCCGCCGATCTCGCGCACGATCGCCTCGACGCGCGCCTGGGCCGTGTCGAGCACCAGCGCCCCGGCGGAGTCGACGCAGTAGACGCATTGCGCGCCCGCGTCGACCATGATCCGGGCCTGCCGGGCGAGCTCCTCCGAGGTGGTCTTGTGCGCCATCATGAGGAAGCCGACGGTCTCCATGCCGAGGCTGCGCGCCAGCCCGAAGTGCTGCACCGAGACGTCGGCCTCCGTGCAGTGGGTCGCCACCCGCGCGAGCCGCGCACCGGCGTCGTGGGCGCGCTGCAGGTCGGCCATCGTGCCGATGCCCGGCACCAGTAACACGGCGATCTCGGCCTGGGTCGCCTCGTCCACCGCCGCCGAGATCAGCTTGATCTCGTCCTCGGCGGAGAAGCCGTAGTTGAACGAGCTGCCGCCCAGCCCGTCGCCGTGGGTGACCTCGATGACCTCGACGCCCGCCGCGTCGAGGGCATGCACGGTCACGCGCACCTGCTCCTCGGTGAACTGGTGGGCCATGGCGTGGCTGCCGTCGCGCAGCGTGGTGTCGGTGATGCGGACGTCGTGGCGGATCTGCGGCATGTCGCTCATGCGCTCACTCCTGATTTCGCGTGCGCCATCAGCTCGCCGACGCGGGCGGCCGCGGCCGTCATGATGTCGAGGTTCCCTGCGTACTGGGGCAGGTAGTCGCCGTTGCCCTTGACCTCGAGGAACACCGCCACCCGACCGTTGCCCTGCCAGTTGGGGCGCGGCTCGTCGAACTGGGGCTCGGCGCGCAGCGTGTAGCCGGGCACGTACTCCTGGACCTCGGCCACCATCGCGTGGACCGACGCCGTGATCGCGGCCTCGTCGGCGTCGGCGCCGATCATGCAGAAGACGGTGTCGCGCATGATCATCGGCGGTTCGACGGGGTTGAGGATGATGATCGCCTTGCCGCGGGCCGCGCCGCCGACCTCCGCCACGGCCTGCGACGTCGTGAGCGTGAACTCGTCGATGTTGGCCCGCGTGCCGGGGCCCGCCGACCGGGAGGCCACGGACGCGACGATCTCCGCGTACGGCACGGGCGTCACGCGCGAGACGGCGTGGACCATCGGGATCGTCGCCTGCCCGCCGCACGTGATCATCGAGACGTTCGGCGCGGCGACGTGCTCGCGCAGGTTCACCGGCGGACACACCATCGGGCCCAGGTGCGCGGGCGTGAGGTCCACCGCCTGGATGCCCGCTTCGGCGTAGCGCGGTGCGTTGGCCTGGTGCGCGGTGGCCGAGGTGGCCTCGAAGACGATCTGGGGAAGGGGGTCCTGGCGCAGGAGCCAGTCCACGCCGTCCGCGGACGCCTCGATCCCGGCGGCGCGGGCGCGGGCGAGGCCGTCGGACTCGACGACGCCGACCATGTACGCGACGTCGACGATCGCGCTCCGCCTGAGCTTGGCCAGCAGATCCGTGCCGATGTTGCCCGGGCCGACGATCGCGGCCGTCACCTTGTCGGTACTCATGCAGGGAGGGTGCACGGGTGCGGCCGTGCCCGAACACCCGCACGTTCCGTCCAGCGAAACGTCCGGCCGCTTAAGCTGGTGAGATGCGACCGTCCGATCCGCCCAACTCGGTACTCGGCCGCACGATGACGCTGCTCACCGCGTTCCGACCGGGTGACGCCGAGCTGACGCTGGCCGAGCTGGCGCGGCGCACCGGCATCCCCAAGCCCACCGCGCACCGTCTCCTGGCCGAGTTGGCCCTCTGGAACGTCGTCGAGCGCACATCGGGCGGGATCCGCCTGGGGATGGGGCTGTTCGAGCTCGGTCAGCTCGCTCCGCTGCAGCGCGGCCTGCGGGAGGCGGCCGCCCCGTTCCTCGCCGACCTCTTCGAGGCCACCCACGAGACGGTGCACCTCGCCGTCCCGGACGGCGTCGACGTCGTCTACGTGCAGAAGCTCCCCGGCAGGCACGGGCCGCGCATCGGCTCGCGGGTCGGCGGGCGGATGCCCGCGTACTGCACGGGGGTCGGGAAGGCGATGTTGGCGTTCGGGCCCCCGGAGCGGCTCGCCGCGGTGGTGGCTGCCGGGCTCACGCGCCGGACCCCGCGCACGGTGGTCGCGCCGGGGTTGCTGGCCGACGAACTGGCGCGCATCCGCGAGCGCGGGGTGGCCGAGGAGCACGAGGAGTCGTCGGTTGGCATCGCCTGCGTCGCGGCGCCCGTGCGCGACGGCGGACCGCACGCCGTCGCCGCGATCTCGATCACGGGCTGGGCCAACCGGCTCGACACCGCCCGCCTGGCCCCCGCCGTCCGCACCGCCGCACTGGGCTTGTCCCGCGTGCTTCGGGCGGGCACCGCCTGACTTCCCCCGGCAACCCGGCGGGTGCACTTCGTCGGGGAGGGGTGCAGGCCCCCAACAGGGTGAGTCCGGCATCTCGGCACGCTGAGTTGGCCGATGGCGCAGGCCGGGTTGCCGACCACGGGCCAGGCGACAGCGATCGACCGACTTCGGCCACGGGCACACTGTCGGAGCGGCGGCGGGCCACCCGCTGCTCAGCTCCACCTTGCAGAGGCGCCGTTCGGTCGGCCGGTGGCGCACGCGGATGACCTGCACGCGCAGTCGATCAGATCGAAGGCCGCCGCGTCGCAACGGCCGACGCGCCGTGTCCGATCGCCGGACTCGCCGTGCCGGGTTGCACGACTCACCGGGGCGGGATGCACGACTCACCGGGGCGGGACGCACGACTCACCCGGGGCGGGGGCAGGCTCGCGGGGGCAGGGCGCGGTTAGGCTCGCCGGGTGGGTCCTACCGTGGCACGGTCCATCATCGATGCCGCCGCGCTGCACGGCGCCACCACGGTCTTCGGGCTGCCGGGGGTGCACAACCTCGCGTTCTGGCGCGCGCCCGAGCGTGCCCCGCTGGTCGTGCGGCACGAGCAGGCCGCCGTCTACGCCGCCGACGGCTGGGCGCGCGCCACCGGCACGCTCGGCGCCGCCGTCGTCACGACGGGGCCGGGCGCGGCCAACGCGGTCGCCGCATTCGGCGAGGCCGCGGCGGCGCGCTCGCCGGTCCTGCTCGTGGCCTCGGAGATCCCGCAGGCGCTGCGGCGGGAGGGGAGGCTGCGCGGAGTGCTGCACGAGTCGCGTGACCAGGCCGCTTTCTTCGCGCCACTGGCCAAGGCGGTGTTCACGCCGCGCACGACCGCCGAGGTCGCGTCCGCGCTCGACGCCGCGCTGGCCACCGCCATGCTGCACCCCCGCGGACCCGTCTACCTCGACGTGCCCGCCGACGTGCTGAACCACGACGCCGTCGCCCTTTCGCGCAGGGCGGAGGCGCCGTGGTCGGAGTTCCTGCCCGATGCGGCCGACCTCGACGCAGCGGCCGCGCTGCTCGCGGGGGCGCGCGTCGTCATCTGGGCGGGCACGGGCGCCGTCGACGCCGAACCCTCGCTCGCCGTTCTCGCCGAACACCTCGGCGCGCCGGTCGTGAACAGCTTCGGCGGTCGCGGCGTGCCGCCGACGGCGCACCCCGCCGCCGTCGGGCTGCCTCCGCACGAGCCCGAGGTGGCCGAGCTGATCGGGAGCGCCGACGTGCTGCTCGCCGTCGGCGGCGACCTCGACGGGATGAACACCCGGAACTGGACCATGCCGCGCCCACCCCTGCTGGTCACGATCGACCCGACACATCCAGGCGACCCGCCCGAGTGGGCGCCGGACGCCGCCGTGACCGGACAGCTGGGGGAGGCCCTGCGCGGCCTGCGCGACCGGCTGCCCGCTCGGTCGCCGTGGGCGCCGCAGAGCCTGCGGGAGCGGGTGCACGCGCGGCTCGCCGCCGACCCCGCGACGGCCGAGGCGATCGCGCTCGTGCAGGCCGTCGACGCCGCTCGCACCCCGGAGACCGTCCTCGTGTGCGACATGGCCGTCGCGGGCTACTGGGTCGGCGGCTATGCGAGCGCCCCCGCGCCGCGCAGGCTGGCCTACCCCGTGGGCTGGGGCACGCTCGGCTTCGGGCTGCCCGCCGCCATCGGTCCGGCCGCCGCGGGCCACCCGGTGATCGCCGTCTGCGGCGACGGCGGGATCGCCATGGCGCTGGGCGAGCTCGCCACGCTGGTGCAGGAGCGCCTGCCGGTGACGGTGCTCGTCGTCGACGACCTCGGCTACGGCATGCTGCGCTACGACCAGGCGCGCAACGGAGATCCGGCCTCGGGCGTCGACCTCGTCACGCCCGACTTCCTCGGCCTGGCCGCCGCCTTCGGGCTGCCCGCCACCGGCGTGCGGTCGATCCGGGACGGCCTGGCCGACGCCCTCGCCAAGGGTGTTGCCGCCAATGGGCCGCATCTCGTGCACGTGAACGCCCGGCTGACCCCGCCCCGCACGACGTCGCCGCGCTGGCACGAGGGCTGACAACCCGCCGCAGGGTCTCCGAAGAGCACAACCACGCACGTGACCGGCATCACATCGATTTCTGACACATCGCGATATATCGTGATGGCACACGAGCTACTTCAGACTATCGAGGTCGGAGGCTCGAAACCAACCAAGGAGAAACACCATGACTGCCAACAACCCCCCATGGGGACCCCGATTCGGTCCACGCCCCGGCCAGTGGCGCCGGCATGGACACCGCCCGCCCTTCGGTCCAGACGAGATGCTGTCCGCGGAGGGCCCGCCACCGCCGCCCTTCGAAGGCCCCGTCGACGACGATGAGGCGGGCTTCCGCGGCCGCGGCAGGCGCGCACGCCGCGCAGGCCCGCCGTTCGGACCCGGCTTCGGCCCGGGTGGCATGCCCCCCGGCTTCGGCCGTCGCTTCGGCGGCCCGCGCGGCCGAGGACGGCGCACCGCACGCGGTGACATCCGCGCCGCAGTGCTCGCCCTCGTCGCCGAGCAGCCCCGCCACGGCTACGAGATCATCCAGGAGATCGCCGAGCGTTCGTCTGGGGCTTGGCGCCCCAGCCCCGGCTCGGTGTACCCGACGCTCTCGCAGCTCGAGGACGAGGGACTCGTCCGCGTCGAGCAGGCCGACGGCCGCAAGGTCGTCCACCTCACCGACGAGGGCACCCGCTACGTCGAAGAGCACCGCGCCGAACTGGACGCCGTATGGGAGTCCGTCGGCCGCGACGCCGATGACGACGCCGGAGCGCTCGTCGAGCAGCTGGGCCAGCTGCACGCGGCGGCCCACCAGGTGATCGGCGCGGGCACTCCCGCCCAGATCACCGCGGCCACCGAGGCGCTGACCGAGGCCCGCAAGACGATCTACCGGCTGCTCGCCGAGTAGTTCGTCACCACCTCAGCAGGGTGACACCGCTGCGACCCGGTCGCGGCGGTGTCACCCTGTCGCGCGTTCCGGGGCGGTGACGGCAGGGCACGGCGGCACGCGTCCAATGCCTCCCGCACCGCGGCCAGCGCCAGCACGTTGCCCGGCTCGAGCCCGCTCACCGATCGAGCCGAGCCGCGCTCCGCCGCCCTGACCCATGCGGAGTGCCCGAAGCAGCCCACCAACGCGTCGCCCATCTCCTCGGTGAGCCACGCGGCGTGTCCACCGTCGGAGATCTTGTTCCCCAGCACCCGCAGCTCGACGCCGTGTTCGGAGGCCAGGGCGGCACACCGGCGGTACAGCCCGACGTCCCGCCGCGTCGGCTCGGTGACCAGCACCGTCAGGTCGAACGGGGTGAACTGCCCCACGGCGTAGGCCTCGGCCGCCAGGTCGAGGACGACGTACTCCCCCTCGCCGTCGACGAGGTGGTCGAGAAGCGGTTCGACCGCGTCGGTGCCGAGCAGCCGCACGCCATCGGGCGCGGCGACCCCGTAACGGCTCATCAGCTCGCCGCCGGGATCGAGGTCCACGATCCGCGGGCCCCCTCGGCCCTGTGCCCCGGACGAGCCCGCCCGGTCGTCGAGCCGCGGGCAGCCGGGCAGCGGCCCGGCGAGCCCGAGCGCTGCGCCGAGGCGTCGATCGGCGGCGGCGTCGAGCGCCAGCACCGGTACGCCCTGCGCGCCGAGGTAGCGGCCGAAAACCGCCGCACACGTCGTCTTCCCGCTACCCGCTCTGCCGACGAACGCGATCCGCACCGCCGGACGATAAGTGTTTTCACCAACGGGTGATCATGGCGGGGCGGTGTGGAACGAAGATCACCGACGGCGCCGGGCGAGCACCTCCCGCAGCGGCGGGACCTGCACCCCTTCCGCTGCGAGCTTGCGCCGGGCGTTCCGCCGCGCGACGAGCACCCCCGCGAGGGCGACCGCCCACACGACGTACTGCACGCACCACGCCACCCGGAACCCCTCGGGCGTGTAGCCGCCGGGCCCGAGCAGCACCCCGACCCCCAGCGCCACCAACAGCGACGCGGTGAAGCCGCCGATGTTGACGATGCCGACGGCGGTGCCGTGGCGGTGGCCGGGATTGAACGTCCGCGCGTAGTCGAACCCGATCATCGATCCGGGCGCGCCGAAGGCGAGGACGACGACCAGCAGCACCAGCAGCCAGCGCGGTGCGGGCGGCGGCGTGGCGAGCACGGCCGTCCACGTCGCGGCGGTCGCAGCGATCACGGTGAGCACCAGCCACGAACGCCGCAGCGGGTGGCGCGCGGTGAACTCGCCGAACAGCGGTCCGGCCAGGATTCCGACGGCGACCAGCAGCGTCAGCAGCGCGCTCGCCTCGGCAGGCGTGAAGCCCTGGCCCGCGACGAGGTAGGGCACGCCCCAGAGCAGGGCGAACACCGTGCCGGAGAACTGGGTGCCCGTGTGCGTCCACAGGCCCAGCCGGGTCCCGGGCTCCCGCCACGAGTGCGCGAGCCCGTCGAGCACCTCCCGCGGTGTGGCGGCGGGCGGTGGCACGGGAGCTCCCGGCGGCCGGTTGCGGAGCACGGCCGCCACCGCCACCGCGACGGCCAGCCCCAGCGCCGCGGCACTCGCGAACGCCGTCCCCCATCCCGAGCCGTGCAGCAGCGCGGCGAGCGGAATGGCCGACAGCACCTGCCCCAGCTGCCCGATCAGGCCGGTGAGCTGGGTCATCAACGGCACCCGCCGGGCCGGGAACCACGCCCCGATCACCGAGAGCACGCTGATGAACGTCAACGCGTCCCCCGCACCGACGAGCAGCCGCGCGGAGATCGCCAACGGGAGTGCCGTCGCCACGGCGAGCAACAGCTGCCCGGCCGCCATGATCACGGCGCCCGCGACCACGAGGACGCGCGCTCCGAAGCGGTCGAGCAGCACGCCGGCAGGCACTTGCAGGCTCGCGTAGACCAGCAGCTGCAGGACGACGAAGCCGGACAGCGCCGCGGGGCCTGCGTGGAACCGGGCCGCGGCGTCCAACCCGGCGACGCCGAGCGAGGTGCGCTGCATCACACCCACGACGTAGGCGACGAGACCGACCGCCCAGATCACCCAGGGACCGCCGCGTGGAGCACTAGATTCGTTCATCGCGTACCCAATGGTGCGCCTTCCTGGCCCGGAACGGGATGCTGTGCGGGCAGTCTCACGTTGCAGCTGCCAAAGGACGGAGGTGCGCGGTGCTGGAACCCGCCGAGCTTTACGAGGTGACCGAGGCGGACGGCCCATCTGCCGGGATGGTGCTGGTCGTGGCGCTGGACGGGTTCGTGGACGCCGGCAACGCCGCACGGCTGGCCGTCGACGCGCTGCGGGACGGCCGGGACGTGCGCACGGTGGCGCGCTTCGACGTCGACCAGCTCATCGACTACCGGTCCCGCCGCCCCCCGCTGCGGTTCGACACCGACCACTGGGCGTCCTACTCCTCCCCGAACCTCGAGGTGGTGGCGTTGAACGACGCCGCCGACACCGAGTTCCTGCTGCTCGCCGGGCCTGAGCCGGACTCGCAGTGGGAACGGTTCTCCGCCGCCGTCGGCCAGATCGTCGAGCGGTTCGGGGTGCGCATGGTGATCAACCTGACGGCCATTCCGATGGCCGTGCCGCACACCCGCCCGATCGGCGTCACCGCCCACGGCACCCGCCGTGAGCTGACGGAAGGCCACGAGGCCTGGTTCACCGCGGCCGACGTGCCCGGCAGCGCCGTGGCCCTGATGGAGCTGCGGCTGGGCGAGGCGGGCCACGACGCGATGGGATTCGCCGTGCACGTGCCGCACTACCTGGCGCGGGCGGAGTACCCGCAGGCGGCGCGCGTGCTGGTCGACCACGTCGGGATGGCGGCCGGGCTCTACCTGTCCACCGAGGCGCTGTCGACGGCCGCCGAACGTGCGGAGAAGGAGATCGACGAGCAGGTCGCGGCATCGGAGGAGGTGCGCCAGGTCGTCGACGCGTTGGAGCGCCAGTACGACGCGGTCACGGCCGGACGGGCATCCGGCATGTCCGACGACCTGCCGAGCGCGGACGAGCTCGCCGCCGAGGTGGAGAAGTTCCTGGCGGGTCATGACGGCGAGGAACCGTCTGGACCCTGAGCAGCGCGGGCCTAGCGTGGGCGCGGTGAGTGATCTGCTGCCGTCCACCGCCCGCACGCTGCTCGCCCGTACCGCAAGAGCCCAGCGCGACGGTCGCGTGCCTTCGCTGGTCGCGGGGGTGCTCCGGGACTCCCGCCTGGTGTGGTCGGCGGGTCGGGGCGCAGTCGGCGCGGACCACGCCGACGTCCAGTACCGGCTCGGGTCGATCACCAAGACCGTCACGGCGATCACCGTCCTGCGGCTGCGCGACGCGGGGGCGCTCGACCTCGGCGACCCGCTGGAGCGCCACCTGCCCGGCACACCACTGGGCGACCGGACGCTGGGCCAGCTGCTCTCGCACCTCGGCGGGGCCGGGTCGGAGAGCCCCGGCGGGTGGTGGGAGCGCACGCCGGGCACCACCCTGTCCGGTCTCGGCCTGACCGACGCCGACGTCGTCCTGCCCGCGGCGCGTCGCTTCCACTACTCCAACCTCGGGTTCGGGCTGCTGGGCGAGCTGGTGGCCCGTGTGCGCGGCAGGGCGTGGGCCGAGGTCGCCCGCGCCGAGGTGCTGCTGCCGCTCGGCATGACACGCACGACAGAGCGGCCCAGGGGGGTGGCCGCCGCGGGCACGGCCGTGCATCCGTGGGCCGACGTCGTCCTGCCCGAGCCCGAGCACGACGCGGGGGTGATGGCCCCCGCGGGCCAGCTCTGGGCGACGGCCACCGACCTCGCCCGGCTCGGCGCCTTCCTGCTCGGCGACACCGGCGGCGTGCTCTCCCCCGACACCGTCGAGGAGATGACGCTGCCCGCGGGCATCGACGCCGCCGACCCCGGCTGGTCGTCGTACGGGCTGGGGGTGCAGGTCCAGCGCCGCGACGGGGTCACGCTGGTCGGGCACGGCGGCTCGATGCCGGGATTTCTCGCCGGTCTGTGGGTCGACCGCGAGGAAGCCACCGGAGCACTCGCGTTGGCCAACACGACCGCGGGGCTGGACAACGCGCTGCCCGCCGGGCTGCTGGCCGACCTGCGCGCCGCCGAGCCGCGGATCGTCGACGCCTGGACGCCGTCGCCGGTGCCGGTGCCGGTGGAGCTGCTCGGGCCGTGGTTCTGGGGCCCTTCCCCCTACGTGCTGCGCGCGATCCCCGGCGGCCTGCTGCACCTGGGCGGACTGGGGCGCCCCGGGCGCGCCTCGCGGTTCCGGGCCCGCCCGGACGGCACCTGGGTCGGCCTGGACGGCTACTTCGCGGGCGAGACGCTGCGGCTGGGCCCGACGGCGCTCGACCTCGCGACGTTCCTCTTCACCCGCACGCCCTACGACGCCGCCGCACCGGTCCCCGGCGGCGTCGACGAAGCGGGCTGGCGCGCCTGACAAGCGCCTGCGGACATTGGCGCCGGGCCGAGCACGTGCCGCGGGGCGCTCGGCCGTCCCCGCAGACCGGGTGCGGGCGCCGTGCACCTCACGGCGTCAGAATGATCTTCCCCAACACCCGGCGCTCGTCGATCGTGGCGAGCGCCTCGGACGTCTTCCCCAACGGGAACCGCCCGCCGATCGGCGGGTCCAGCGCGCCGGACCGGATGTGCGGCAGGAGCGCGGACCACTGGCCTGCCGGATAGCCGGGCCTGCTCAGGGCGTACGCGCCCCAGCCGACGCCGACGACATCGACGTTGTTGAGCAGGAGCCGGTTGACCTTGACCGTCGGGATCTCGCCCGCCGTGAACCCGACCACGAGCAGCCTGCCCAAGGGACGCAGGCAGCGCAGGGAGTCGGTGAAGCGGTCGCCGCCGACGGGATCGACGACGACGTCCACCCCGCCCAGCGCCTTCACGGCGTCGCGGAAACCCTCGACGGGCACCGTGTGCGCGGCGCCCGCGGCCCTGGCGACCTCGGCCTTGGCGTCGCTGGACACGACCGCGATCACCGTGGCGCCGAGCGCGGCGGCCAACTGCACGCACGCGGTGCCGACCCCGCCTGCCGCGCCGTGCACGAGCACGGCCTCGTTCGCCCGCAGATGTCCGCGAACCACCAACGCGAACTGCGCCGTGAGGTAGTTGAGCGGAAGGCCCGCGCCCGCCTCCAACCCGACGTCGTCCGGCAGCGGCAGCACGGTGTCCGGCGAGGCCGCCAGCACCTCGCTGAACGCTCCCGTGGACGTGAAGACCACGACCCGGTCACCCGCCTGCACCGGGGAGCCGTCCGGCGCCTCGCGCACCACGCCCGCGGCCTCGCCACCGAGGGTGAAGGGCAGCTCCGGCTTGTACTGGTAGAGGCCCCTCGTCTGCAGGACGTCGGGGAAGTTCACCCCCGCCGCGCGGACCTCGACCAACACCTGATCCGGCCCGCGCTCCGGCTCCGGCACGTCGCGCACCTCGACCGCTGCGGGCCCGTCCAGCCGCACCACCTGCACCGCTCGCACGTCGTCTCCCCTCGGCCGCCTCCTGCCGACCGTACCGCCAGGGCCTGCGCGTACCACCCGTATCGACCCCCCACACGGGCGACCCCCGCTCGCCGCGGACGCCTTCGGGCCGGCAAGGTGCTCGGGTGCAACTCGTGTTCGGCCCCGACGATCTCGACGCCTACGCGGTCGTCCGGGATCGCCTCCGGCTGCACATCGTGGCCTGGGCGCGCAGGCGCGGGATGCAGGTCGAGCCGTCACTCGTCGCGGCAGGGCTGGACCACAAGCACAGCGTCGACGGGCGACTCGGCCACTGGACGCGCGGCCATGTCGCCGAGGCGCTCGCCGTGTGGTTTCCCCGCACCGTGGCGCTGCTCGAGGACGACCGCGACGCGGTGCCTGCCGCGCTGCACGCACTGATCGGCTTCCTCGCCGAGCGCGAATGGCTCGACTCCCTTTCCGACCTGCCCGAGCGGCTGCACGCGCAGGTCGGCGACTCGACACCGGCGCTGCACGACGCCATGGACGACGAGCGCAACCACGATCTCGGCACGTTCTGGGCGGTGCAGATGCTGCGCAACGGCGTGCCGACCGCCGACCCTGCGGCCGTGGCCCGGTTCCTCCAGCAGGTCCACGCGGGCGAACTGGAGATCGACCGCGCCGCGCTGCGCGACATCACCCACCGCGAGGTCCGCGCCGCGCCGGAGCCACTGCCCCGTCCGCTTCCACCGGTGTTGCTGCCCGGAGCGGCGGCGATGCTGGCCGCCGCCGACTCGTCGGTCGGGCTGGCCCGGCTGCGCGCCTTCACCCGTTGGGTGCGCGCGGGCCGTTCGCTGACCCGTGACGGGCGGCTGATGCTCGAGGATGCCCGCGCGGTCGCCGAAGCGCTCGACCTCGACCACTTCTCGCGTGCGCGGGCCCGCTCGGGCGACGAGCTGCCCGAGATCATGCTGCTGCTCAGCTGGGCACGCCAGGCGCGGTTCGTGCGGGTCGTGCACGGGCGGCTGGTGCCGGTCAAGAGCGCGGCGCCGCTGCTGTCGCGGCCCATCGAGATGTGGAAGCGCGCCTTCGAGGCGGTCGGTGGGATCGGCGACCACTTCGGCGGCTCGAACGTGTTCGGAGCACCGTCGCTGTTCGGGATGAGCCTCGGCGAGGCGTTCCCGATGCTGCTCACCCTGCTGTACGCGGCGGGCGGGGAACTGATCCCGGTGGAGCGGTTCCACCGCGCCGTGCGCGAGACCGTCAACGCGCGGATGGGGTGCGTCGTCGACGACCTCGCAGGCGACGTGGAGCAGCGGCTGTGGCGCCGCGACGTCACGGCGCTGCTCGACGCGCTGGAGCTGCTGGGCGCCGTGCACCTCGGCGAGAGCAGCGCGGACGAGGGCGAGGTCCACCAGGCGCTCATCGAGCTCGCAGGCCGCGACGATCCCGACCCGACGATGGTCGGGCTCACCCCGATCGGGCTGTGGGCCGTGCGCGAGATGCTCGTCGAGTCCGGCGTGCACGCGCCGCTGGTCGGCGAGCTCGCCGAGGAGGACATCGAGTACGTCTGCGTGCGCTGCGTGCCCCTTGGCCGCGCCGTCGCCGAGGCGGAGCTGACGGCGTGGGTGGCGGCCCGCCCGCGCCGCAGCGCCGCTCAGGAGGTGCTGCGCTACCTGCAGCGCGCCGAGGACGCCGCGCACCGCGAGCTGGCGCTGTACGCCTTGGCCCAGACCGGCACCGGGACGCCGGGACGGGAAAGCCCGCGGCCGCGCAGGCCTGCGCATCGCGCGGCACCCACCCACCCGCCCGTCGAAATTCACCGTTTCTGACGAACCTCGGCCGCGCCAGGCAACGAATCACGGCCTGCCGCCGATTCAGTCAGCGAGACGGTCAACCGGCCGTAACGAAAGCTCCGGCGTCGCCGGGTGTCCGTGCCCGGACCTCCGACGGTGGCGGAACGCGAGACACTCGTGCGCGGGGGGCCTGCCCCCGCAGGCCTTCCGTGCACGAGCGGCGTGACCTCAGCCGCCCACCTCAGCCGCCCAACGTCGCCGTCACCAGCGCCTGTGCCTCCTCCTGGATGCGCGCGAGGTGCTCGGGCCCGCGGAAGCTCTCCGCGTAGATCTTGTAGACGTCCTCGGTGCCGGAGGGGCGCGCGGCGAACCAGCCGCCCTCGGTCACGACCTTCAGGCCGCCGAGCGGGGCCTTGTTGCCCGGCGCCTCGGTGAGCCGCGCGATGATCGGCTCACCGGCCAGCTCCGACGCCGTCACGTCGCTCGACGACAGCTTGCCGAGCTTCGCCTTCGCCTCGGGCGTGGTGGCGACGTCGATCCGCGCGTAGGCGGGCGCGCCGAACCGCTGCGTCAGCGCGTCGTACCGCTGCGAGGGCGACTGGCCGGTCACCGCCAACATCTCCGACGCCAGCAACGCCAGGATGATGCCGTCCTTGTCGGTGCTCCACACACTGCCGTCGCGGCGCAGGAACGACGCTCCCGCGCTCTCCTCGCCGCCGAAGCCCAGCGAGCCGTCGATCAGGCCGGGCACGAACCACTTGAAGCCGACCGGCGTCTCGACCAGTGTGCGGCCGAGGTCGGCGGCCACGCGGTCGATCATCGACGAGCTGACGGCCGTCTTGCCGATCCCCGCGGTCGCGGGCCAGTCGGGCCGGTTGACGTAGAGGTAGCCGATGGCGACGGCGAGGAAGTGGTTGGGGTTCATCAGGCCCGCGTCGGAGGTGACGATGCCGTGGCGGTCGGAGTCGGCGTCGTTGCCGGTCGAGATCGGGTACTTGTCCTTGGCCGCCACCAGCGAGGCCATCGCGTAGGGGGACGAGCAGTCCATCCGGATCTGGCCGTCCCAGTCGAGCGTCATGAACGCGAACTGCGGGTCGACGCGCGGGTTGACGACGGTCAGGTCGATCTTGTACCGCTCGGCGATCGCACCCCAGTAGGCCACGCTGGCCCCGCCGAGCGGGTCGGCGCCGATCCGCACGCCCGCCGAGCGGATCGCGTCGAGGTCGACGACGCTCGACAGGTCGTTGACGTACTCGCCGAGGAAGTCGAACTGCCCGAGCGCGCTGCGGTCCAGCGGACGGCGCGCGACCCCTTCGAGCTTCGCGACGAGAAGCTCGTTCGCCCGGTTGGCGATCCAGCTGGTGGCGTCGGTGTCGGCGGGTCCGCCGTGCGGCGGGTTGTACTTGAAGCCGCCGTCGCGCGGTGGGTTGTGGGAGGGGGTGACGACCACCCCGTCGGCCAGGCCACCGGTGCGGCCCCGGTTGGCGCCGATGATCGCCGTCGAGACGGCCGGGGTCGGGGTGTAGCCGTCCGCGGCGTCGACGAGCACATGCACGTCGTTGGCCAGGAACACCTCGCACGCGGTGACCCAGGCGGGCTCCGAGAGCGCATGCGTGTCGCGGCCGATGAACAGCGGTCCCGTCGTGCCCTGCGCGGCGCGGTACTCGACGATGGCCTGGCTGGTGGCGGCGATGTGGTCGTCGTTGAAGGTCGTGGACAACGACGAACCGCGATGCCCCGAGGTGCCGAACGCGACCCGCTGCGCGGGAATGGCCGGATCCGGGTGCCGGTCGTGGTAGGCGGCGAGCAGGGCGTCGACGTCGACAAGGTCCTCGGGCCGGGCGGGCTGGCCTGCGCGGGGGTCATTCGGCATGCGGTAAGCCTGCCACCCCGACGGCCTGGGCGCGGCGTGTGCGGGGCGGCGCGGCGGGCGGGGCAGCGGGCTCACACACACCGCGTGGGGCTCACACACATGTTGGGCAATGTGCGCGAGCTCCCCAAGGTGTGTGCGACGTGGGGCGGCGCAGCGGGCGGATGTGCGCGCGGTGGCGTCCGGGCGGCGGCTCACACACATCGCGCGGGGCTCACACACAGGTTGCGCAGTGTGTGCGCGCTACACGCGGTGTGTGCGAGCCCCCGCCCCGCCTCGCCGCACCGCCGCCGCGACCGTCAGGCGGACAGGCGCTGCTCGGGGACGCGCAGGTGGATCGGGAGGGCCGTGCGGGAGGTGGAGTCGGTGGTGAGGTGGAAGTGGCCGCGCCGCGACCGACCACACCGGTAAGGCCGCAAGCAGCGCGACCCGAGCGTCTCCAGCTCCCGAGCAGCGGCCTCCGCAGCCTCCCGCGTCGAGTAGATGACCTTGCCGTCGGTGCCGCGACCCGCGCGAGGGGCGACCAGACCGTCGATCTCCGCACGGCTCGGGGTGCAGAACACCGGCTTGCCACTGGCCGCGAGGCGGGCGTGACGCATCAGCACCTCACCGCGGGCCGCGTCGCGCACACCGCGCTGCGCGGGCACCACCGGTCCGGCAAGTGCTTCAGATCCTGCGTCATACATGTCCGCCTCCTGCGTGCGTCGCTCACCCGCTGATCGCGTGCCGCCCACCCTGCCGTTATCCGCACGGCGACGGGATAGCACGATCGTGTTCTCTCGCCGGAGCACTTACGGTCGGTGATCGTTCGGACCGGCCGCCAGGACTGTCGGTGGGTGCCCCTACCGTGGCGGCCATGACCACAGTGGGCGTGCACGTGCACCGGGCGGAGCGGGCCGACGTGCTCGCCGACGCACTGGCCGATGTGCTCGCCCGCCCCCTGGCCGACCCGTTCGCGGCCGAGGTCGTCGCGGTGCCCGCCAAGGGCGTCGAGCGGTGGCTCGCGCAGCGGCTGTCGCACCACCTGGGCGCACCCGACGGCGACGGCGTGTGCGCGGGGATCGCCTTCCGCTCACCCGCCGCGGTCGTGGCCGAAGCGGTGGCCGCGGCCGGAGTCAGCGCAGGTGGCGCACAGGGGGTCGACGAGGACCCGTGGCGGCCGGAGCGGGCGGTGTGGCCACTGCTGGAGGTGCTCGACTCAGGCGTCGACGAGCCGTGGTGCGCCCCGCTGCGCGCCCATCGCAGCCGAAGGCACGCGCTGGCGCGGCGCATGGCTGAGCTGTTCTCTGCGTACGCGACCCACCGCCCCGAGCTGTTGCGCGGCTGGGCGGCGGGTGTCGACGGCGTCGATCCCGATCTCGCGTGGCAGCCAGAGCTCTGGCGCAGGCTGCGGACGAGGATCGGCGCTCCCGACCCGACCGAGCGCGTCGAGGCGGCCTGCGCGGCGTTGCGCGCCGACCCCGAGGCCGTCGCGCTCCCCGAGCGGCTGTCCCTTTTCGGACCCACCCGGCTCGCCGCGCAGGAGCTGGCCGTCCTCGCGGCGCTGGCCGTGCACCGCGAGGTGCACCTGTGGCTGCCGCACCCCTCCCCCGCGCTGTGGGCGCGCGTTCAGCCGTGCGGCGTGCCGCCGCGCGACGCGGACCCGAGCGCAGCCGCGGCCGCCCACCCCCTCCTGTCCTCGCTCGGCCGCGATGTGCGGGAGATGCAGGTGCGCCTCGCGGCCGCCCTGCCCGGCGCGCGCGACCAGCACCATCCGCGCCCTGATCCCCCCGCCACGCTGCTGGGCAGGCTGCAGCGTGACCTGCGCGACGACCACCCGCCGGACGGCACGTTCGTGCCCGCCGCGGGTGACCACAGCCTCCAGGTGCACGCCTGCCACGGCCTCGATCGGCAGGTCGAGGTGCTACGCGAGGCCGTGATCGGGCTGCTGGCGGCCGATCCGACGCTCGAGCCGCGCGACATCCTGGTGATGTGTCCCGACATCGAGGCCTTCGCGCCGCTGATCTCGGCGAGCTTCGGGCCCGGCGCGCATCCGGCGCAGGCGCTTCCGGTGCGGCTGGCCGATCGGGCGCTGCGCCAGGTCAACCCGCTGCTCGACGTCGTCTCCCGGCTGCTGGAGCTGGCCGACGCGCGGCTCACCGCGTCGCAGGTGCTCGATCTGCTCGCCGCCGGTCCGGTCCGCACGCGCTTCGCCCTCGACGACGGTGACCTCGAACGACTCCGCGAGCTGGCCGTCGAGTCCGGAGTGCGGTGGGGCTTCGACGCCGCGCACAGGCGGCCGTTCAAGCTCGAGTCGTTCGGCCAGAACACGTGGTCGTCGGGGCTGGACCGGCTGCTGCTCGGCGTCGCCATGTCGGGCGACGAGCACACGTGGCTGGGCACCGCCCTCCCCGCTGCCGTCGAACCGGGCGACACCGCGCGGCTCGGTCGGCTCGCGGAGTTCGTCGAGCGGCTGGAGGGCGTGCTCGCGCGGCTCACCGGCGAGCAGCCGCTCGCGCAGTGGGCCTCGACGCTCGCCGCCGCGCTCGACCTCCTCACCGCCACGTCCACGAGCGATGCGTGGCAGGCCGGGCAGGCGCGGGCTGAGCTGGCCGAGGCCGCCCACACCGCAGGCCCCTACACCGCGTCGGTCCCGCTCGGCCTCGCCGACGTCCGCAGCCTGCTGGCCGAGCGGCTGCGCGGACGGCCCACCCGCGCGGGCTTCCGCACCGGCACCTTGACCGTCGCCACGCTCGTGCCCATGCGCTCGGTGCCGCATCGCGTCGTCTGCCTGCTCGGCCTCGACGACGGGGTGTTCCCCCGCGCAGGCGCCGCCGACGGGGACGACGTGCTCGCCCGGCACCCGCTGGTCGGGGAGCGGGACGTGCGCAGCGAGGACCGCCAGCTCCTGCTCGACGCGATCATGGCGGCCACCGAGACGTTGGTCGTCGTGCACTCCGGCGCCGACGAACGCACCGGGCTGCGCCGCCCGCCCGCCGTCCCGCTCGGGGAGCTGCTCGACGCCGTGGCCGCCACCGCGCCGAGCACCACGGTGGTCATCCGACATCCGCTTCAGCCCTTCGACGCCCGCAACTTCGCCGCGCACACGCCGTTCAGCTTCGACCGCACCGAGCTGGCAGGCGCCCGTGCCGCCGCCGGGCCCCGTTCCGCACCGCCGCCGTTCGTTCCTGCACCGCTCCCGCCGACCCCACCGGGTGCGGTCTCCCTCGACGACCTGGTCGCCTTCCTCGAGCAGCCGGTCAAGGGCTTCCTCACCCAGCGCGTGGGGTTGTCGCTGTTCGCGGGCGACGACGCGCCCGCCGACGCGCTGCCCGTCGCGCCGGACGGGCTCGCCACGTGGGCCATCGGCCACAGGCTGCTGGCCGACCGGCTTGCGGGCCGGGATCTCGACCGGTGTCGGCAGGCCGAGTGGCGCCGCGGCGAGCTGCCGCCCGGCGCCTTGGGTGACGCGCTGCTCGCCAGGGTGCTCGAGGACGTCGAGCCGCTGGTCGCGGCGGCGGCCGAGTACCGCACAGGCGACCCGGCCGACCGCGACGTGGATCTCGAGCCTGCCGAAGGCGCCCGCGTCTTCGGCACGGTCGGCGGCCTCTACGGGCAGACGGCGCTGCGGGTCGAGTACTCGCGCCTCACGCCGAAGCAGCGGATCCGGTCCTGGGTGCGCCTGCTGGCGCTCACCGCTTCCAGCGGGGAGCCCTGGCAAGCCGTGACGATCGGCCGCGGCGAGCGGTTCGGCATCGCGCGGTCCGTGGTCGGGCCGGTGGCCCCCGCTGACGCCCGCGAGGTGGTCGCCGAACTGGTGGCGCTGCGCGCGGAGGGACTCTGCGCCCCGCTGCCGCTCTCTGCGCTCACGGGGAACACCTACGCCCGCGTGCGGCAGGGCGGGGCGAGCGCCGCCGACGCGCTGGACGAGGCCGCCCGGGCGTGGACGAACGGCGCGGGCGCCGAGCGGGCCGACGCCGCCCACGAACGCGTGTGGGGCCGTGCCGCGCCTGCGTCGGTGCTCACCGCCGAGCCGGGCCCACCGGGCGGGGAGCCCACCCGGTTCGGCACGCTGGCGCTGCGGTTGTGGCGGCCGTTGCTGCAGACGGAGGAGCTGGTCAGGCGATGACGGCCGTCCTCGCGCCCGCTGCCTTCGACGTCGGCGGCCCGCTGCCCACGGGCACCACAGTGCTGGAGGCCAGCGCGGGCACCGGAAAGACGTTCACGATCGCCGCGCTGGCCGCTCGCTACGTCGCGGAGGGCGTGGCGACCCTGCCGGAGCTGATGCTCGTGACGTTCGGCCGCGAGGCCACCACGGAGCTGCGCGAGCGGGTGCGGGCTCGGCTGCTGTCGACGCAGCGGGCGCTGGCCGACCCCGTCGCGGCGCGCGTGGGCGCGGACCGGGTCCACGCGTTGCTCGCCGACGTGCCACCCCACGAGGTCGCGCTGCGCAGGGCGCGGCTCACCCGCGCCCTGGCCACGTTCGACGCCGCTACCATCGCCACCACCCACCAGTTCTGCAGCCAGATGCTCGCGGGGCTCGGGGTCGCGGGCGACGCCGACCAGGACGCGGTGTTCGTCGAGTCGATCGATGACATGGTGACCGAGGTCGTCGACGACTTCTACGTGCGCAAGTACGGCGACCGCTCCGCAGGCCCTCCCCCGTTCACCAGGGGCGAGGCGCTCCAGCTGGCGCGCGCCGCGGTCCATGACGGGCAGGCCCTCCTCGCGCCGCACGATGCGGAGCCCGGTTCGGTGGCGAGCACCCGGTTCCGCTTCGCCTCCGCCGTACGCACCGAGGTGGCGCGGCGCAAGCGGGAGCGACGCACCTACACCTACGACGACATGCTCACCCGTCTCGACGACGCGCTGGCCTGCTCGCCCAGCGCCGCGGAGCGGCTGCGGACCCGCTACCGGGTGGTGCTGGTCGACGAGTTCCAGGACACCGACCCCGTCCAGTGGTCGATCCTGCGCCGCACCTTCCACGGGCACACCGCGCTGGTGTTGATCGGCGACCCGAAGCAGGCGATCTACGCGTTCCGCGGCGCTGACGTCGTCACCTACCTCGACGCCACGCGGGCCGCCGACCACCACGCGACGCTCGCGGTCAACCACCGCAGTGACGCGCCGCTGCTCAGGGCGCTCCAGACGGTCTTCAGTGGCGCCGCGCTCGGCGACGAACGGATCGTCGTGCACCCCGTCGAGGCGGCATGGGAGGGCAGCAGGCTGGTCGGGGCGCCCGTGGACGCGCCGGTCCGGGTGCGGGTCGCGGCCCGGGTGGGGCTGCCGACCCCGCCGCGGCGGGAACTGGCGATCGTCGGGCCCGCACGGGAGCTCGTCGCCCGCGATCTGGCCGCGGACGTGGCGGCTCTGCTGAACAGCGCGGCGACGATCGACGGCGCGCCGGTGCGGCCGGGCGACGTCGCGGTGCTCGTGCGCACCAACGACCAGGGCGGGATGGTGCGAGCGGCGCTGGCGGCGGTGGGCGTCCCCGCGGTGGTGACGGGCACGGCGAGCGTCTTCGGCACCCCTGTCGCCCTCGACTGGCTCACGCTGCTGGACGCTCTGGAGCAGCCTCGCCTGGTCCGGCTGCGGGCGGTGGCGCTCACCGGGTTCCTGGGGCACACGGTCGCGCAGCTCTGCGGGCCCCAGGCCGAAGCACTGCTCGACGAGATCGGGGCGAAGATCCGCGGCTGGGCTGCTGTGCTGCACGAACGCGGGGTCGCGGCCCTGCTCGAGGCCGTCAGCACCGACACTGCGCTGCCCGCCCGGTTGCTGGCCCGCACCGACGGCGAACGGTGGCTCACCGATCTGCGGCACGTGGCACAGGCGTTGCACGCGGCCGCCGTCGAGGGACATCTGGGGCCTGCCGCACTGGTCGAGTGGCTGCGCAGGCGCATCGACGAGGCCGCCGTCGACACGGGTGCGGAGCGCAGCAGGCGCCTGGAGTCCGACGCGGCCGCGGTGCAGATCATCACGATCCACCGCAGCAAGGGCCTGGAGTTCCCGATCGTGTACGTGCCGTTCGGGTGGGACCGCAACGTCCGCGATCCCGAGGTGCCGCTGTTCCACGTCGGTCAGGACCGCGTCCGCGACGTCGGCGGCGAGAGCGGCGAGGGCTGGCGCGACCGCTGTGCCGCCCACCGCGCTGAGGAGGCAGGCGAGGACCTCCGTCTGCTCTACGTGGCCTTGACCAGGGCGAAGTGCCAGGTCGTCACGTGGTGGGTGCCCTCGACCACCACCGCGACGTCCCCGCTGCACCGGCTGCTCATCGGGCGTCCCTCAGCAGGCACGGAGCCCGCGGCGAGCTACCGCGTCCCGTCCGACCAGGCCGTCCGCGACGCGTTGCGGGCGCTCGCCTCGCCAGATCTGGCCGTTGAAGAGGTCCCGCCCGAATCCATCGCGGAGATCGTCGGAGCGAGCCAGGGGCCGCAGGCCGGGGTGTCCTCCGCCAGGTACATCCCGCCGCCCACACCACCCGGCGAGCTGGCCGCCGCCGAGCTCGACCGCACGCTCGACCGGCAATGGCGTCGGACGTCGTACTCGTCGCTCACGGCGGGCGCGAGCCACCACGCGGGCGGCGTCACCAGCGAGCCGGAAGCGCCGGGCACCCAGGACGAGCCGGAGCCTCCCCCGGACGAGGACGTGGCAGGCATCCCGCCCGGCGCCATCCCGCCCGGCACCGTCCCAGCCGCTGCCCCCGCGTCGCCGATGGCCGATCTGCCGATGGGCACCGGCTTCGGCACACTGGTCCACGCCGTACTGGAAACCGCCGACCTCACCGCATCCGATCTTGCGGGCGAACTGACGGCACGCTGCCTGGAGCAGCTGATCCGCCAGCCCCTGGCAGGCGTCGACGCGCTTGCGCTGGTCAACGGGTTGCTGCCGGTCGCCCGCACCCCACTGGGACCGATCGGGGGCGGCCTGACCCTGGCCGACATCGCGCCTGCCGACCGACTCGCCGAGTTGGAGTTCGAGCTTCCACTCGGCGGCGGCGACCGTCCCGGCCCCACCACCGCCCTGCTGGGTGAGCTCGCCCCGCTGCTGCGCGCCCACCTGGCTCCCGACGACCCGCTGGTCGACTACCCCGAGTTGCTGGCCGCCCCCGCGCTCGCCGAGCAGCCGCTGCGCGGCTATCTCACCGGCAGCGTCGACGCGGTCCTGCGCCTGCCGGGCCCGCGTTTCGTCGTCGTCGACTACAAGACCAACTGGCTCGGGACGTTCGGCCCGGACGGCCGCGAACCGTTGACCGCCGACCACTACACCCCGCAGCGAATGCGCGCCGCGATGATCGACGCGCACTACCCCCTCCAGGCGCTGCTCTACGGGGTGGCGCTGCACCGCTTCCTGCGGTGGCGGCTGCCGGGCTACGACCCGGCGCGCCATCTGGGCGGATCGCTCTACCTGTTCGTGCGGGGCATGTGCGGCCGCGACACCCCGGTGATCGACGGCACCACCTGCGGGGTTTTCGGGTGGGCGCCGCCCCCCGCCCTCACGGTCGCGCTCTCCCGTCTGCTGCACGAGGGCGCCTCGTGAGCATCGACGTCGGCGACCCGCGACGGGTCCATGCTGCGACCGGTCTGCTGGCCGTGTTCAACGAGGCCGGGGTGCTCGACGCGGCGGACGTGCACGTCGCCACCCGGGTCGGCCGCCTCGGCGGCGAGCAGAACGAGGACGTGCTCCTGGCCGCGGCGCTGGCGGTGCGCGCGGTCCGGCTGGGGTCGGTGTGTGTCGATCTCGCCGCCGTCAGCCACGCCGTGCTCGGCGATGGCGACGAGGTGCTCGACGTCTCGGCGCTCCCCTGGCCGCAGCCGCCGGAGTGGCTCTCGGCCTGTCGGTCCGCGGTGCTGGTCGCCGACGGCGGTGCCGCGCCGGGCGGCAAGCCGCTGCGGCTGGTCAACGGCCTGCTCTACCTCGAACGGTTCTGGCGGGAGGAGGAACTGGTCCGCCACTCCTTGCTCGACAGGGCCGCGGCCCCGCCGCCCGTCGTCGACCTGGCGAACCTCGCCGCGGGCCTGGCGGCGCACTTCCCTGATCCGGCCTCGGCTCGGCAACGGCTCGCGGCGGCGATCGGCGTGCTGCGGCACGTCACGGTGCTGGCGGGTGGTCCCGGCACGGGCAAGACCACCACCGTCGCACGGCTGCTCGCCCTGCTCGCCGAGCAGCCCGGCCCGCGACCGCGCGTCGCGTTGGCCGCGCCGACCGGTAAGGCCGCCGCCCGGCTGCAGGAGGCGGTGTCGGCGGAGCTGCCCGCGGGCTCGGCCACCCGCGTCGCCGACGCCGCCACCCTGCACCGGCTGCTGGGCTGGCGGCCCGGCGGCACGTTCCGCTACGGGCGCGCCGAACGGCTGCCCTATGACGTCGTCGTGGTCGACGAGACGTCAATGGTCTCGCTGCCGATGATGGCGCGGCTGCTCGACGCGGTCCGCCCGCAGGCCAGGCTCGTGCTCGTCGGCGACCCCGACCAGCTCGCCTCCGTGGAGGCAGGCGCGGTGCTCGGTGACCTCACCCGCGCAGGCGGGCGCCCCGAACCCGCCCTCGACGCCGCGCTGGTCGGGCTCGGGCTGCCCACCGGCGTGGTCAACGGCGTGGTGACGCTCGACCACGTCTGGCGCTTCGGCGGCACGATCGAGCGGTTCGCACGCGCAGTGCAGGCCGGCGACGCCGACGCCGCCCTTGACCTGCTGGGAGCAGGCACCGCGGATCTCGAGCTGGTCGCCCCCGGTGACGTCGCCGCCCTGCGCGTCGAGGTCGTCGCCGCCGGGTCGGCACTGGCGGAAGCGGCGTGGGCCGGACAGGCCGAGGAGGCGCTCGCCGCGCTGGATCAGCACCGGGTGCTGTGCGCGCACCGGCGCGGGCCCTTCGGCGTCACGCGATGGAGCGCCGAGGTCGAGCGGTGGCTCGCCCCCACCCGCACGCGCGAGGCGCCCGGCCTGTGGCCGCCGGGACGCGCCGTACTGGTCACGGCGAACGACTACGACTCCGGGCTGTTCAACGGCGACACCGGAGTGGTGGTCATGACGCCGGACGGCCCACGGGTGGCCTTCGCCCGCGGCGGGCCGCCGACCTTCCATCCGCCGTCACGGCTCGGCGAGGTCGCGGGCGTCCAGGTGATGACGGTGCACCGGGCCCAGGGCAGCCAGGTGCGCCGCGTCGCCGTCGTCCTGCCGCCGCCCGAGTCGCCCCTGCTCACGCGGGAGCTGCTCTACACGGCAGTCACCCGGGCCCGCGACCACGTACGGATACTGGGCACTCCGGAGTCGGTGCGCGCCGCCGTCAGCCGTCCCGTGGCGCGGGCGAGCGGGCTGCGCCACCGGCTGGGGGGCACGCCGACATGACCGGCACGACCCGCCGGACCGGCCTCACCGAACTGCTCACCGGCAAGCCGGGGCGGCCGCGGCGGGCGTCAGGTGCGGTGCGCGCCGATGCCGCGCGTGGCGTCCCACTCGCCGGTGTCGGGCCGCTCATGCGTGGCAGGCCGCGGCGGGCTGCAGGCCGTCGTGTGCACGTAGCTGTGCATCCAGTCGATGGACCCGTCCGGATTGGCCCGGTCGATGTGCGCGTACCGGACCAGGGGCTCGCCCTCGGCGATCGGGGTGCAGCAGCGCTCGCACAACATGATCATCTCGTCGTCTCCCACCGTATCGGGCGGCTGGTCGACGGCGCTGTCGTGACCTTATTGTCCCTTGTCGCACTCTTGGCCGGCACGTGGCCTCGCCCACGCCGACATCAGGGGGAGACCGGGCGCCCGGCACTTGATACGTCGGTCATGCGATCTCGGCGGGCGGATCCGCCGCGGCCCCGCCGAGGTCACGTTGGACCCACGCCACGTCGTGCCAGCGGCCGTGCTTCCAGCCGATCCGGCGGTAGGTGCCGACGGGCTCGAAGCCGAGCGCCCGGTGCAATCCCACGCTCGCCTCGTTCGGCAACGTCATGCCCGCGGCCGCCCTCCGGTAGCCGCGCTCCCCCAGGCACGACAAGAGCACGCCGTAGAGCGCACGCCCACCCCCGGAGCGCCGCATGCCGACCTGCAGGTAGACGCTCACCTCGCACGCGAAACGGTAGGCGGGCCGCCCGCTGAACGGGCCGCCGTAGGCGTATCCGACGACCCGCCCCTCGTCTTCCAGCACGAGCCAGGCATACCGCGCCGCCCCGACCGCGATGCGCCGCGCGAACTCCGCCGCATCCGGGGGCTCGGTCTCGAAGGTGACCGCGGTGTCGAGGACATAGGGAGCGTAGATCGCCGCGCACGCTGCGGCGTCGTCCGCGGTGGCGGCGCGCACGGTTCTGGCCATCGCCGCAAGGTTAGCCACGACAGGAGGACCACGGGCACGACATCCCATCAGGTGGTGACGAACCGCCCATGGAGGCTCTACCGTCGAACGACCATGACGGTCAGCTGGTCTTCGGTCTTCCGCCGCTCACCGCTCGGCGTGGCGGTGTTCGACGTGGCGCCGGAGTACCGCCACGCGGTCCTCGCGTGGGCGGCGGCCCAGGACGTGCCGACGGTGCGGTACCGCGAGCTGCACGTGCCCGCCGTCGAGGCGTGGGCGGTGCTCGACGGCGGGGTCACCAGCCTCGAAGGGTACGGGGCGACGTCGCTGCCGTGCGGCGTGCGGGTCGTCGGGTTCCAGGTGTTGCGGCTGCTGATCGCCGACCTGAGCTTGGCCGGCCCGCACCGCCCGTTCGACGGCGAGACCGCGCTGGATCACGACGAGCTGCGCAGACGGCACACGGCGGCGGGGCGCAGCCCATCGGTCACCGAGCAGGCCGAGCTCTTGGCGAGCTGCCACGACGCGGTGCTGCTGCGGTGGGTGGCGGCGACCCTACTGGAATCAGCTCAGGCCGCCGCGGCCCGCAGCGCGCGGTAGAGGAGCGCGGGCTCGCCGAGGCGCCGCCGCAGACCCCGCTCCAGGCCCGCGATCGGGTAGAGGTTCTGGGGCGCGCGGGAGTCCTTGTACTCGGCCGAGGCATAGCGCACGAGCGTGGCCTGGGCGAGGTCGGCGAGCGCGACCGCGGCCGTCGTCGTCAGCTCGCCGCCACACTCGACGCGCACGACGCCCGCCCACGGCGCGGCCGATGCCCCCGGCAGGCGCAGGTACCAGCTGTAGGCCGGGTAGGTGTCCTCGATGCGGAACACGGGCGTGCGCTCCCCCGCGGCGAGCTCCGCGACGACGGCACCGAGGGCAGCGGGCAGGTAGCTGCTGCGATGGCTCTTCACGAACCCGATCGCCCGCGGAAGCGGGTGCCGCCCACGCAGCGGCCCGTCGATGACGAGCAGGTCGTCCTCCGCCGCGTGCCCGGCACGCGCGCCGACCGCCACCGCCAGCTCGGCATCGCCGAGGTCGCGCTGCAAAGCCAGCGACAGCACCTGCGTGGGCCCGACCGACGACCGCGAGGCGGTCGTGACGGCGCGGTAGGTGCCCGCGCTCGTGACCACGTCGTCGGCGGTCGCCGCCGTCGTCATCAGGCCGCGCCGTACGTCGGCGACCAGCAGGTGCGCGCCGCCGTCGGCGCAGCAGCACACGACACCCGCCGCGTAGGACGCGCAGAGGCCCGGCGAGACGGAACCGTCGCCTTCGTCCACCCACACCTGGGCGTCGACCCGGCGAACGCCGTCGACGAACAGCACCGCGGCGGGCGGCAGCAGCCCCGGCGAGGGCGGCACGGGCGCCCACCCGGCGGCCGGTGTCTCGACGTCGGTGGCGATCTCCGCGGTGGACGCGCCCAGCTCGGCGTCGACGCTCGTGCCGTACGTCGGGTCCCACGGATCCACCGTGAACCTCATGCGCCCTCCCTGGTGACCGACGAGCTGCGCTGGTCGCGTCGAACGGCGAACCGAACCGGCACGCGCTCGGCCAGCGCAGGCACGTGGGTGATCACTCCGACGACCCGGTCGCCCCGGGTGGCGAGCGTTTCGAGGGTGCTCGCGACCGTCTCCAGGTTTGCCTCGTCGAGCGTGCCGAACCCCTCGTCTAAGAAGATCGACTCGAGGCGGGCGGCGCCGCGGGCGGCCAGGCCGGACATCTGCGCCGACAACGCCAAGGCCAGCGCGAGGCTCGCCTGGAACGTCTCGCCGCCGGAGAGCGTCTTGACCGGGCGGCGCGCGTCGGCGTCGGTGTGGTCGACGACGAGGAACTCGCCGTTCTCGTGGGTCAGCTCGAACTGTCCGCCTGACAGCTCGGCGAGGCTGACCGAGGCGTCGGCGACCAGCGCGTCCAGCGCCGAGGCGACCAGCCACCGGGGAAACCCGTCGGAGCGCAGCAGGTGGCCCAGCATCTTCGCCACCTGCTGGGCCTCGACGGCCGCGTCCCGGTCGGCGAGCAGGCCCGCTGCCGCCGCCCGACGTTCGACGACCCGCGCGTGTGCCCCGCGTGCCCGCTCCACCGCGGTGGCTACGGCGGTCGCCGCGGCAGCGGGATCGGCGGCGACCGCGCTCGCCGCGGGGATGGCGGCGGGCTCGGCGGGGGCGGCAGCGAGGTCGTGCGCGGCCAGGTCGTCGACGATGCGCTGGGCGATCTCGGCCCGCCGGGCCGCTGCGGCGGCCGCCGCCCGCCGTGCCGTGCTCATCCCTTCGACGCGACCCTTCGCTGCGCCGCTTGCCCATTCGACGAGCTCGGCCCACGCCCCGACGAGATCGTCGCCCGTGATCGCGGGCGCGTCGAGCGCCACCAGCGGGTCGCGGGCCGCGCGCAGCTCGGCCCAGGCGCGGGCGAACTCCCGCTCGAGCGCGGCGGCCCCGGTCACCGCGGCCTTGGCGCGGGTTCTGGCCGACCGCAGCGCCGCGTGCGCGTCCTCGGCAGCACGCTCCAATGCCGCAATCCGCACCAGCGCCGCCGCCACCTCGGCGTCGCCGGGCGCGTCGCGCAGAGCCGCGGCCAACTCCCGTTCCCGCCGCTCCAGGTGCGCCACCAACCCGCCCGCCTCCTGCTCGGCGCGGGCGGCGGCGGTCTCCTCGCGACGCCGCTGCTCCGCCACCCGCTCGGCGGACCGCAACGCCTGCTCCGCGGCGGCGTCGGCGTCCTGTGCCGCGGAGTAGTGGGCGCGAGCGGCAGGAAGGGCGGCCGCACGTTCGGCGGCTGCCGCGCCTGCCCAGGCGACGAGGGTGGACCAGCCCGCCACCGGATCCCCGTCATCGACGGCGGGGGCGCCCAGCGCGACCAGCGGATCGCGGGCTGCCCGCAACGCGGACGCCGCGGCGGCGGCCTGCGTCCGCACGTCCTCCACGCGGGTCGCCGCCGCGTCCCGCTCGACCCGGGCGCGGCGCACCGTCTCGTCGGTCGTGCGCACGGCCCGGGTCAGGCCGTCCAAATGCGCGAGCGCGGCGTCGATCTCAGCGGCCGACGGGATCGCCGAGACGGTTTCCGCGGTGCCGCCGGGCAAGCCCCCGGGCAGGGTCACGGCCGCCAACGCGGTCGTCAGCCTGCTCACCGTGTTCGCCGCTGCCGCGGCTTCGGCCGACGCCCTGGCTTCCACGGCCACGGCGTTCCCCTCGGCGCTGCGGGCATCATCGTGCGCGGCCTCGGCGAGAGCGAGCGCGCGGTCGGCCGCATCCAGATCGCCCGCGGGAAGCGGGTCCGGGAGCGTGGTGACGACCTGCGCGCACACCGGACAGTCCTGCCCCGCGACCAGCCCGGGACGCAGCGCGGCGGCGAGGTCGGCGCGCAGGCTCACCGCGCGCCAGGCGCGCGCGTGTTCGAGGTGGGCCACCGCCTGCCCTACCCGCGCGGTCGCCTCGGCGAGCACAGCACGGGCTGACTCGGCCGCGGCCAGCGCGGCGTCGCGGGCACGGTGGGCGACGTCGAGGTCGCGGTGGTCGCGGCGCGCCTGTTCCAGCGGAGCGCGGTCCGGTGCGCTGGCGGCCGGGGCCCGGGCTGCGGCGTCGGCGCGTTCCGCCGCGGCCAGCGAGCCCGCGGCGCGATCGAGCTCGGCGGCGGCCACCGACCGACGGCTCTCGAGCTCGTCGAGGCCCGCGGGCGCGACGACGGCGCGGACAGCGTCCCGCTCCGCCGCCAGCCGTGTGCCGACCTCCCTTGCCTCGGCGAGCGCCGTCGCGGCAGCGGCCCGTGTCGCCCGCGCGCCCTCCACCACGTCCCGGGCCATTGCGGCGTCCGCGCCTGCGGCGACGTCCGCGTCCCGCGACTTGACGTGCCGATCCCGCGCGCCGGGCAGCTCCGCCGTGACGCTCGCCAGCTCGTCGTGGTGGCGGCGGGCCGCCTCCAACGCAGCCCGGTGCGGCGCGGCAGGCACGGCCTCGCGCGCGGCGGTCTCGGCGACCTCGGCCGCGTCCACCGCGGCGCGGGCCGCCGTCAGCTCGTCGTCGACCGACCGCCGCCGCACGGCCAGCTCGTCGAGCTCGGCAGGCGCGGCGAGGTGGATCAGTCGCGCGTGCTCGGCAGTCAACTGCCTCAGCGACTCCTCGGCCGCGGCGAGCTCCGCCGTGGTTTCGGTGAGCCGTGGCACGGCCGCGTCCACCGCGGCCCGCAGCGCCGACAGCTCCCCGACCCGGTCGGCCGCGGCGCGCTCGGCGTCGGCCGTCGCATCGGCGTACCCGCCGAGCTGCTCCGTGAGCACCTTGGCGCGCTGCTCCTGGTTGCGGGCCTCGGTGTTCGCCTCCTTCGCGATCACGTCGTAGACGCCGAGCCCCAACAGCCGGACCAGCGTCTCCTGGCGTTTGCGCGGCTCGGTGTGCAGGAACTCCGCGAACTCGCCCTGCGGCAGCACGACGCACGTCGTGAAGTCGCCGAACGGCAGCCCGAGCAGCTCCTCGACGGCCCTGGTGACGCCGGGCGAACCGTCGGCCACCGGCTCGGTCTCCTCGTCGACCGCGCCGGTGCCCGCGGGGTCACGCAGGCGTTCCAGCCGGGCGGTGCGAACCGACACGGCGCCGCTCGCCGCCCTCCGCAGCTCGCGCGCGACGACGTAGCGCTCCCACCGCGGCCCCGTCGGACGTCCCACGCCGACGTCGAAGACGAACCGCACCGTGCCCCTGGCGACGGTCGGGGCGAGCGCCAACGCCACGGTCCGCGCGTTGTCCCAGCGCGGCACCGAGCCGTACAGCGCGAACGTCAACGCGTCGATCACCGTCGATTTGCCCGAACCGGTGGGACCGACCAGCGCGAAGTACTCGGCGCCCCGGAAGTCGACGGTCGTCGGCTCGCGGAAGGACCCGAAGCCCGTCATCTCCAGCAGGACGGGGCGCATCAGCCGGTGAACCGCTCGTGCAGCGTGCGGAAGAGCCCGGCGACGCGGGGGTCGGCCACCCCACGCGTCGCGAGGTACTCGTCGAACAGCTGCGGTGGCGTGCGGCCCGGCTCCTGCGAGGGGCGGGACGCGACGACCGGCGCGGCGAACTCAGGATCGATGCGCACCTCCAGGGCGTTGGGCAGCAGGGCGGTGACCTCCTCCCGCAGCCCGGCCCGCGCGGGTTCGCGGACGTAGACCCTGAGGAAGTCGTCGCCGACCATCTCACTCAGGTCCGACAGTTCCGCGACGCTCCCCCGCAGTGTCCGCAATCGCCGTCCCGCCTGGATCGGGATGTCGGTCACCACGGCGGGTGTCCCCGCTGCGGCCTCGACCAAGACGACGCTCGCAGTGTTCTCCTGCTCGCCGAAGTCGACGGCGAGCGGAGCGCCGCTGTAGTGCACCGGGCAGGCGGCGGTGACCGTCTGGCGGCGGTGGAGGTGGCCGAGCGCGACGTAGTGCGCGTCGACGGGGAAGATCGCCGAGGGCACCGCGTACTCGAAGATCGACTGGGCGGCGCGTTCGCCGCCGCCCATCTTGCCGTCGAGCACGGTGAGGTGGGCCATGACGAGGTTCACCGCGTCGTCGCGGAAGCCCGAGGTGAGGCGGCCCAGGATGTCGCGGAGCTGCTGGTCGTAGGCGCCGGTGTGCTCGGCGGGTGTGCCCGCGACGAGCTCGGCGGCGCGCACGGCGTAGCGCGTGGACAGGAACGGTAGGACGGCCACCGTCGCGCGCTCACCGGTCGAGCGGGCGGTGAGCTCCACGACTCCCCCGCGGTCGGCCGTGCGCACCGACCCGACGAGCGTGATCCCCGCGGCCGCGGCGAAGCCGCGGTAGGCGTCGATCGTGGCGGCGTGGTCGTGGTTGCCCGCGATTGCGATCACGTCGACGCCGTCGCGCGCCAGCCCGAGCAGGGTGCGGTTGACCAGCTTCTGCGCGTCGGCCGACGGCGCGGCGGTGTCGTACAGATCGCCCGCGACCAGCACGGCGTCCACCTCGCGGGCTCGCGCGATCGTGACGATCTCGCGCAACACCTGCTCCTGCTCGTCGAGCCGGGAGCGTCCCTTCAGCGTCTTGCCGACGTGCCAGTCGGCGGTGTGCAGGAACCGCATGAGGCAGCCATCGTAGGCGCGCCCCCCACCCACTCCGTGGCACGGCACGCCCGCAAGGGGCTCGTGATCGGCGCGAGGGGCAGAGCAGGGGGTTGACGAGGCCGCGCACGGGGCTCGCACACATCGCGGGGGGCGCACACACACGTTGCGCAATGTGTGTGAGCTCCGCCGGGTGTGTGTGAGCCCCCGAGATGTGGGACCGCGGGCTCAGAACGGGGCGTCGTCGTCCTCGGTCGTCGCGGCGAGCCGGGCGAACGGGTCACGCGGGGTGGAGCCGTTCGTGCTCGGCGCCTCCCCCGCCGACTCCGACAGCCGCGTTGCCCACGCCGGAAACGGGAACTCGACGGCGAGCGGGACCGGGATCTCGGGCTGGGAGACGAACATGGTGCCGGGCTTGGCCAACGTCGCCCGGCTGCGCTGCGACGGGGGGAGGAACCCGTACTCCGGACGGCCCGCCTCGGCCGGGTCCAACCGGCCGACGACCTTGATCGAGGAGTTGGCGACGATCCGCCGCTCCACCTCGGACGCCGTCTGCTGCGCGCCGATGAGGATGATGCCGAGCGAGCGGCCGCGTTCGGCGATGTCGAGCAGCACCTCCTTGATCGGGCTGCTGCCTTCGCGGGGCGCGTACTTGTTCAGCTCGTCGATCATCGTGAACAGCAGCCCGCTCGGGCCCGCCGCCTCCTTGCGCGCGGTTTCCGCGGCGAGCACAACGCCGACGACGAACCGCTGGGCGCGTTCGGGCAGGTTGTGCAAGTCGACGACCGTGACCTGCTTGCTTTCGGTCGACACCCGCCGTCCCGGGGTGTCCGGGAGGTCGCCGCGCACGACGCCGCGCAACGGTTTCAGCGACGAACGCAGGCGCCGGAGAAACGCGTTGACCGTGCCTGTGCCGGTGACCGGACCGGCCCAGTCCCGCCGCGCATCCTCGTCGGAGAGACGCTCGGAGACGAACTCGACGAGCGCGTCGTAGGTGCGCAGGATCTGCCCTTCGATCGACACGGCGCCGTCGTCGAGCGCGGTCGCCTCGCGGCGCAACCGCGCGGCCACCGTGTGGATCACCATCGTGTACTGGTTGCGCTCGTCCTCCGCATCGGCGAAGACGTAGGGCAGCAGCTCGCCCGCACAGAATTCGGCGAGCGTCCACCAGAACGCCGTGACCCCGGTCGTCCGGCCCGCGACGAACGGGCGACCGCTGGGGTCGTCGGGCGTCGGTGGGGCGTAGAAGCCCGTCGACGCGAAGGCCGCCGCGGGCAGACCGAGCGCGGCGTAGTCGGCGACGAGATCGCCGTCGAGCCGGACGTTGCGGTGGTCGAGGAACAGCAGGTCCTCGCCCTTGACGCTGAACACCAGTGCCTTCGCGTTGACCGACCGCTTCCCCAACACCCCCGACTGGAAGATCGAGTACAGCAGGAAGAGGGCGAAGCTGGTCTTCGTCGCCACGCCGGAGATCCCGCTGATCGACACGTGCCCGCCGCGGGTGCCGTCGAGGAACTCCAGGTTGAGGTAGATGGGGTACCCGTCGCGGCCCTTGCCCACCGGAACCTTGCGCTGCATCTGGTCGAAGTAGAGCGCCTGCGCCCGCTCCTCGCCGGTGGCCCTGCGGACGAGGGACCCCGGCGTCGGCGGCACGTAGCATTCCGGCTCGACCCGGGTGGTGGTCACCTCGGCGATCTCCTGGACGTGCGCGGGCAGCACACCGTCGGCGACGAGGAAGACGTCGGACCCGTAGTTGGTGCCCTCGTGGCGGGCGACGACCTGGGTCACGACCCCCGACGTGCGCACCTCACCGATGCCGGGCACGGACCGCGCCGTGGTGACCACGTCGTCGAGCTGCAGGTACTGCTGTGGCGCGACCGCGACAGAGAAGAGCAGGGGGGTCGCATCCTCGGTGCCGGTGACACGTCCGACGGGCTGCTCCGGCATCCGCGAGACGATAGCCGCCCGCCGAGCCCGCTCCACAAACTGTCGGGGGTCGGTGGGAGGCTCGGCCTGTCCGACAAGAGAGGAGCATCACATGCCCACCCGTGACACCCCCTGGCCCGCAGGCTCGCCGTCCTGGGCCGACCTGTCCGTGCCCGACCTGCCCAAGGCCGTCGAGTTCTACTCCGCCGTGCTCGGCTGGACGCTCGTCGACAGCGGGGAGGAGTTCGGCAACTACCACATCGCCCAGGTCGACGGCCGGGCCGCGGCAGGCGTCGGGCCGATCATGGCCGAGGGCCAGCCGACGTTCTGGACCCTGTACATCGCGAGCGACGACGCCGACGCCACGGCCAAGCTGATCGGGGAGCACGGTGGCACCGTCGTGCTGCCCCCGATGGACGTGGCAGGCAACGGCCGTATGTGCATCGCGGCCGACCCGACGGGCGCGGTGTTCGGCGTCTGGCAGGCCATGGGCATGATCGGCGCAGGCGTGGTCAACGAGCCGGGCGGCATCGTCTGGGAGGACGCGCGCCTCTCCGATGTCGAGACGGGCCGGGCGTTCTACACCGACGTCTTCGGCTGGTCCTACGGGCCGGTGCCCGGGGTCGACATCTCCGGGTACGGCACCTTCTCCACCGGCGGCGACCCGCTCGGCGGTCTCGGCGGCATGATGGGCACGCCGGAGGGCACTCCCTCGCACTGGCTCGTCTACTTCGGCTCCACCGACGTCGATGCTGCGTTTGCCACCGTGGAGCGGCTCGGGGGAACCATCCTGCAGCCCGCCGAGGACACTCCGTTCGGTCGGATGGGTGTGGTGGCCGACCCGTTCGGTGCGCCCTTCGCGATCCACCAGCCGCTACCGGACTAAGGAGAGGCCTCTGCGCCCCCCTGCGACGGTCAGCGTCGGGTGAGCGCGGCGATCCGTTCGCTCGCCGACGGCCAACGGCGAACGAGGTCGGCGCGCTCGCCCAGACGAAAGCCCGACCACTCGAAGGGCGGCGCCGTCGTCGTGCCGACGAGGGACCAGGCCCCCACCGGAGCCGAGCCCTGCCACGTTCCCGCAGACACCACGAGCTGGGGACGCTCGCCCGCATCGATTCCTGGTCCGAGCTTCGGCTCGCTGAAGCGGCCATCAGCGTGCAGAAGGAGCATCCGCAGGGGTGAGCCCGCGTACCAGTGGTAGGTCTCGGTCGCGGTCAACACGTGCAGAGCAGAGACGTCCGGCGTGAGGAGGAGGAAGTAGATCGCCGACGAGTGAGCGTCGGCGAAGGTCCGGCGGAACAGCCCGCCCTCGTCGGGCAAAGGCGCCAGGCCGAGCAGGCGCGCCACGTGCTCGCCCTCGGTGCGGTCGTCGCCACGCATGCGCCACCGTAACCGGGCGACACGGCAACCACCCGACACGCCGTCACGGACGGGTGGTCACGCCGAGCGATCGTGTACTGCTCGTGCAGCGGCGGTGGCCGCGCGCCGAGCGCCGAGGGGTCGGCGAACTACCACCGGGCGCGGCGCGCCATGCGGCCGTCGCTGCTTGCCGCTGGGACCTCCCCCAAAGGCCAGTCATACGAGTAGTGTCTTCATCACCGTGAGTGACATAAGAGGCGAGCCGTGACGGGAAAGCGGCTCGTTGTGACAGTGGTGAGCTTCATGTGTGGGCTCATGTGGGGGTTCCCGCCCAGAATCATCGCCCTGGCCGTAGACCACATGGGCCCGACGAGGGCGCTCGTGTGGTTTGCCACGAACATGCCCCGGTACCTGGTCACGACGGCCGTCCTCGGACCGGTCCGGGTGCACCTCGCCTGCGTCGTCGCCGCGCTGCGCAACGGCTGCGCCTACTGCGCCTACGCGAACGTCTACGCGCTTGAATTGATCTACTTCCGAGAACGGGGACGGCTCTTCCCGTGGGACGCGGCCGCGCTCGACAGTTGGCTCCACCTCGACCCCCGCACGATGCGCCAGCGGCTGCACGGCGTGCTGGTCGAGGCGGGTCTGCACAACGAGGCGATGTGGGCCGACCGGATCCTCGCGCTGGCGGACGGCTCCCAGCAGCCTGTCGACGCGGCGGAGGCCCGGCTCGCGCACATTCTGGGCATGGCCACGACGATGAGCCAGATCGCCGTGGCGGGTGGGGCGGTGCCCGACCAGGCGCACGATCCGGTCAACAAGAACGCGGAAATCAAGTCGCAACATGCCGCGTTGCGGGCGGCGAGTTCCATCTGAGCCCCTCCTCTGGACAGGAGCCGCTCAGCAAGTCACTCTGGGTCCACGCCGAGAACACCATCGGGAGGACTCATGCAGCTTGGCCGAAAGCTCGCCGAGGGCTACGCCGTTGACTCCGAAGCGGACGAGATCTCACCGCCGGTGGTGGAGGCAGCCCCCGAGCCGCGCGTAGAGGTCGAGGCCGTCACCGAGCCGGTGCGGGCCTGACCCATGGCATGGCGGTCCGGCCGCCGCGGTCCCGAGCACTCCGAGCAGCCGTTGGCAGGCTTCAAGCTGGCCCACCCCATGCTTTCCGCGGACGGCAGCAGGGCAGGCTTCAGTGGGGTGACCGTGGGGCGCGGGCACGTCTACCTCGCCGTCGACGACGCCATCTGCGTGCAGGGCAGCCGGCACGCGAGCCCTTCGAAGTGGTGTGACTGCGGCTTCTACTGCTTCCACGACGTGGCGTCGGCCCGCGACCTCGCGTGCGAGCCGGAGCATCGCAACGCTGTGCTGTTGGAGGTCGCCGCATCGGGGCGGTACCGCCGCTACGAACGGGGGCTGCGCTACTCCCGTCAACGGGTGCGATCGGTGCGGCTGAGCCGCTGCGACTGTGGGCAAGCAGCGACCGTCCTTGTGGACACGGGCTCGGGGAGCACCGGCTGGCGTCAGCTGCTGCCCACCTGCTTGGCCTGTGTCGGTGCGCGGCCACGGCTGGAGCTGCAGGCTTTCGCGCGGCTGGCGGGCCACGGCGTCACGATCAGCGGTGAGGCCGCGCCCATCGACGTGGACATCTCCGGTGCGGGCCAGGTTGCGGTGCTGCACGCCGAGATGGCGTTGTTGCAGGCCCGGCTGGACGACCTGCAGTCGCGCCTCGACGCCCTCACCCGCCGCAACGACGCGAGCTGAGGGCGCAAGCGGTCAGCCGACCGCGGCCGTGTAGCCGACCGCCCCCGCGGCCAGCACGATCACGGCCACCGCCAGGGCACCGAGCGCGAACGGCCACGCTGGGCGGCGCCGGGTGAGGCGGATGATCGTCGTCGCCATGCCCGCCAAGCCGACCGCGGTCGCCACGGCGAGCGGCGCGATGACGGCCGTCCACACGGCGCTCTCCCTGCACTGCGGCGGGTAGCAGGAGTCGAGGAACGCCAGCGCGAAGACGCCGACCAGTACCCCGATGGCGATCACGAGCGCCGCGAGGACCAGCGCCGTCACCGACACCACCACATCCCACGTCCGCCGTGGGGCCTGCGGAGCAGGACCGGGCCGCATCGGCCGCACGTTACAGCGCCCGAAAGCGGCGGTGTGCCAGGCTGACCACGTGATCTCCGACGACGAGCGCATCGCGCTGTTCCTCGACTACGAGAACCTCGCGATCGGCGCCAGGGACGGCCTGGGCGTCAGCCCGTTCGACTTCGGGCCCGTCGCCGACGCGCTGGCCGAGCGGGGGCGGGTCATCGCCCGCAGGGCCTACGCCGACTGGTCGGCGTTTGACGAGGACCGGCGCCTGCTCGCCCGCGCCCAGGTCGAGCTCATCGAGATCCCGCAGCGCATCGGTGGCTCCCGCAAGAACGCCGCGGACATCAAGATGGCCGTCGACGCGATCGAGATGGCGTTCGAGCGCAGCTTCATCACGACGTTCGCGATCGGCACCGGCGACTCCGACTTCACCCCGCTCGTGCACAAGCTGCGCGAGCTGGACAAGCGGGTGATCGGCATCGGTGTGCAGTCCTCCACGTCCAGGCTGCTGCCGCCCGCCTGCGACGAGTTCCTGTTCTACGACCGGCTGCCCGGCGTCGAGAAGACGCCGACCCCGGCCGCCACGACCCGCGCCGCGTCCGCCCCGACCGCAGCCGTGCACGCGACCGGAACAGCAGCGCCCACTGCCGACACCAGCACAGAGACCGGCACAGAGACCGGCGTGGCCGCTCCGGATCTGGACGTCGCGCCGCTGGTCACCACGACCCTCGCGGGCCTCGCGCGACACAGCGACGGCCCCGTGCTCGCATCCCGGCTCAAACGGGCCGTGCTGCGCAAGGATCCGACGTTCGACGAGGCCGAACACGGGTTCCGCGGCTTCGGTGAGCTGCTGCGCACGCTGGAGAGCCGCGGCGCGGTGACGTTGCGGCCGGGCAGCGCGCAGGGCGACCCCGAGGTCGCGTTCCCCGACGACGACGCGGCCGACGCCTTCGCGCTGTTGGTCGACGTCGTCGGGCAGCTGGGCCGCCCGCAGCTGTCGGGTCTGAAGAACCAGCTGCGCAAGCGGCAGCCCGACTTCAGCGAGAAGCGCTATGGGTTCAACACCTTCCTGTCGTTCGTCAAGGCTGCCCGCACCCGCGACCTGATCGCGATGGACTGGGACGAGGGGATCGGCGACTACCGCCTGCACGTCACCTGAGGTGCGCCGCCCCTCCCGGACCTGCCCAACTCGGGCCCCCGCCACGCCGGGCGCGTGCCGCGGCCAGCCGCTCGCGGACATCAGGTCCGCCCACCGCCACGATCCGCTCCCCCAGCGCCGCCGCGGCCCGGGTCCGCCCCGTTGCGACGAGGAAGGCGACGAAGCTCAGCGTGTGCGGGTTCGCATCGCGGCGGACGAGCTCCTCGGCGAGCGCGATGGCGGTGGGCTCGTCGACCTCGACGAGCGGCTCCAGGATGTCCACGATCTGCGCGGGCAGGTCGAACGGCGGCCATGGCTTGCGGTCCAGCCGCGCGAGGCCCCGTCGCGCCGCCGCCACGATGTCGGCGGCCACCGCGGCGGCCGGCGCGGTGAACAGGGCCGCGCCGAGCTGCTCGCCGAAGCCCGCCCGATCGGCGATGGCGAGCAAGGCCCGCAGCGCCTCCAGCCGCGCCGACTCGGTGCCCTTGCGCTCCGCCATCGCGTCGCTGAGCCCCACCTGCGCGGCGAGCAGGCCGAACGTGTCGTCGGCTGAGCGGAAGCGGTCGCGCGACAAGCCGTGCCACGGCGGCGGCCCGGCGCCACGGGCCGCCGCCGCAACCGCCCGGTAGCCGCCCGCCTCCCCCCAACCCGTGAGCGCGAGACAGGCGAAGAGCCGATCGAGCGGCTCGGCCGCCTCGTCGTCGACCACCGCGAGGAGCCCCGGCACCCGCAGCAGATGCCGGTCGTCCTCCAGCCCTTCGCCGATGAGCTCATGCGGGCTCGCCAGCGCAGCTCCGTCGAAGTCGGTGTAGAGCAGGTCCCGGTAGGGCCGCGCGTCACCCATGTCGCTCCTCGCCCCGCTGACCGACGACACCGTGCGGACCCACGACGTAGCGGCCGGGGACGACGCCCCGGATCATCCACTCGTGGTGGCGCTGCGCGTTGGCCATGTCGACCATGCGCTGGCGCAGCTGCGCCGTCGCCTTCGCGCCGAGCCCGTACGACCGGGCCGCGTCCGCCACCTGCCCTTTGCGGACGTAGAGGTCAACCGGACGCCCGGCGATCCGGTCGGCTTCGGCCTGGATGGCGGCCTGCACCTGGTGGGGCGCCAGGATCGCCACCCCCGGCACGACGCCCGCGTCGACGTCTGCCTGCAGCCGCACGACGTCGACCTCGATCGTGTGGGCCCCGAACCGGACCTCGGCCACGGCGCCGGGGCTGGTGAACGACGAGTACGGGCTGTCGCCCTTCACCGGCGAGCGCCGCCCCACGACGTGCTCCACCACCGACGCCGCGCCCTGCGGGTTGGCGGGCACCAGGTCGCCCCGCTCGTCGAGGTGGGACTTGCGGGTGCCGCGGCGGTTGTGCGGGCTGGAGAAATCCCTGTCGTTCCTGGTCAGCCGGGCTTGTCTGGCCCGTTCCGGATCGTGGTGAGGCGCGGGCCTTCGCCCGCGCGCCCGCGGTGGCGGAGGGACCTTCGGCGGCGTCGGCGCAACACCGGGCGCATGCGCCGCGACGTCCGCGGGCGCCAACCTGTCCAGGCGCGACGGCAGATCGCGACCGAGCCGGTCCAACCGCTCCGCCGCCGCGTCGTCGGCCTCGACGAGCCCGCCCGCGCCGCCGGACCCGGCGTCGGGAGCGCGGGGCGGCGCCGGTCCGGGCTCGGGTCGGGGCGCGAAGGGCGCAGCGGTGGGGCGGGGGTCGGCCCATAAAGACGATGGAGCCGACGGGGACGGCGGAGACGGAGAAGACGGGGACGGCGCGGACGGCGGGGGCCTGCGCGCTTGCCTTGCCGTGGACCGAGCCACGTCCTGCGCGGCGCCGAGCGCCGACCGGCCTGCTCTTGCCTCCGCCGCGCCGAGGACGGAGCGGGCGCCCCCGCCTGCCGCGGCGGAGATCAGGTGACCGAACGCCCGGGCCGGGTCAGCGCCCCACTCCGTGCCGACCACGTCCGTGACCAGCCGCAACGGGTGGGCGATGCGGTCTGCGGCGCCGGACAGCGCGGTGGAGACGTCCTCCACGAACCGGCCGGGATGGTTCAGGTTGTAGGGATCGGCCGGGTTTGCGGTGCGGGCGAGCTGCACCAGGCTCTCGACCCCCTCGCCGACGCCTTCAGCGAAGTGCGCGAGCTCGGTCTCGTTGGCCCCGAGCCAGTCCGCGGCCTCCGTGAGGCGCCTGTCCCAGCCCGTCGGCGGATCGGGCGAGAGGGCGGCCGCCGCGACGATCTCCCGAGCCGTAGCCGCCGCGGCCGTGTCCCGCTGGGCGCGGGCATCGGCGAGCATGCGCCGGGCCGCTTGCATCGCCGCTGCGCCGCTGCCGTCGGGAACGGGTTGCGGACCCGCCTGGCCTGCGGCTACCCGCGTGAGATAGCGCTGCATGTCCGCCGCGTAGGCGGCCGCCGACCGGTCGGCTGCCGCGGCACCCGCCCGGAACCGCACGACCGCCGTGCCCGCGTCGTGCTGGGCCGCGGCCAGCGACGACCCGAAACGCTTCCACGCCTGCGCCGCCGATCCGAAGGCAGCGGCCGCGCGCGACCACTGCGCCGTGGCTTCGGCGAAGCGCGCGCGGAAGGCGTCGGCCGCGGCTCCCTGCCAGGCGCCCCTGTCGATGGCACGCAGGCCGCCCGCCGTGGCACCGAACCCGCCTGCGAGCTCGGCGAGGTGGCCGACGGTCGCCTGAACCGCCTCGAGATCCCCGCGCACGAGCTCACGCGGATCCTCGCTCTGCCCCAGCTCCGGCTCGGCGCGCACGTCAGTCCCACACCGGGAGCAGGTCGCCGAGCTCGTCGCCCAGCACGTCCGCGCCACCGAGCTCGCGCACGATCAAGCCAGGCGCCGACCCTTCGACGAGGTCGCGGCCGACATCAGCCCACTGCCCGCCGAGCCTGCTCCAGTCGGGCATCCGCCGGTCGGGCTGCTGCGCCTCGTCGACGTCGGCCATCGTGGCCTCCTCGCTCGGGGCACCGGGATCGCCCACGACGTCGAACAACACCCTGGCGAGCAGGTCCTCGCCCACGCTGTCGGCCCGGCCGTAGGAAGCGCCCGCCGCCCGCAGCCCCGCGGCCATGTCCTCGCCTGCGCGCACGGCGGCGCGGACGCCCCACTCCCACCGGTTGCAGAACGCGGTGAACGCCGTGCTCAACCCCGCGTGTGCGACGTCGCCGGGCGCCGCGGAGAGGGTGGCGACGCCGCGACCCTGCTCGGCCACCCCGACGGGGCCGAGCGAGCGCAGCCCGCCGAGCACCGCCTCGATCCCCGACGCGGTGCCCTCCAGAGCGGGCGGCGACACCACGTAGTCCGGCCCGGTCACGTGCCGTGTCTCCGGTCCCGGCGGCCACGGAGAATGTCGGATCTCAGCTCCACGACCGCAGGTTAGGACAGCCGCGCCCGGCCCCGTGGGCGTTTGCCGAAACCCGGCACGCCGCCGCGCCACCACCTGGGCGACCCGGCAGTATGGACCGGTGACCAGCTACGCGGACCCGACGCGCACCGGGATCGACCTCGCCTGGGTCGAAGCGGGCACCCGCCCGCAAGACGACCTGTTCGTGCACGTCAACGGCAGATGGCTGGCCAACCACACCATCCCCGACGACCGGGCCCAGGACGGCACGTTCGTCATGCTGCGCGATCGGGCCGAGGCCGACGTCCGCGCCATCGTGGAGGGGTCAGCCCGCGACGGTTCGGCCCCAGCGGGTTCAGCCCCAGCAGGTTCAGCCCAGCAGGACGACGACGCGCGGCGCATCGCCGACCTCTACGCCTCCTTCATGGCCGCCGACCGCGTCGAGCAGCTGGGAGTGCAGCCGCTGCGGCCGCTGCTGGACGAGATCGCCGCCGCACCCGATCATGCCGCGCTCGCCGCCGTCCTGGGCCGACGCCAGCGTGAGGGCCGGGCGTCGCTCGTCGGGTCGTTCGTCTCCACGGACGCGAAGGACCCGACCCGCTACCTCGTACACCTGTCGCAGTCCGGCCTCGGCCTGCCCGACGAGTCGTACTACCGCGAGGAGTCCTACGCCGAGATCCGCGCCGCCTACGTCACCTACCTGGAGCGGCTGGCCGAGCTGGTGGGCCTGCCGGAACCCGCGCAGGTCGCCGCCACCGTGATGGACGTGGAGACAGCGCTGGCCGCCGCGTCGTGGGACCGCGTGACCAACCGGGACGCCGAGAAGACCTACACGCTCATGACGGCCGCGGCGCTCCGCGAGGCCGCTCCCGCGTTCGCGTGGGATGCCTGGCTCGCGGGCCTCGGTGCGCCGGAGGGCGCGTTCGACGAGATCGTGGTGCGCCAGCCGAGCTTCGTCGAGGCGGCGACGGCCTTGTGGGCAGCGCGCCCGCTGGCCGATTGGCAGGCGTGGCTGTCCGTCCGCACCGCCTCGGCGTGCGCGGACTACCTGAACGACGCGGCTGTGCAGCTGGACTTCGACTTCTACGGCCGCACGCTCTCGGGCACGCCCCAGCTCAAGGACCGGTGGAAGCGCGGCGTCGCGCTCGTGGAGAGCGCGCTCGGTGAGGCGGTCGGGCGGCTCTACGTCGAACGGCACTTCCCGCCGTCGTCGAAGGACCGGATGAGCGCGCTCGTCGCCAACCTCGTCGAGGCCTACCGGCAGAGCATCTCGACGTTGGACTGGATGGGCCCGGCCACGCGCGAGCGGGCGCTGGCCAAGCTGGCCAAGTTCACTCCCAAGATCGGCTACCCGGACAAGTGGGAGGACTACTCGACGCTGCAGATCCGGCCCGACGACCTGCTCGGCAACGTCCTGCGGGCAGGCACGTGGCGCACCGACCGGGACCTCGCGAAGATCGGCACACCGGTCGACCGCGACGAGTGGTTCATGACCCCGCAGACCGTCAACGCCTACTACCACCCGCGGATGAACGAGATCGTGTTCCCTGCGGCGATCCTGCAGCCGCCGTTCTTCGATCCCGAAGCCGACGACGCTGCCAACTACGGCGGCATCGGGGCGGTGATCGGCCACGAGATCGGCCACGGCTTCGACGACCAGGGCAGCAAGTACGACGGCGACGGCGCGATGACCGACTGGTGGGACGCCGCCGACCGCGCCGAGTTCGACCGGCGCTCGCAGGCGTTGATCGACCAGTACTCCGCGCTCACGCCCGCGGGGCTGCCCGGCCACAAGGTCAACGGCGCACTGACCGTCGGCGAGAACATCGGCGACCTCGGCGGACTGACGATCGCGCTCAAGGCCTACCGCATCGCGCTCGGCGACACCGAGGCCCCCGTGGTCGACGGCCTCACCGGCTACCAGCGGGTCTTCTTCGGCTGGGCCCAGATCTGGCGCATCGTGACCCGCGAGGCCGAGGCGGTCCGCAGGCTCGCCGTCGACCCGCACAGCCCTCCCGAGTTGCGCTGCAACGCCGTTGTCACCAACCTCGACATGTTCCACCAAGCGTTCGGTGTCGAGCCGGGTGACGCCCTCTACACCGCCCCCGAACAGCGCGTAAGGATCTGGTGAGTGCCATGACGTCGGTGTGCGTCCTCGGTACGGGCATGATGGGCGCGGGCATGGCCCGCAGTTTGGCCAAGGCCGGACATCAGGTCACCGCGTGGAACCGCAACTCCGAGAAGGCGCGGCCGCTGGCCGACGACGGGATCACGGTCGCCGAGAAGGCCGCGGACGCGGTGCGCGGCGCTTCGGTGGTGCTGACGATGCTGTTCGACGCCGACGCGGCAAGCGCGGTGCTGAACGACGCGCTCGGCTCGCTGGCGGACGACGCGGTCTGGGCCCAGAGCGGGACGGTCGGCATCGACGGCACCGCGACGCTGGCCGAGCTGGCCCGCGCACACGGTGTCGCGTTCGTCGACGCGCCCGTGCTCGGCACCCGCCAACCGGCCGAGGAGGGCAAGCTCATCGTCCTCGCCGCCGGGCCGTCGAACCTGCGGGACACGGTGGCACCGGTGTTCGACGCCATCGGCGCGCGCACGCTCTGGGTCGGCGACGAGCCGGGCGCGGCGCAGCGGCTCAAGCTCGTGTGCAACGCGTGGTTGCTGTCGGTCGTCGCGGGCACGGCGCAGAGCATCGCGCTCGCCGGTGATCTCGGCCTCGACCCGCAGCTGTTCCTGGACGCGATCGGGGGTGGCCCGCTCGACAGCCCCTACCTGCAGCTCAAGGGCGGCGCGATGAAGGCGGGCGACTACGCGCCCGCGTTCGGGCTCGATGGCGCCCTCAAGGACGCGAGCCTCATCGCCGATGCCCTGCGCGGCGCGGGCACCGACGCCCGGCTCATGACCGTCCTGCACGCCCTCTTCGCCGACGCGGCGGAGGCGGGCTACGCCGAGAAGGACATGGCCGCTGTCGTCGAGGTGCTCAAGACCGACGGGTGAGCGCGCCTCAGACGTTGACGCCGTAGTCCAGCGCGATCCCGCGCAGGCCCGCCGCGTAGCCCTGCCCGACGGCGCGGAACTTCCACTCGCCGCCCCGCCGGTAGAGCTCGCCGAACACCATGGCGGTCTCGGTGGAGGCGTCCTCGGTGAGGTCGAACCGGGTGAGCTCGGTCTGGTTGTCCCCGTTGACGACGCGGATGTAGGCGTTGGCGACCTGGCCGAAGCTCTGCCGCCGCCCGTCGGCGTCGTAGATGCTGACGGGGAACACGATGCGCTCCACGTCCGGCGACATGGCGGCGAGGTTCACCTTGATGACCTCGTCGTCCCCTTCGCCCTCGCCGGTCAGGTTGTCGCCGGTGTGCTCCACCGTGCCGTCGGGGCTGACGAGGTTGTTGAAGAAGACGAAGTGCTGGTCGGAGAGCACTTTGCCCGCGGCGTTGAGCAGAATCGCCGACGCGTCGAGGTCGTAGTCGGCGCCGGTGGTGGTCCGCACGTCCCAGCCGAGCCCGACCAGCACGTTCGTGAGGCCGGGGGCCTCTTTGGTCAGGCTGACGTTGCCGCCCTTGGCGAGGCTGACACCCACGTTTTCCGCTCCTTACGCGTCGAGAGGGCCTTCGCCGCCACCCTAGCCCCGCCGCCGTGGAGCCTGCCGTGTGACAGCATCCGGGCCGTGCGCAGTCGCGGCGGACCCGTGCTCGTGCTGGCGCTGATCGTCGACTCGGTCGGCAACGGCCTGTTCGCGCCGCTGTCGCTGGTCTACTTCGTCAGGCTCACCGACGTGCCGCTTGCGCTGGTCGGGGTGTTGTTGACGGTCGCCAACCTGGTCGCGCTCCCGATCCCGATCTGGGCGGGCGCGCTCGCCGACCGGATCGGACCGCTGCGGCTGGTGGTGGCGTCCGAGGTCGCGATGGCGGCAGGCTTCCTCGCCGTCGCGACGGTGCGCGGACCGATCGGGATACTCGGCGCGGCCACGCTCGGGGCGGTCGGCGTCCGCGTGTTCTGGTGCGTGATCTTCACGCTCATCGCCGACTACGCGGACGGACGTACGGGCGGGCGCAGCGTCGACGCCTGGTACGCGATCAGCAACGCGGCCCGGACGGCCGGGCTCGCGCTCGGCGGACTGGCCACCGGCCTGGCCGTCGCGGACGGCAGCGACGCGGCCTACCGCGCGATCGCCTACGGGGCGGCGGCCTGTCTCGCGCTGGCGGCCGTTCTGGTCGCGACCTGTGTGCGAGCCCCCCACCGGGTCGCGCTGGACGACGATCGGGTCGGCTACCGCGCCTTGCTGCGCGACCGGCCTTACCTCGGCCTCGTGGCGCTGAACACGGTGTACGCGATGACCAGCATGATGCTGCCCCTCGCGCTGCCGGTCGTCGTGCTCACGGGCGCAGGCCCGCCGTGGCTCGCGTCGGTGCTGTTTGCCGCAAACGCTGTGCTCATCACGGTGCTGTCCGCTCCGCTCGTGCGCAGGCTGAGCGGCGTGCGCCGGACCCGCAGCATCGCCGTCGCCGCAGGTCTGTGGACGCTGTGGTGCCTGCTGCTCGCCGTGGTCGGCGTCTCCGGGCCCGGGATCGGCGCCACGGTCCTGCTGGTCGTCGGCACCGTGGCGTTCACGGTCGCGGAAGCGGTGCACGCCCCGACGTCGACGGCGCTCGCGGCCGCAGCCGCGCCGATCGCCGCCCGCGGCCGCTACCTGGCGACGTTCCAGTATTCGTTCGCGGTCGCCTCGGTGATCGCGCCTGCCTTCTTCGGCGGCCTCTACGCCGCGGGTCACGCCACGCCGTTCCTGGTGCTCGGCGCGATCGACGCGCTGAGCGTGTTCGCCCTGTTCCGGCTGGAGCGCAGCCTGCGCTCGCCTACCCCGCGCCGTTCGTGATCGCCGGAACCGGCTTTCGCACTAGCCGGGGAACGCCGTCCAGCGGGCCGCCGCCCACAGGCTCGCCAGCAGCAGGGCCGCGGCCAGCGCGACCGGTACGACGCTGATCTCGACGTCCCGTTGCTGGGTCGCCACGCTGCGCGGGAGGTCCTTCAGCACGGACTGCAGCCTGCCCGCGTCGCCTGCCGAGAAGTACTCGCCGCCGGTGGTGGAAGCCACGTCGCGCAGCGTCGACTCGTCGGCGACCAGGAAGTTGCGCCCGCCGCTCGTGACGGGGGTCCCGACGGCTGGGCGGCCGCCGAAGCCCTCGAAGGTGTGTCCGCCGAGCTGGGCCGCCGAACACACCATCGACGCCGGATTGCTCGTGCCGAACCCGATCGGGTAGACGCGTACCCCCCGCTCGGCGGCCGTCTTGGCGGCGAGCGCAGGCTCGACACCGGTGGTGTTCGCGCCGTCGGTGAGCAACACGACGATCTCGGGAGCGAAGGTGCCCGGTGGCCGGGCCCTCGGCGCCGCCGCGCCCCCGGCGGACCCGGGATCCGACGGCGCGACCTCCGGGTCGATCTCGGCGATCGCGTCCACCGACTTCAGGACGGCGGCGCCGATCGCGGTGCCCCGACCCGTGGTGAGCGTGTCGAGGCTGCGCAGCAGGGCGTCGCGCTCGGTCGTCGGAGCGACGGTGAGCTGCGCGAACCCGGAGAACACCACCAGCCCGATCCGGGTGTCGGCGTCCTGGTTCTGCACGAAGTCCCGCACGGCCGTCTCCGCCGCCGTCAGCCGGTTGGGCGCCACGTCGGTGGAGCACATGGAGCCCGACACGTCGAGCGCCAGGATGATGGCCGAGTCCGAGATCGGCACCCGGGTGCTGACGTGCGGCCGCGACGCGGCGATGCCGAGCAGGGCCAGCGCGCCCAGGACCAACGCGAACGGCAGGTGCCGCTTCCACGCCGAGCGGCGCGGGGCCGCCGCCTTGATCAGGGCAACGCTCGAGTGCCGTACGGCTTGCCTGCGCCGTCGGCGCAGCTGCCCGACGTACACGGCCACCAGCAGCGGCAGGACGAGCAGGGACAACAGGACGAACGGCCACTGGACACCCATCGCTACACCGCCCTGCCGAACCACACGAAGGACAAACCAACCCCGGCGAGCACCAACAGCGCCGCGACCCCCGCGAAGATCGCGGTCAGCTCGATGTGCTCGTTCGTCACCGTCCACGTCAGGTCGATGGAGTCGTACACCGCAGCCAACGCCTTCTGGTCGTCCGCCGCGAAGTACTTGCCGTCGGTCCGGGACGCGATCTCCTGCAGCAGCGGCTCGTTCAGCGCGGTCGCGACCTGGAAGCCGTCGATCTCCAGCACGGTGCCCTGGGGGCTGCCGAGCCCGATCGGGTAGACGTGCACCCCAGCACCGGAGGCGACGTCGGCGACGTCGAGCGGGTCCGGCCCGACCGTGTTCTCGCCGTCGGTCAGCAGGATGACCGCCGCCGAGCCGTGGTAGCCGAGGTCGGGCCCCCGTGGCTCGAGCGGGTCGCTCGGCGCGTCGAGGAGAACCGGTCGCCCGACGATCGAGGAGAGCGAGGTCTGCAGTCCGCTCGCCAGCGCGGTGCCGCCCTGCGGTGTGAGCCGGTCGATCGCGGCGAGCACGGTCGCCTGGTCCGCGGTGGGCGGCTGGGTGACCAGTCCGCTGCTGCTGAACGCCACCACGCCCACGCGGACGGTACTGGGCTGGCGTTGGACGAACGCGCGCGCCGCCGCCTTCGCGGCGTCGATGCGGGTGGGCGTGATGTCCTTGGCCGCCATGCTGGCCGACACGTCGAAGGCGAGGATCACGGTGCCCTCCCTGCGGGGCTGAGGCACGGTGGCCTCCGGTCTGGCCAGCGCCGTCACCAACACCGCCAACGCGACGAGCAGCAGCGCGGGAGGCAGTTGCCGTCGCCACCGGGGCGCAGCGGGGCCCGCGGCCACGAGGCCGAGCGCGGCCAGCCGGTCGCGGCGCTCGGCCCGCAGGCGCAGCAGCCTGCGGTACCAGAGGACGACGAGCGGGACGGCGAAGAGGGCGAGCAGCATCCACGGCCATGCGAAGATCATCTGCGCCTCCTGCGCAGCACAGCGACCCGGAACAGCGCCCGCACCAGGTCCTCGTCCGTGGACACCGTGAACAGGTCGAGGCCCGCCGACCGCAGGTCGGCCACGAGGGTGGCCTGCCGCTCGTCGGCCTGCTCCCGAAGGCGCCGCTGGAACCCGGGGTCGTCGGTGTCGACGAAGATGACCTCACCGGTCTCCGCGTCCTCGACGTAGATCATCCCCGCCGCAGGCAGCTCGAACTCGCGCCGGTCGACGACCTGGATGGCGACCACGTCGTGGCGGCGGGCAAGCTGCTTGAGCAGCCCCTGCCAGCCGGGCGAGCTGAGGAAGTCCGAGACGATCACGATCAGGGACCGCCTGCGCACGATCCCGAGGGCGGCACGCAGCGCCGTCGCGAGATCGGTGACGCCCGGCGTGGCGCTCCCCGATGAGGTCAGCATCCGCTTCAGGATGCGCAGGACGTGGTTGCGGCCGTTGCCGGGCGGGATGGTGTCGCGGACCTGCGCGTCGAAGAACAGCGCGCCGACGCGGTTGCCGCCGCGGGACAGCAGCTGCGCCACCGTCGCCGCGACCTCGGTGAGCACGAGGTGCTTGCGCCGCTCCACCGGGCCGAAGTCCATCGAGGCCGACGCGTCGAGCAGCAGCCACGCCGTGACCTCGCGGTCTTCCAGGTACTCGCGGACGTGCGTGGTCTCGGTGCGCGCGGTGACGTTCCAGTCGATGTGGCGCAGGTCGTCGCCGAACTGGTACTCGCGCAGGTCCGCGACGTCGACGCCGGTGCCGCGGAACACCGTCCGGTAGTCGCCCGACAGCCGCCCGTCCAGCCGCCGCAGGACGCGCCACTCCAGCCTGCGCAGCACGCGCTCCGGTGTCAGCGCTCCCGTGTCGGTCATCGCGGCCCCGTCATCGAGTGCCCGTCACGACCTGCGGCCGGTGGGCACACCGGGCTCGACCCGCGGGAGCGCGACAGCGGCCAGGAGGGGATCGAGGATCGCGTCGGGCGAGACGTCGTCGGCGAGCGCCTCGTAGGACAGCACGATGCGGTGCCGCAGCACGTCCGCGGCCAGCTCGCGGGCGTCGCTTGGCAGGGCGTAGTCGCGGCCGCGCAGGAAGGCGAGCGCCTTGGCCCCGAGCACCATGTTGATCGACGCACGGGGGCTCGCACCGAACGACACGTAGCGGGCGAGCTCGGGGAGGCCGACCGCGGCGAGGTCGCGGGTCGCGGTGCTGATGCGGACGGCGTACTCGATGATCTGCGGGTCGACGTAGACGGCGTCGGCCGCGCGCTGGAACTCGAGCAGGTCCGGGGTGTCGATCACCGCGTCCACCCGCTCCGGCGCCCCGATCATCCGCTCGACCACGACATACTCCTGTGTGGTCGTCGGATAGCCCACGAGCACCTTGAACATGAAGCGGTCGAGCTGCGCTTCGGGCAGGGGGAAGGTGCCCTCGGACTCGATCGGGTTCTGGGTCGCCATGACCAGGAACGGGTCGGGCGCCGGGAACGTCTCACGTCCGATCGTCACCTGCCGTTCCTGCATGACCTCCAGCAGCGCGCTCTGCACTTTCGCGGGCGCGCGGTTGATCTCGTCGGCGAGCAGGAGGTTGGTGAAGACCGGACCGAACGACACCTGGAACTCGCCGTCGCGCTGGTTGTAGATGCGCGTGCCGACGACGTCGGCGGGCACGAGGTCGGAGGTGAACTGGATGCGCTGGAACTGGCCGCCGATCGCGCGGGCGAGCGTCTTGATCGCCATCGTCTTCGCGAGCCCGGGAACGCCCTCGACGAGCAGGTGGCCCCTGGCCAGCAGCGCCACGAGCATCCGCTCCAGCAGCCCGTCCTGGCCCACGATCGTCTTCTTGACCTGGTAAAGGGTCGGTTCGAGCGGAAGCTGCGGCGTTTCGGCGTTGTGGTCCATGGGTCTCCCGGGTCGCAGGGCCTTCAGGTCATTGCCGAGAAATCATTGTTGGGGTCCGCCCGCCACGCCCCCCGCCGTGGCGATCGGGACGGCGAAGCCGATTCCGACGAAGAAGTCCTGCTTGGCCGGGTTGGCCAACCCGGTGACGATGCCGACCACCTGACCCGCGCGGTTGAGCAGCGGGCCGCCGCTGTTGCCGGGGTTGACGGCCGCGTCGAACTGGATGAGGCCGCTCAGCGTCGTGCCGTTGGCCGTCTCGATGCTGCGGTCGGTCGCGGACACGACGCCAGCGGACAGGCTGTGCTGTAGGCCGAGCGGGTTGCCGACGGCGTAGACCGCGTCCCCGACCGGTGGCGGCCCCGCCATGACCGCGGGCACCACCACGTCGGGCAGCTGGTCGACGGCCAGCACCGCGATGTCGTTCTCGGGCTTGGCGGCAGTGATGTGCGCCGTGGTCTTGGTGCCGTCGGCGAACGCGGCCTGGATCTGGCTTGCTCCGTCAACGACGTGCAGCGCCGTGAGGACGGCTCCCCCGGCGTCGATGATCACGCCGCTGCCCAGCCGGGTGTCGAGGCTGCCCGCCGCCGCCGCGGGGTCGGTGCGCTCAGCGGTGACCGTGACGAGCGAAGGAGTGATCGTCCGGTCGGCGATGGTGGCGTCCGGCGGAGTCTTGCGTTGCTGCTGCTGCGCCTGTTGCAGGCCGCGCTGCACCGCCTGGTCGACGTCGGCCGCGGTGAGGGGGGCAGGCCCAGCGGACCTGACCCACCAGAACGCCGCCGCGAGCAGCACGACGACGAGGGCAGCACAGATCAGCAGCGCACGCCGCCTCCGCCGTCGGGACCGGCCCCTTGGTACCGCCTCCGGTTCCCCAACCGGCGACGCGGCCTCGACCGGTCGCATCTCCGTGACACTACGCCGGAATGGGGAAAATACAGGTGAGGGCAAGTGGGTGAGAGGTGGGCCACCTGAGCGGCCCACCGCTCACGAAAACGTCACTAGAACGCAGGTGCGTCCTGGTGGGGGGTGAGCACGAGGTAGAGGACGCCGGCAACGACCGAAGCCGCGATGAGGCTGACGTCGACGCCGCCCGCGATGCCCGAGAGCGGGCCCATGAACAGCTGGGTCTGGATCATCAGCAGGCCGATGACCGAGCCGACCGCCCAGGCCAGCGCGGCCTGCCACCGCCAGCCTCCGGAGTACCAGTACCGGCCGCCGGTCTCCCTGCGGTTGAACACCTGCAAGTCGTCCTGGTCGTAGCGGCCGTGCGACCGCAGGTAGCCGATGCCGACGATCACCGCCCACGGCGCGCTGAGCTCCGCCATGATGAGCAGGGCCGCGGCGATGGAGGCCTGGACGGCCGACAGCAGCCCGAGGTACATGAGCACGACCCCGACCACGGCGATCACGACCGTGGACTGCGCCCGCGTGAGGCGGACCACCAGCGCCTCGAGGTCGAGGCCCGCGCTGTAGAGCGACTGGGCCACCAGCCCGACGCCGCCGAACACGGCGAACGGGAGCAGCAGCACCGCGTACCAGGTGGGTGACTCGTTGGCCACGCTGACCGTGAACGGCGCCTGGGGATCGGTGACGGCCGTCGTCACGATCGCCCCGATCGCGGCGGGGACCACGAAGCCCAGGAAGATCCCGAGCGAGCCGATCCACGCCAGCTTGCTCGACGAGTGCAGGTCGGAGCGGATGTAGCGGGTCCAGTCGCCGAGGATCGTGCAGACGACCAGCGCGCCCGCGACCCCGATCGTCGTCGCGACCAGCAGCCACGTCGGCCAGAAGTCACCGAGCAGGTACTGGCCGCCCGCGTAGTCCCACTTGATGCCGCCCCCGAAGGCGAACGGCATGAGGATCATGACCAGGCCGCCCAGGACGAAGACGATGGTCGTGGCGCGCACCAGCCAGCGGAAGCCCCAGATCGCCACCGCCACCGAGACGATCGCGACCAGCGCGTAGCCGATGCCCTCGACCAGCGGCGTGTCCGGCCAGCCGAAGAGCCTGCCCGCGGCGGCCGCCCCGGCGGAGCCGCTGGTCCAGACCGTGAGGGCCACCGAGACCAGTGTGGTCAGCAGCCCGATGCCGCTGCCGATGATCCGACCGCGGACGCCGAACGTCGCACCGGACGACGTCGCGTTGTTGGTCGCCGTCTTGGACCCGATGAGGATCAGGGGGACCAGCAGGATCTGGCCGACCACGGTGCCCACCGCGACCGCCGAGATCGTGGCCCAGAGGCCCAGGCCGAACGTCATCGCCACCCATCCGAAGGCGATGGCGCCGAGGCCGACGGAGCCGCCGACGAACACGACGAAGAACGTGCCGGGCGTCGACGTGCGGTCGCCCTCCGGAACGCGGTCTACGCCGTTGCGCTCAAAGCCTCCAGGCCCGATGCCCTCGGATCGGGTGTCGACGGAGTGGCGTGCCCGACCCTCCGGCAGCCCTCCACGGTCAGCGCCCATCGTCGCGTCCTCCCGCATACTTCGCTCCGGCAGTCGAGTGGCTGAATGGATAAAGGCTGTGGTTGTCGCTCACCGACCGCAGCGATGCGGACCCTATCGGGCGTACGTCGGGTTCGGACTGGGGGCTTCGACACTTTGTCGCCGTGTCGAGGTGTATTTACTCCGGACAGCGGCCTCATCGTCACGACGCGCCGTACGGGGTCGCCGGGGCGGCCACGAACCCGTCGTCGATGCCGACGAACCGCTTCCACGGCATGGCGATGCCGAGGTTCGGGCACTGCCGGGCGAGGGTGGTCACCGCGGCGGCAGCAATCGAACGGGCGTGGTGCACGCCTGCGCAGAGGTGGTAGCCCGAACCCCAGCCGACGTGGTGGGAGTTGTCCCGCTGGGGGTCGAACCGGTCAAGGGGCTGCGCGTGTGGGCCGGGCAGGCCGCGGTTGGCCGCGGTGAGCCACATCAGGACCTGGTCGCCGGGCCGCGCAGCCACGTCCCCGATCATGAACGGCTCGCGCACGAATCTGCTGGCCTGCGGAAACGGGTTGCCGAGACGGACGGCTTCCTCGATCGCCGCCCGGGCGTAGTCGGGGTCGTCCATGCGGTGCCACAGGTCGTGCTCGATCGCGAGTCCGACCGCGAGCGTGATCGACGCGGCCGTCGCCACCGAGCTGACCGAGATCGAGTAGACGATCCCCCACGCCTCGCGCTCGCCGATGTCCCCCGCCGCGAACATGTGCCGGACCGCAGCGGCCACGCCGCCGAGGTCGGGCCCGCGCATCAGCGCGCGGTAGTGGTCGTCCATCTCCGGGGTGGCGAACGCGGGCCATGTCTCGAACATGTCGCCCGCCGCGATCTGGTCCGCGATCGCGTACCGCACGTCTGACTCGTCGATGCCGAGCCAGTCGGCCATGTAGGTCACGACCGCGGGCAGCGCGTAGTCGTTGTACACGTCGAACGGCCGGTCGGTGGCGGCCACGAGCCGCCCGCACACCGACAGCGCCGACGACCGGCGCTCGGCGACCGCCGACGCCGTGAACCACGGCGCCATGAGCGTGCGCAGCGTGGCGTGCCTGCCGGGACCGCCGCTGATGGTCTTGCGGTCGGTGGCCCACACGAACGCGCTGACCGGGTGCAGCCGGTCGCGGTCCTCGGGGGTGAGCATCTCGGTGACGTCCGACGTGACCCGCTGCGCGTCGCGCAGCAGCCCGCGAACGGTCGAGTAGTCGTGGACGTGGATCACGTCGCCGTCGCGGTGGGGCGCGATCGTGGGGTCGTAGCTGCGCGGCGGCCGGGGAGCCGGGTCACTGAGCATCTCGCCGGGGCCTCCGGTGTCGTCGCTGGGCGGCCTCACAGTATCGGGCCTTCGCGCGCCCGGCCACGGTCTGTAGCACCGGGGTCTAAGGTTTGATCGACCGTGTTACGCGAGAGGCAGCGAGGGGTTTGATGGCAGGCACGAATGACGGCGGCCAGGCGCTTCGCGACATCGACGTCTCAGTCCCCCATTCGGCGCGCATCTGGAACTACTGGCTGGGCGGGAAGGACAACTTCCAGGCCGACCGGGCGGCGGGCGACGAGTTCCTCACCTTCTACCCGCAACAGCTCGACAAGGCGCGCGCGTGCCGCCAGTTCCTGGCCCGCGCGGTGCGCTACCTGGTGCTCGAAGCGGGTGTGCGGCAGTTCCTCGACATCGGCACCGGCCTGCCGACGGCCAACAACACCCACGAGGTGGCGCAGCAGGCGGCTCCTGAGGCGCGGATCGTCTACGTCGACAACGACCCGCTCGTGCTGACGCACGCCCGCGCACTGCTCACCAGTTCGCCGGAAGGCGTTACCAGCTACATCGACGCGGACATGCACGACCCCGGCGAGATCCTGGCGGAGGCGCGCAAGACGCTCGACTTCGACCAGCCGATCGCGTTGTTGATGATCGGCGTGCTCGGGCACGTCGCGGACTACGACGAAGCCCGCTCGATCGTCCGTCGGCTGATCGAGGGCCTGCCGTCCGGCAGCTTCTTCGTCGAGACCGACGGCACCGACAGCAGCCCCGCCTACCTGGCCGCGATCGAGCACTACCGCGACAGCGGCGGCGTCCCCTACAACGTCCGCACCACCGAGCAGATCGCAGGCTTCTACGAAGGACTGGAGCTCATCGAGCCCGGCGTGCTGCCGATCCACCTCTGGCGCCCGGAGCTCAGCATGTTCGGCAACGCGCCTGACGTCTCCGAGTCCGGCGGCGTCGGCCGCAAAGTCTGATCCCTGGGCGCGACGGGGCCGGGCGGGTGGCGGGGTCCCCTACGCTGCGGTGATGAGTCCGACGCGGTTCCCGCGCTGGGTCTACCGACACGGCGGCGAGCCTGACCCACGGTTCTCGCTGGCCAACGAGCGGACATTCCTCGCCTGGATCCGTACCGCCCTCGGCCTCGTCGCGGGCGGCGTCGCTCTGGAGGCCCTCGGCCTCCCGCTGCAGCCGGGCCTGCGGCTGGCGGCCGCCGTCATCCTGCTGGTGATGGGCGTCGCCGTGCCGGTGCTCGCGTGGTTCGGCTGGGGCGCCACCGAGTTGGCGCTGCGGCAGCGCAGGGCGTTGCCGCCGTCGCGCATCCTTCCGTTACTGGCCGCGGGCGTGGTCGCGGTGGCGGTGCTCGTGCTGCTCGCGGCGGTCACGCCATGACCGAACCGCCACTGTTCGACCCGGGCCTGCAGGCGGAGCGCACCGGGCTCGCCTGGCGCCGGACGATGCTCGGTCTCGTCGCCTTCGCCCTGGCGATCATGCGGCTGCTGCCGACCCTCGGCGCGTGGGGCCTGGCTGCGGGTGGCCTCGTGCTGACGCTGTCCGGGGTCCTCTGGGCGCTGGCCGAGCGGCGCTCCCGACGGCTGCGGCAGGCCCTCCCGGCGGCCGGACAGCTTCCGGGCGGCAAGCTGCTGTTGGCTGTGGCCCTCACCGTTGCGGGAACAGGCGGCGGCGGACTCCTGTACTTGCTGATCACGCGCCCGTTCCGCGGCTGACGGCAAGGGGACTCCGATGCGTGTGCTGCTGTCGACGATCCGGTCACGCGGCGACGTCCAGCGACCCCCGCGTGCCAACCGGGCCGACCTGCTGGGACGCCTGGGCCGCTGGCGTCCAGCAACAATCCTCGCGGCAACGGCCACATGGTGCACACCAGCGTCGCCGTGGCCACACCTGCGTCCTGGCGGGGGTGTAGACCCGACAACGCTGGTGCGGTTGTCCCAAGTGCCGCGCTGCTGGAGCCGTCCTTCTAGCGGCTGGAGTAGCCGCCGTCGATCGGCAGCGACACCCCGGTGATCATCGAGGCGCCGTCGCCGAGCAGGAACACGATGGGGGCGGCGATCTCGTCCTGGGTGGCCCAACGGCCGAGCGGCATCGCTTCGAGGAAGGGCTTCTCGATGTCCTCGCGCCCCCAGTACCACGCCGACATGGGAGTCATGACGACCGTCGGGTTCACACTGTTGACGCGGATGTTGTAGCGCCCGAGCTCCAGGGCCGACACGCGGGTGATGTTGTCCAGCGCCGCCTTGGCCGAACCGTAGGAGATGTGCCCTGGGAGCGCGACGAGGCTGGCCTGGCTCGACACGTTCACGATCGAGCCGATGCCGTTGCGGATCATCGAGGGGGCCGCGTACTTGATGGTCAGCAGAGCGCCCCTCGCGTTGACGCTGATGACCTTGTCGAACACCTCGATGTCGGTCTCCATCGGAGTGGCGATCTCCCCACCGAACCCGCCGCAGTTCACCAGCCCGTACAGCTCGAGCCCTTCGATCCCCTGACGGACGCTGTCCTCGGAGGTCAGCTCGAAGGGCCGGGTGCGACAGCCGGTCTCGCCGGCCAGCGGGGCGAGGTCCTCCTCGGATCGGGCGCTGGCCACGACGTCGGCGCCCGCTGTGACCAGCTGGCGCACGATCGCGCTGCCGATCCCGCCACTCGCGCCGGTCACCAGGACCGTCCGACCGTCGAAGTCGCCCATCGTCGCGTTCTCTCTCGTTCTCGGGGAGCTGGAACGCGGGTGGGGCCTGCGGTCGTCCCGGCCCCACCCGCGCGTACTGATGCTGCCAGGCGTCAGCAGCTGGACTGGTACACGGCGGAAGCCCCGTCGCCGTCCACGTTGTCCTTGGTGATGGTGGTGAACCCGGTCTGCACCTTCGGCGTGACGGTCCCGCCGTCGAGCGCGGCGACGGCCTCATCGACGCCGTACTGGCCGATGATGCCCGGCTGCTGCGCGACGAGCGCCTGGATGGTGCCGTCCCTGAGGTCCTTGACCTGGTTGGGTCCCGCGTCGAAGCTGACGATCTTGACGTTGCCCGCCTTGCCCGCCTGCTTCACGCCGGTGGCGGTGCCCTCCGCCGAGAACAGGTTGGCGGCGAAGACGCCGACGATGTCGGGGTCCTTCTGCAGGGCCGACGCCATCAGGTTCGCGGCGGTCGCCGGGTCGTTGTGGGAGTACTGCACGGGCAGGTACTGGAAGGTGGAGTCGGCCTTGGCCGCCGTCTCGAAGCCCTTGATCCGGGCGTCCACGGTCGAGACGCCGGGGTCGGTGGACATGACCATGACCTTGCCGCCGTTGGGGTTGAGCTTCTTGACGGCGTCGAACGCCGCCTTCCCGCCGCCCTCGTTGTCGGAGGCGATGGCCGAGGTCGCGTAGGAGGGGTCCTGGGTGGTGGTGTCGACGAGGATCACCTTGATGCCGGCGGCGGCGGCCGCCTGCAGCGGCTGCTGCATGGCGGTGACGTCGGTCGGCGCGATCAGGATCGCGTCCGGCTTCGTCGCGGTGACGGAGTCGAGGATCGGCTTCTGCAGGGTCGGGTCGAACTTCTGCGGGCCCTGGGTCGTGACGGTGACGCCGAGCTTGGACGCTTCGCTCTGCGCCCCGCACTGCATCGTGATGTAGAACTGGTCGCCGGTGACGCCCTGGATGAACTGGACGTTGTAGTTCTTCTTGGCCTTGTCCGGCGCGGTGACGCCGGTGGCCGCAGGGGCGTTCGGGTTGGCCGCCGCCGTCGAGCCGCCACTCGGCGCGGCCGCTTCCGGCGGTTTCGAGCTGGAACAGGCGGTCAGCGGCAACGCCAGCACTGCCATCGCTGCCGCGGCCTTGAGGAGCGTCCTTGATCTCATGCGGGTTCCTTCACTTGTTGGATCGGAGGAGGGCCATGAACGGGTTGCGGGACTTCGCCCCCCGCAGAGCCGCGGCGCGGCGGGACTGGTCGACGTAGACGGCGGCGACCAGGACGGTCCCGACGGCGACGCCCTGCCAGAAGGCCTCGACGCCGATGATCACGAAACCGGCTTGCAGGACGGCCGGGATGAACAGGCCGACGACGGTGCCGAAGATGGAGCCTTCGCCACCGAAGATGGAGGTGCCGCCGATCACGACGGCCGCGATGACGTTCAGGTTCGTGAGCGACTGCCCGGCGATCGTGGTCGTGCCGTACTGCGACAGCGCGAGCACGGCGCCGAAGCCCGCCATCAGCCCGGACAACCCGTACACCATGATCAGGTGTCGGTCGACGTTGATGCCGACCCGGCGGGCGCCGAGCTCGTTGGAGCCGATGGCGTACGTGTAGCGGCCGAACTTCGTCTTGTGCAGGACGATCCCGCCGACGATCAAGGTCAGCAGCGCCACGAAGGGCAGCGAGGGGATGCCGAGGATCTTGGTGTAGGCGTTGAAGTCGGTGAGGGCACCGGGTACCGACCGGATGTCGATGCCGCCCGTGAGGACCTGGGCCAACCCCAGCGCCACCGAAAGCGACCCGAGGGTGACGATCAGCGCGGGGACCTTGGCCTTCGCGACCAGGAACCCGTTGAGCACGCCCCACAGCGCGCCGGTGACCAGCGCGACGAGGAGGCCGATGACCGTGACGCCCCAGCCGTCGCCGCCGATGGCCGCCATGACCTTCGCCGCGACGACCGAGGAGAACACCAGCACCGAGCCGATCGAAAGGTCGATGCCGGAGGTGATGATGACAAACGTCATCCCCACCCCCAGCACGGCCCACACGGCGATGTTCTGCGAGATGAGCGAGAAGTTGCTGGTGGACAGGAACTTGCCGCCCGCGGCCACCGAGAAGAACACGACAATGACGACCAGCACACCCAGAATCCACACCGACTGCAGGCTGGTGAGGCGTTTGAGAAGGCTGTCTTGCTCGCCGTGGTCCACGACGGCCGCGGAGTCCTCTTTCGCGATGACGCTCACGCCACGTCCTCCTTGACCAGATTCGCGTCAAGCGCACCGGTCATGGCGCCGACGAGCTGTTCGACGGTGGTCTCTTTGGCGGGCAGGGTCGCCACCCGGGTGCCGAGGCGCATCACCTGGACGCGGTCGGCGACCTCCAACACCGCAGGCATCGAGTGGGAGATCAGCACGACTGCGATGCCCTTGTCCCTGACCCGTTTGATGGTCTCCAGGACATTCTTGGTCTGCACGACGCCGAGTGCGGCGGTCGGCTCGTCCAGGAAGATGATTTTGTCGGCCCACGCGATGGATCGCACGATGGCGATCTGCTGACGCTGCCCACCCGACATGGCGCCGACCTGTGCCGACAGCGACCGGACAGTGCCACCCAGCTCCTCGAACCCGGCCCTGGCCTTGGCCCGCATGGCCTTGTCGTCCATGAACCCGAGCTTGCCGAGCAGCCCTTTTCGGGGAATCTCGCGACCGAGGAACATGTTCTGGACCGGATTCAGATGCGGCGCCAGCGCGAGATCCTGGTACACCACCTCCATACCCATCTCCGACGCCTGGTGGGGCGAGGTGATCGTGACGGGCTTGCCCTCGAATAGCAGTTCGCCCGAGTCGACCTCCAGGTTTCCGGTCAACGCCTTCACCATCGTCGACTTGCCCGCGCCGTTGTCGCCGATCAACGCCACGACCTCGCCGGCGTCGATGTCGAAATCCGCGTTGTTCAACGCGCGCACGTGCCCGAAGCTGCGCGAGAGGCCACGCGCTTCCAGAATCGGGCTCACGAGGTGATCACCAGCGCCGGAAAGAGCCACGACTCCCGCGGTGGCCGTCGGCGGGCGGTTCGCGGTCTCGCATGACTGCCCCTTTGCATATTCATCACGATCTCCCTTGACGCCAGAGCGACCGCCGACCCGACCGTCACCCGACCTGGCACTGTCACCGGTGACAGATTTCGTCGTTCGCCTGCTGGTTGCGCAGCCTAGGGTAGTTGCGCGGGTATGTCACCGGTGACAGAGTGGAAATGTATCCAACTTGTCACCGGTGACATAGGTGGCACGCTGATGGCCTCGTGGCATCGGTCTGGAGCACGTCGGTCCGGCGAAGGGTGGTCCAGTGAGCGAGCCAGCGAGTTCACCATCAGGCACAGCAGCGCAGCGAACGCGCCTGACGAGCGTGCGCGAGGAGGGTGTGTGAGCACGATGCGCGAGGTCGCGGCCCTGGCAGGCGTCAGCGGCAAGACGGTCTCCCGGGTCATGCGCAACGACCGCTACGTCTCCGAAGAGGTCCGCGGACGCGTCGAGCGGGCCATCGCCGAGCTGCGCTACGTGCCGAACGTCTTGGCGCGGACCTTCCGCTCCGGCAGCGACAACGCGATCGGCGTTGCCGTCCCCGACATCTCCGACCCGTTCTTCGCCGCCGCCATCCACGCCGTGGAGGCGATCGCCAGAGCGCGTGGCAGCGCGGTGATCGTGACCAGCCTCGGCGACGACGGCGCGCACGAGCGGGCCGGGGTGGAGGCGTTGCTCGGCCGCCAGCTCGCCGGACTGGTCTCCACCCCCGTCTCGCGGGACCAGTCCTACCTGGAGCCATGGCTGTCCCGGATGGCTGTCGTCTTCATCGACCGCCCGCCGACCGGGATCAAGGCCGACAGCGTCATCGCGGACGACGTCGGCGGCGCGCGGAACGCCACGGCCCACCTGGTGCGGCACGGCCACCGCCGCATCGCCTTCATCGGGGACACGCTGGAGATCGCGACCGTCGCCCGCCGCCTCAAGGGGTACCAGAAGGCGATCGCCGAGGCGGGGCTGTCCTACGATCCGCAGCTGGTCGCGCTCGAGGCGACGCAGAAGAACACCGCGCGCGAGCTCACCCTCAAACTGCTCGCCGCTCCCGACCCGCCCACCGCGATCTTCTCGTCCACCGTGCGGTGCTCGATCGGCGTCGTGCCCGCGCTCCAGTCGGCCGACCGGACCGACGTGCCGCTGATCAGTTTCGGCGACTTCCCCCTGGCGATGTCGCTCCGGCCTGCCCCCACCGTCGTCGATCACGACCCCGGCCGGATCGGGCGGGTGGCCGCCACCCGGCTCTTCGAGCGGCTCGACCACCCGCGCCGACGCCTGAAGCGCCATGTCGTCCTGCCGGTGGACCTCGTGCTGCAGGCGGCGTGCTGCGGCCCGCCTGCGGCAACCGGAACGGAGCTGGCGGCTACCTGATCGCGGCCGTTACCTGACTGCGGCCTTCGCGGTCGCCTCGGTCCACGGCCGAGCTCCTGCGGCGGCCACCGCCCGCAGCGTGTCGAGGCGCGGCCGGGCCACCGTGTCGAGGAACTCCTGCCGCTGCGCTCCCGCCAGCGCCAGCGACTCGCGCCACACCGAGCGGCCTGCGATGAACCCCGAAGCCCCGCCCTCGTCGAACGCAATGTTCATGACCTCGGTGAAATCAGCGAACGGCACGCCTGCCGACAGCACGGCCCAGGGCCGGTCGAGCACCGACGCCAGCCGACGGCAGCCTTCCGGCGAGCCCGGGTACTCCAGCTTGAGCAGGTCGATGTCGAGGTCGTTCAGCGCCCGCGCGGACTCCACGACCGCGTCCTCGCGGCGCTTGCCCGCGAGGTCCTCGCCGGGCAGCGGGTACACCAGGTTCTCGATCACGGAAGGGATGCCGACGGCTCGGCAGTCTTCGACGACCTGCCGCACGGCGTCGAGGCAGTCGGCCACCAGGTCGGGCTCGCCCGCCTGCGGAGCCGGACGGTCCGCACGGAGCTGGGCGAAGAACTTGTTGGCGTCACCGCCCTGCTCGAGCACCCAGCGCGCGTCCAGCTCCGGATCGCGGTGGGTCCGCGGCTCCCCGTTGAACACACCGCGCACCGACGGCTCGGACGCCACCAACAATCCGCAGCCCGCGTGCAAGGCGCCCGATTCCATGACGGCGGGGACGCCGTAGGTCGGGTCGAACAAGATGCCGCTCGCGGTCGGGCTCAGTGCCCGCGCGACATCGGCCTTGGACTGGCGCAGGTCCTGGTCGGTCGCGTCGATGCCGACGGCGGCGAACATCCGCCGCAGTGTGTTGCGCTGGTCCATGGCGATGATCGCGAAGATGCCGTCCTCCCCCGCGATGTCGTCGAGGGTCTTCGCCGGTTGGGCCGTCGTGGGACTCATGCGTCTCCTCCAGGGATCGCGCTGATGGGATGGTCGTGCAGTACGTCGCCGGGGCAGTTGGTTGCGGGGATGACGCCTGCGGCCTGTGCCGCCAGCAAGGCTGCACCGACGGCGCCGGGTTCGCGGAGTACGGAGAACTCCAGGTTGGCGATGGCCGACCGTTTGGCTGCGCGCACGCTGTCCATGCGGGTCCAGCCGCCGCAGGCGATCGCTCGTCGGTGGGGTCCGACGACAGCCTCGATCGTGGCGATCAGCGTGCCGGTCGCCGCGGCGGTGTACCGGGTGGCCGCCGCCCAGATGTGGGCCGGGCTGACGTCGTCCCGCATGCGGAGCACCACGTCGTCGCCGGTGGGTCCGGCGCCCGAGACCTCCAGCCCGAGTGGCAGGTCCTCGACGGCGAGCGCGGCCAGGTCCAGGCGCTCCCGCTCGGGTGCGCTGACCGCGCCGAGTGCGCAGAGAACCCGGCGCAACAGCAGCCCACCCCGGGCGCCGCCCAGCACGAGGCTGGTGTCCGGCAGGACGTGCGCGCCGACCGAAAGGCCGGACCGGACGAGCAGCGCACGCCGGTCGTCGTCGAGCACCCCGGGAAGGGAGCGCGCGACGACGTCGGCGGTACCCGAGGAGTTGAACAGCTCGTCAGGCCCGGCGGCACCGACGCCGACGGCCGCGACGGGGTGGTCGTGGCCCGCCACGGTCAGCGCGGCACCCTGTAGCGCGGACGGGAGCCCGACGTGGCACAGGGATCCGGCGGCGGTCCCCGCGGTCAGCGGCGGCGGCAGCAACGTCAGCGGCAGCCCGGCCGCCCGGAGCCCCGCTTCCCACACGCTGCCCGTGGCCTGGTCGACGAGGCCGGTCCGGGCCGCCAGCGAGGGCTCGCGCACCAGTGTGCCGCCGAGGCGGTGCACCACCCATTCGGGAACGCTGCACCAGCGGTGCGCGGCAGTGAGCGGGTGGCCTGCACTCTGCAACCACAGCAACTTCGCGAGACTCGCCTGGCTGTCCCATGGCAGGCCGGTTCGACGGGCGAACTGCTCCGGCAGCCCGGCTGTCCGGTTCCCGAGCCGTGCGACCTCCTGCGTGCCACGCTTGTCGAACCACGCGATCACCGGCGCGCACGGCTCGCCACGGGCGTCGAGCAGGACGCCGCTCTCGCCGAGGCCCGCGATCCCGACGCCGACCACCTGGATCGGCCCGATCCGCTCCTCCGTGGTGCGCACCGCCCGGTTCAGCAGGTCGAGGGCCGACACGAGCATGGCGGGCGCGGTGGTCTCGGTGCCGCCCTGGACGGTCGCCCACGGCGTCCGGGCCGACGCCAGCGCCACCTCTCGTCCCACCAGGTCGCGGACCAGCGCCTTCGAGCTCGTCGTGCCCAGGTCGAGGCCGAGCACCACTTCCGTGACGGTCATGGGCGCAGCTCTCCGGAGCCCCGCTCGACCACGGCGACCGGCACCTGGACGAACTCCGTCGCCAGCTCCGGCTCGCGGATCCGGCGCGCCAACCGCGCCACGGCGGCCTGGCCGACGGCAGAGCCGGAGTGGTCGACGACGGTCACCGCAGGGGTGAGCGCGTCGGCCATCGCGAAGTCGCCGAACCCGACGAGGGCGACGTCGGTGCGACCGTGCCGATGCATGGCCGGGACCACCCCCAACGAGCATCGGGTCGCGGCGCTGAACAGCGCGGTCGGCTGGTGGGCGCCTGCCAACAGGCCTGCGACGGCGGCCGATGCCGACTGCGGCGTCGGGCAGTCGGCGTGGATGAGTTGTTCCGAGACGGCGAGGCCGTGCGTCGCCAACGCCTCGCGGTAGCCCGCCAACCGCGCCGCCGACGTCGCGACCTGCGAGAAATCGCCGATGTAGGCGACGTCGCGGTGCCCGTGGGCGATGAGGTGGGCGACGGCGTCGAAGGCCGCGCGCTTGTCGTCGATGCCCACGACGTCCGCCTCGATCCCGTCTGCAGGCCGGTCCACCAACACCAACGGCGGCGCCTGCGTGAGCCAGGAGTGGTCGCCTGCCGTAGGCACGACCAACAAACCCGAGACCCGTCGTCGCAACAGCTCGGTGACGACACGGGACTCACGTTCGGCGTCCCCGTGCGTCGAGGCGACCAGCACCGACTTGCCGTTCTCGGACGTGGCGAACTCGACGGCCGCGACCAGCTCGGAGAAGAACGGGTCCGCGATCGACTCGACGACGAGGCCGATGGTCGCGTCCGTTCCACCACGCAGCGACCGGGCCATGAGGTCCGGCGTGTAGCGCAGCTCTTTCATGACGTCCTGGACGCGCTCCCGCGTGCCTGCCGCGACGCGCGGATCGTCGTTGAGGACCCGCGACGCGGTGCGGAGGCTGACCCCGGCCGCCTGGGCGACGTCGCGCAGAATACTTCGGTCGCCCACCGCCCGACCTCCGTCCATGACGCTTTGCCATCGATGGCACACCCCGTAGTAGGGAGTATGAAGCAGGTTGCCATCGATGGCAACGGCAGGCCGGTGCGGCGGTCGGGTCGGTCGGCTGGTTCAGTGCGAGGTGCGCCGGGCGAGCGCAGCCAGCACGCCGTCGACGACGTCCTCAGTCGGGTGCTCGCCGTTCGCCGGGAGATGCGGACCGGTCGGTTCCCCGACGTCCGCACCGGCGGAGAACGCGGCCGGTCGGTCGGCCTTGGCGAGGTCCCTGGCGGCGGCGCGAACCGCGAGCCGCCGGGCCGCCACCTCCGGCGTCAGCCACAGCCAGACGAGCAGCGGCGAGCCCCCGGCGCTCCGGAGCCGACGATCAAGGATCGTCCAGGCGTCGAGGTCGCGCCGTTCGCGGGTGAAGGGAGCGACCAGGACGACGGGCGTGCCGACCCTGAGGTTGTCCTCGGCCACGGCCACGAGAGCCTCGTACCGGGCCGCGCGGGTCGGCCCGGCCAGCCGGGGGTCGTCCAGGTCGTGCACGCCCACCAGGTTCGCGATGACGTCGACCATCGGGGCGGTGAGGGTGTCCTGGTCGACGAGGGCCGCCCCCAGCCTGCCTGCCAACCCCCTGCCGACGGTGCTCTTGCCCGCGCCGGGTGCGCCGGTGACGAGCACGGCGGGCAGCGCGGTCCTGTTCGACATGTCGCGGATGCTCCCACGCGAACGGGCGGAGGCAGCTACGCGCGGTCAGGGCTGGTACGGCGGGGCGACGCCCCAGCCCCAGTGCGGCACCGGAGCG
>DASWUV010000085.1:0-4504 GCA_036401495.1 Pseudonocardia sp. | reverse complement strand
CCCGCCGCGCGTGGTGGGGGCCGACCGAGCTGACGCTGTCGAAGACCGAGTTCTCGCTGCTGGAGCTGCTGGTACGCAACGAGGGCATCGTGCTCGAACACACGACCGTCTACGAACGCATCTGGGGCTACGACTTCGGCGACGACTCGAAGAACCTCGCGGTCTACATCGGCTACCTGAGGCGCAAGCTCACCGCCGCAGGCGCACCCACCATGATCCACACAGTGCGCGGCGTCGGATACACCATCCGCGTCTCCTGAACCTCTCGTGAGCCGGGCAGGTCGCCCGCGCCGCAGGCTCTTACCGAGCTACCCCGCGCGCCAACGGCAAGCTCGACCACGCCTGCCGCTGCCCGTTGACCAGCCTGGTGGCGATACTCCGCAACGTCATACCGGGTCCGACACGAGCGGCTCGATCACCTGACCGACGACCGCGTGAGGTACTTGCTGTCTGCCGAGCGCTGAACGGCTTCCATCGCCAGCGAGGTGTACGGCTGACCGACATAGGCGGTGAGCAGCACCATCAGCGCGGTGAGTCCATCGGTGTCCACGCCGTTGCGGCGGGCCATCGACAGGTAAGTCGACAGTCGTTGGTCGGTCACGTTCTGAGCGACGAGTGCAGCGATGACGGCAATGCCGCGGTCTCGGTCGGTCAAGGCGGTGCTGTGCCAGCCGGGCCCGCCGGCGGCTTCGAACGCCTCCCGAACGAAGACCGCACCGGCGCGGTCGGTCATGATCTGCTCAGCGTCGGCAGGGTCCACGCCGAGATTGCGGGCGTACACCTCTCGGCCGGCGGCAGCGCGGTCACTGATCTCGTGCGGAGCAGGACTTGCCATGATGTTCTCCAATGGGGTCATAGGCACGATCCCCGGTCCAGGGAGTCGCCGATGATCGTGATCAGCATCCGCCGCATCGCCTGGACCTGGTCCTGGCGGAAGGTGTTCAACACCGAGGCTTCGACGCTGGTGCAGGCGTCAGCGACTGTCGCTCGCAGGGCTTCACCCGCAGCGGTGATCACAGGGATGCGCAGGCGCCGATCGCCAGGGGCGCTGTGACGCACGACCAGGCCCATGCGCTCGAGCCGGTCGAGCTGGCTCATCAGCGTGCTCTTGTCCAGCCCGAGCGCTTTTCCCAGGTCGGATTGGGTGAGGCCGGGGGTCTTGTCGAGGGCGCTGAGCACGATGTAGTCGCGTAGCGCGAGGCCGTGCTGCTCGGCCACGTCACCGGTCGCGCCGCGCATCCGCTGGGCGGCCCGATGCAGCAGCCACGTGATCTCGGAGTCGATGGAAGGGCTCGGGCCCGCAGCGTCGAGCGCCGGCTGTTGCGGTGTGCGCATCGCCGAACCGTACGTCGTCACCGAGACTGCGCCGACGTTTCGGGCGTCAACAGGGCGATGCCGTCATAGGAGCCCAGGTCGTGCGCGGGGATAATTTGCATCAGCCCGTCCAGGGCGATGACGCGCAGCAGGTCCTGGCGCAGCTGCTCAGGGTTGCTGTCGGCGAGTTTGCTCAGCAGCCACGGCCGTTCGACCCGGCGGCGGATGCCGTCGATCTGCCAGGTCAGGTCGCCGATGAAGGCGTACCGCTGCCCTGAGGGCAGGGTCACGAAGACGATCACCGAGCCGGTCGTATGGCCGCCCGCGAGAACGACGACCACCGAACCGTCGCCATACACGTCGTAGCTCGCGGGGAATCCGAGATACGGCCGGTTATCGAACTTGTACTCATGGATCTCGTGTCCACGCGACACCTGGCGGAAGACTTTCCCGTCCGGGTCGTCGACGGCGTATTTGCGTTCTTTCGCGTTCATCCAGATCGACGTATCCCGCAAGCCGTCGAGGCCGCTCGAGTGGTCCCAATGCGAGTGGGTCAGCAACACGCCGAGCAGCCGACTGCGGTCGTAGCCTGCAGCGTCGAGCTGCGTGCTGACTGTGCGGCCCACCTGATACGGAGCGCGCACAAACGGGGGAAGCATCGCGACGTGAGCAGCGATGCCCGCACCGAAGCCCGCGTCGATCAGCAGATCCCCTTCCGGATGCCGCACCAGAACAGCGGACGCGGCGAAGTGTCGCTTGTCGCGGAACGACCCACCGCGCACAGCGAAAGCCGCGCGGGTGTCGTAGGTACCGGTAGGCAGGTGATAGATGGCCATGTCTGCGGGCGGGCGGGCTTCGGGTAACGGCTGCTTCCACGGGGCGGGCTTGACGAGCGGCGACATACCCAGATCGTACGACACGAGAACTTCTTATTCAAGACGTTCAACGTTGTCATCGGGGCCGACATGGGCTCGGCGGGTAGTGACGGTCTTCTCGACGGCTTGCCCGAGGTTGCGCCGCAGATGCCTGCGGTCGGCGACCTGCACCGCCTCGGGTGCGCCTTGGCGGGCTGCTTCGGCATAGGCGCCGGCCCGATCTCGGCAGATCACTCCCGCCCCGGGATGCTCGCGCAGCCGCCCGGTCAAAGTCGCGGTTTGCCGGTCGGCAGCAGATCGACAAGGCAACCATTGATCATGTCGATCACGACGGTGCCGTAGACCTGCCCGCGGCGGAACGCGAAGTCGTCGACACGAGCACTATGAGGTGCTCCGATCCGCGGGTCGGGGAGGGTGCCCGGCAACACCCTGTGAAGTTCACGTTGGCGACCGGACCGACCAGGTCGGCACGGCGTTCGCGGCCCGAACCGACCATGCCTCCGTGCGCTCGGTAGGCGTGGCATCCAACCGATCGCTGCCGTGGGCATCGCCTTCGAGCCCGCCTTCACCGCCGCGTTGGAACTCACACAGCCGGCCATCATCGTTCCCGTTCCCGTTCTGGGGCGCCGACGAGCTGGTCCACGCGATCCGGAAGGGGCGGTTCCGGACGACACCTCCGCACTCGGCAACATCCGGTCCCAGGAGGGGACTTCCGGCCCTGGTCCTATGACAGCGCAAAGGCCCAAAGTAAGGCCATGACAGCTGTGGGCTACGTGGCCAAACCCGTCTCCCGCAACGTCCTCGTCCGGGCCGTGGAACACGCGCTGCTGGCGCCTTCGGTCCACAACACCCAGCCGTGGAAGTGGCGTGTCCGTGCGGACGCGGTGGAACTCTACGCCGACCTGGACCGGCACCTGGTGGGCACTGACCCGGACCGCCGCGACCTCGTTATCAGCTGTGGGGCCGCGCTGCACCATCTGCGCGTTGTCCTCGCGGCGGCCGGTGTTGCCGTCGCGGTGGCACGGCTGCCCGATCCCGAGGACAGCACGCTGCTGGCCGTCGTACACATCGTCGCCGATGGGCGGATCGACGAGCAGGCCGCGGCGCTGGCCGGGGCCATCGGTGATCGACGCAGCGACCGTCGAGCATTTGCCCCCGAGCCTGCCCACCCCGCCCAGCTGCGCCTGCTCACCGCATGTGCGGCCGCCGAGAACGTCCGGCTGGTGGCGGTCGTGGGCGACGAGGCACGGGCCCGACTCGCGGTTGTGCTGGGCGAGGCTGCTCGGCGGGAACGTGCGACGCCCGGTTATGCCGCAGAGCTCGCGCTCTGGAGCGGGCGCTACGCAAACAGCCGGGACGGGCTGCCCACCCTGTCGCGCACCGCACGCGGTAGCGCATCGCAGGGCCTCGGCCTGCGGCATTTCCCCGTCGGCGGCCTCCAACAGAGCCCCCAGACTCTGACTGGCGGTCCGGACGGAGCGACCCTGATGGTGGCGACCACGACCGGCGACGAAGTTCGCGACTGGTTGCGGGCCGGTGAGGCCACAAGCGCAGCCTTGCTCGTCGCGACCAGGATCGGGCTCGCTACCACGGTGCTCAGTCAGTCGGTCGAGGTCGCCGACACCCGGCGACAGCTGGCCGACGTGGTCCTCCGGGTACCCGAGAACGCCCAACTGGTGTTGCGGGTGGGCCGCGCACCTGACGGAGCTGCACCACTCCCTCCAGTTCCCCGCCGCCCTCTCCGCGCGGTGTTGATCTCAACAAATGACAGGAATGAGTCATGACAGCCAACGGCACATACATATCCATTCACGACCGTCGCGTCAAGCTGGTGGCCGAGGCAGTAAAGGCACACTCCGAGCTCACCGAGAAAGCAGCGTTTGAGGTCGCTGTGCACGTTGTTTACGCGCTCGACCACATCCCAGAGAATGTACGATACGGCGGCAAATAGTGCCGGAACCGTCACACACGCCTACTGGGAGTGCCATGTCTGATAAGTCACCGCGCCAGTCACTGGCCAAAAAAACCGGCAAGTCCATCAAAGAAAAGCGGGCGATAAAGAAATCCAAGAAGTCCACCGAGGAGAAATGATCTGCGGGCTGTGACGCGCCTCACGTGCGGCCCATGATCGACCGTTCCGCCGACGATGGCGGGGAGGGTCGACACTGTCAGCATGACCAGCGATCATCGTTCAACGCTCCGCACGAGGTCCCCCACTTGGCGACATCCGGCAAACCGCGATCGGATGGACAGGGCTCGGCGCGGAGAACGGATCGCGGACAACGTCACCGCAGTGTTCGGTTCCTGGCGATCCA
>DASWUV010000084.1:0-24342 GCA_036401495.1 Pseudonocardia sp. | reverse complement strand
TCCACCCACCTCGGTTCGGTGCGTGCGGCGGTCCTCGAGCACGGAGCCGACCTCGGCATCGCGCACGACGGGGACGCCGACCGGTGCCTCGCGGTAGACGCGTCCGGTGCCGAGATCGACGGCGACCGGATCATGGCCGTCCTCGCGATCGCGATGCGCGACGCGGGCGAGCTGGCGGCGAACACGCTCGTCGCCACCGTCATGAGCAACCTCGGCCTGCACCTGGCCATGCGCGACGCGGGCATCGCCGTGCGCACCACCGCGGTCGGTGACCGTTACGTGCTGGAAGAGCTGCGGGCGGGCGGGTACGCCCTCGGTGGCGAGCAGTCCGGCCACGTCGTGCTGCCGACCTACGCGACCACCGGCGACGGGCTGCTGACGGCGCTGCGGCTCATGGCGCGGATGGCGGCGACAGGATCGTCGCTGGCGGAGCTCGCCTCGGTGGTCACCGTGCTGCCGCAGGTGTTGGAGAACGTGCGGGTGGTCGACAAGGAGACGGTGGCGGCCTCGCCCGAGGTCTGCGCGTCGGTCGCCGCCGCCGAGCAGGAGTTGGGCGAGACAGGCCGGGTGTTGCTGCGGCCGTCCGGCACGGAGCAGTTGGTGCGCGTCATGGTGGAGGCGCCCACCGCCGACCAGGCGAAGACGATCGCGGCCCGGTTGGCCGAAGTGGTCGCGGCCGCGCGGTAGACCGCCGGACGGGGGTCGAGTTTTGGCAAACGGCCTCGGGAACCGCCGCGACCGTGCACGATCGAGGCATGCACCTGCGACCCGACCGGCTGCGCGCGCACGCCGCCGACACCGCCGACGTGGCCGGTGCGCTGGAGGCGCTGGGTCGGGCGCCCGGCCCGGCGGCCGAACGGATCGACTTCGCCCTGCGGCGGGCGCTGCGCGAGCTCGCCGAGATCGAAGCGGCGCTGCGCGGTGCGGCCGCCCATGCCGATGCCGCCGACCAGACCGCCGCAGCCGTTGTGGCGCGCCTCGCGAGCAGGCCATGACGAGCGCATCTCGCGAGTCGAGCGACGACGGGGTCGGCCAGTGGTGTGCCGAGGCCACGCAGGTGTTGCGGGACGCCGCGGTGCGGGCGGGGCACCTGGCCGCCGCCGTCGCCACCGACTGGCTCGACGACAACGGCCGGGAGTGGGCCGAGCGAATGACGACGCTGCGCAGGGAGCTCGCCGACACGGCCCATCAGGCCGAGGAGCTGGCCACGCGGCTGCGGGAGCCGGACGGCACGGACTCGGAGCTGGGCAGGGCAATGGCGGCCGCGCTGCGGGCCGCGTCAGCCGCCGCCCGGCCCGGCACCGGTCCGCGGCTGGGGGACACCTCGGGCAGCAGGGTTGACGACGAGCACGGTGTGCACATCGCCCAACTCCCCGACGCACCGCCGTCATGACCGACGGTGGGCCGCCGCGCGTCTCCCCATCGCGGCGGGCCGAGACCTGTGCGAGCGGGTCGCGGCGGTGTCACGCCGCTGCGACCCCACCCGCTGCGACCCCACCCGCTGCGACCCCACCCGCTGCCACCCCACCCGCGGCCAACCCTCACCCGCGGCCCACCAACCCGGCGCAGACGCCGACGCAGCCGCGCCGCGCCGAGCCGCTCAGCGTCGCGCCGTCGCGCCGTGCTGGGCCGTGCCGTGCTGCGTCGTGCCGTGCTGCATTGGGCTGTGCAGGGTCGTGCCGGGCACCTTGCCGTCGACGAGCCCGTCGACCCGGTCCTCGTCGCACAACTGCTGCATCAAAAAGGCCGTGACGAGGGCGCGGGTGAGCCGCCTGACCTTGCCGCTGGGGTCGCCCGGCAGCAGGAGGTCGGTCCAATGCTTGCCGTCGAGGAAGCCGGTGTGGGTCGCCTTCGGCAGCGTGCGCAGGATGACGGGTCCGCCTGCGGCCAGCGCGATCTGCTCGGCGTGCCCCGCGGGCGGAGCGACCATGTCCTTGCCTGCGGCGAGGTGCAGCACCGGCACGGTGATGCGCCGGGCGGCGTCGAGGGCGGAGGGGTAGGTCTGCGCGACCGCGAGCGTCACCACAGCCCGCACACGCTCGCGGCCTGCCGCCGCCACCAGCGCGACGCCGCCGCCGATGCCGTGCCCGGCCAGCGCGGTGCGCCGGGCGTCGACGCTGATCCGGCCGTCGCCGAGCCGCACCCCCGCACACACGTCCAACGTCGTGCGCAGGTCCGCGGCAAACCCCGCGTGGCTGGGCAGCGGGCCTCGGTGGCTCGACGGCGCAGCTGCGACGAAGCCCCACGACGCGAGGTGCCGCAGGAGGTCGGCGTAGCGCGCCACGGGCTGCAGCCAGTCGTGGCCGAACGCGACCGCGGGCAGCCCGAGACCCTCTTCGGGGGCGTAGATGACACCGGGAATGCCGGACATGCCAAGATCTCCGCGCAGCACAGCGAGCGGCCCCGGGCGGGACAGCTCGTCCAGACTGTGTCTGGCGTTGCGCATCGCCGCAGGTCGGGGCGTTGATCGGGTCCGCGTCACAGCGCAGACCGTAGTACGGGAGAGCCACGACGAACCACTCGGCGGGGCGCGGCGTTCCGCTTCCGGGGTAACGGCGCCGCCGCGCACCACGATTGCCCACCGAGCGGGGGACGCACCCGCCCTGACCCAGGAGGAGTCGTTGAAGATCGCACTGTCTCGACTGGGTGGGACTCTCGCCGCGTCCGCCGTCGGCCTGTTCGCCCTCGTCTCCTGCGCGCAGGCCGTCGGCAGCGTCTCGCTCGCGAACGCGATCTCCGACCAGCTGCAGAAGCAGAGCATCGACGCGCAGGGCGTCGCGTGTCCCGGCGACCTGCAGGCCGCCGTCGGTCAGACCGAGCGCTGCTCGTTCACGGTGGGCGGCCAGCCGGTCGACGCGATCGCGACCGTGACGTCCGTCGACAACGGCAACGTCAAGTACGACATCACGACCGAGGCGCACCCGATCGCGAAGGAGCTGTTGGCCCGCAAGGTCGTCGAGCAGGTCACGCAGCAGACGAGGATGCCGGTGGACTCGGCGACCTGCGGCAGCGACCTCCAGCCCACCGTCAACGCCATCGCGAACTGCACGCTCGTGAACCGGGCGAAGCCGGTGCCCGTCATGGTCACCGTCACGAAGGTCAGCGGGGGCCTCATCAACTTCTCCATCAAGCAGGTCTGAGTACCGTCGGACCGGTGAACGGCGTTTGGACGGCGCAACAGGTCCGCGAGGCCGAGAAGCTTCTGATGGCGCGGCTGCCCGAGGGAACGTTGATGCGCCGCGCGGCGTTCGGCCTCGCCCGCCACGCGCGGCAGATGCTCGACCACACCGCGGGCTCCCGCGTCGCGCTGCTCGTCGGCGCGGGTGACAACGGCGGCGACGCGTTGTGGGCCGGGGTCGAGCTGCGCCGCCGCGGAGCGGGTGTCGTCGCGGTGCTGCTCGACGCGGCCCGCGCCCATCGGGAAGGGCTCGCCGCCTTCCGCAGAGCAGGCGGGCGCTGTGTTGAGACCGGCCCGTCCGGGCTCGCCGCACTGACCGAGGCGGATCTTGTGATCGACGGAGTGGTCGGACTTTCCGGGCACGGCGGTCTGCGCGAGCCCGCCGCCGAGCTCGTCGCCGCGGTCGAACGGGCCGAGGTGCCGATACTGGCCGTCGACCTGCCCAGCGGCGTCGACCCCGACACCGGGGCGGTGGAAGGGGCTGCCGTCACCGCGACCGCGACGGTCACGTTCGGCGCGCGCAAACCCGTCCACGTGCTCGCATCGTCCCGATGCGGGACAGTGCACCTCGTCGACATCGGCCTCGCTCCCTACCTGCCGCAGCCGCACGCCCACGTGCTCGACGCCGCGGACGTCGCCCTCCGGTGGCCGCGGCCGGGGCCCTCGGATGACAAGTACAGCCAGGGCGTGGTGGGGGTCGCGGCGGGCTCCGACGTCTACCCGGGCGCCGCTGTCCTCGCGACGGGCGCAGCGGTACTCGCCACGAGCGGCATGGTCCGCTTCGCGGGCTCGGCGGCGCCCGGCGTCCGCAGCCGCTGGATCGAAGTGATCACCTCGGCGACGGTCGAGGAGGCCGGGCGGACCCAGGCGTGGGCGGTCGGGCCGGGCATCGGCACCGACGACGCAGGCCGCGACGTCCTCGCCGCGGCCATCGCCAAGGACGTTCCGCTCGTGATCGACGCCGACGGCATCACGCTGCTGGCCCACCACGACGAGCTGCGCGCCGCCGTGCACGGACGGCCCGTCGTGCTCACGCCGCACGCGGGGGAGTTCGCGCGGATCGCGGGCGACGTCGGCGCAGACCGGATCTCCGCCACCCGCCGGGCCGCCGCCGAGCTGGGCGTGACCGTGCTGCTGAAGGGCAACGCCACCGTCGTCGCCGATCCCGACGGCCGGGTGCTGGTGCACCCTTCGACGGGCTCGTGGGCGGCCACGGCGGGGTCCGGCGACGTCCTCACCGGCATCATGGGCGCGCTTGTCGCCGCCGGGCTCACGCCGTGGTGGGCGGCGGGGTGCGCGGCCTTCGTGCACGCCAGGGCGGCCGACATCGCGGCGGACGGCGTGCCCACCCCATCGTCGAGCATCCAAGCCGCGATCCCGGCGGCGATCCGCAGCCTCACGAAGCGATAGCGGGCGCAGGGGGACGTCGCAGAGCTTCGCAGCTGCGAGGACCCCCACAGGAGCTACGAAGCCGGGTTCGACCCCCGCGCGGCCCGGCGGCCGCGGCGAGTTGCGTCCCCGCCGCGACCAGAACGTCCTGCCCGAGGCCCGCGCCGTGCTCGGACCGATGAGAAGATGCGCAAGTGCACCGACCCCGCGCCGAGGCGCTCGTCGATCTCGCCGCCGTCCGGCACAACGTCGGCGTGCTCCGGGCCGCTGCCCCCGACGCCGCGCTGATGGCGGTGGTCAAGGCGGATGGCTACGGCCACGGCGCCGTTCCGGTCGCCGCAGCCGCGGTGGCGGCGGGTGCGTCCTGGCTGGGCGTCTGCACGATCGAGGAGGCCCTGGACCTGCGCGCCGCGGGCCTCACCGCGCCGATCCTGTCCTGGCTCCACCTGCCCGACGACGACTTCGCCGCCGCCGTCGACGCGGACGTCGACCTCTCCGTAGCCTCGCGAGCGCACCTGGCCGCGGTACTGACGGCAGCGCGGCCCGCGCAGCGGCCCGCCCGCCTGCATCTCAAGATCGACACCGGGCTGACCCGCAACGGCGTGCAGCCGCGGGACTGGGCTGACCTGCTCGACGCCGTCGCCAAGGCGGTCGCGGACGGGCGCGCTCAGGTCGTGGCGGTGTGGTCGCACCTCGCGCACGCCGACGCCCCCCACCACCCGACGCTCGACCGCCAGGCCGCACGCCTGAACGACGCCTGGCAGGCCGCCCGCGACCGCGGCCTCGACCCGATCCGGCATCTCGCCAACTCCGCCGCCACGCTCACGCGCCCCGACCTGCACTTCGACCTCGTGCGCCCCGGCGTCGCCGTCTACGGGCTGGATCCGCTCGCCCGGCCCGTCGGCGAAAGCGCGTTGCGCCCCGCGATGACGCTGCGGGCGCGGGTCGCGCTGGTCAAGCGGGTGCCCGCGGGCGAAGGCGTGTCCTACGGGCACGCCTGGACGACGCCTGCGGAGACCACGCTCGCGCTCGTCCCCATCGGGTACGCGGACGGGGTGCCGCGCCGCCTCGGGCGCGACGGGCGGATGCGCGTCCTGCTCGGCGGCGTGCTGCGGCCGGTGGTCGGGCGGGTGTGCATGGACCAGGTCATGGTGGACTGCGGCGACGACCCGATCCACGAAGGCGACGAGGTGGTGCTCTTCGGGACCGGCGAGCACGGCGAGCCGACCGCCCAGGACTGGGCGGACGAGCTCGACACCATCCACTACGAGGTCGTCACCGGGGTGCACGGCAGGCGGGTCACCCGGACGTTCGTCGGAGCGGCCCGGTGAGGCTGCCCAGTCCCCGACTGTGGGGTGTCCTCGCGGGCGCTACGGGCGCCGCGGCCACGGGCGTCGCTGTCGGCGTGGCCGCGCGGCAACACCAGAAGATCGCCGCCGACCGGCAGCGGCTCGCCACCCAGCTGGCCGAAAGCGGCATCGCCGACACCCCGGAAGGCGACCCGTGCTCGGTCGTCGCCGACGACGGCGTGCGGCTGTCCTGCGAGGAGATCGAGTCCGCCGCCCCGCCCGCGCTGACCGTCGTCCTCGTCCACGGCTTCGCGCTCGACCGTCGCACGTGGCATTTCCAGCGCGGCTTCCTCGCGCGCAGCACCGACCCCCGGGTGCGGGTGGTGCTCTACGACCAGCGCAGCCACGGTCGCTCCGAGCGCGCCCCCCGGGAGACCTGCACGATCGAGCAGCTCGGCCACGACCTCGACGCGGTGATCAGGGCGCTCGCGCCCGAGGGTCCGCTCGTCCTCGTCGGACACTCCATGGGCGGTATGACGATCATGGCCCTGGCCGAGCTCTACCCGGACCTGGTCACCGAGCGGGTGGCCGGGGTCGCGTTCGTGGCTACCTCGGCAGGCGAGGTCGGCAGCGCGGGGCTCTCGGGAACGTGGTTGTCGCGGCGCAACCCGATCACCCGAGGGGTCGGTGTGCTGGCCGCGTTGCAGCCGTCCCTCGTCGAGGGCGTGCGCAAGGCGGCGGGCGACGTCATCTGGGCGGTCACCCGCCGGATGGCCTACGGCGACCGCGATGTCGCGCCGTGGCTGGTGGACCTCGTCGACGCCATGATCAGCGCCAACGCGCTGGACGCGCTCACCGACTTCGTCGACACCATCGGCACCCACAACCGCATCGCCGCCCTCCCCGCGCTCGCCACCTGCGAGGTGCTGGTGGCCGCGGGCGACGCCGACCGGGTGATCCCGTTCAGCCACAGCGAGGCGATCGCGGCAGAGCTGCCGAAGGCGCAGCTGGTGCGCTTCCCGGGAGCGGGGCACCTGCCGATGCTCGAGCAGCCGAACGCCATGGACGAGGCGCTCGCCGACCTGCTGCGCCGCAGTGCGGCCAGGGGCGCAGCGCCGCTGCGTCGACTCAGGAGGCAGGCGTGACCGGCCCCGCGGAAGCAGGCGAACCGTGCACGGGCGTGCCGCTGGACACCGAGCTCGAGCTGCCGACGCCCGCCGACACCGAGGCGTTGGGTGAGCGGCTGGCCGACGGGCTCGGCGCGGGCGACCTGGTCGTGCTGGCAGGCCCGTTGGGCGCGGGCAAGACGGTGCTGGTCAAGGGGCTGGCGCGCGGTCTGAAGGTGGCGGGGACCGTCACGTCGCCGACGTTCGTCATCGCGCGCGAGCACCGGCCCGGCCCCGGCGGCTCCATCCCGCTCCTGCACGTCGACGCCTACCGGCTCGGCGGCGCGGCCGAACTGGACGACCTCGACCTGGACACCGACCTCACCGCCGCCGTCGTGGCCGTCGAGTGGGGGGAGGGTGTGGCCGAGCGGCTGGCGCAGCGCCACCTCCTCGTCCGGCTCGACCGGCGCCCCGACGACGTGCGCACGGCCGTCGTGACCCGCCGCGGAGACTGAGCGCGCGGGCAAGCCGCACACCCGCGCCCGGCGGACGGCTCGGCCGACCACCCGGCCTAAGATTGAACGGCTGTGCATGTACTCGCCCTGGACACCGCGACGCCCGCCGTTACGGCAGGCGTCGTCGAGCTGACCGCTGACGCGGTCGTGCAGCGCTCGGTGCGGGTTGCGCACGACGCCCGCAAGCACGCCGAACTGCTCATGCCGGAGGTCGTCGCCGCCTGCGACGCCGCGGGGATCGCGTTGCGCGAGATCGACGCCGTCGTCACGGGAGTAGGCCCGGGCCCCTTCACCGGACTGAGGGTCGGCATGGTCACCGCCGCGGCGCTCGGTGACGCGCTCGGCGTCCCGGTGCACGGCGTCTGCTCGCTCGACGCCATCGCGCAGGGATCCGGCAATCTGATCGTCGTCACCGACGCTCGGCGCCGCGAGGTCTACTGGGCCGCCTACGACGCCGCGGGACGTCGGGTCGCGGGCCCCGACGTCGACGCGCCCGCCGCACTGCTCGACCGGATCCCCGAGCTGGGCGTCACCGCGGCAGCAGGCGGCAGCGCCGAGGTCACCGGGCTGCCGGTGACCGGACCCGCCGCCCCTTCGCCCGCGAGCCTGGTCGCCGTGGCCGCGGACGCGCTGCGTTCGGGGGTCGTGCCCGGCCCACTGGAGCCGCTCTACCTGCGCCGCCCCGACGCGGTGGAACCCGGCGCCCGCAAGCGGGTGACGGCGTCGTGACCGCCGACGCACTTGGTCCCGCGGAGGCGGAATCATGACCGCCGACGCACTTGGTCCCGCGGAGGCGGAATCATGATGGACACGGTCGTGCTCGGGCCGCTGCGGGCGTCGGACGCCGCGCGCTGCGCGGAGCTGGAGCGGATGCTGTTCCCCGACGACGACCCGTGGAGCGAGCGCGCGTTCCTCGAGGAGCTGCGCGCGGGCTACCACTACGTCGGAGCCAGGATCGCGGCCGCTGCCGACGCTGCGCCGACCGACGCCTATCTCGTCGGCTACGCCGGGCTCGCGTTCACGGCAGGGCCGCCCGACGCGGAGGCCGAGGTGCACACGATCGGCGTCGATCCCGCCCACCAGGGCCGGGGCATCGGTCGGGCGCTCCTGCAAGCGTTGCTGGAGGTGGCCGACGCCGCGCGGGCCACGGTGTTCCTCGAGGTGCGCACCGACAACGCCGCCGCGCACGCGCTCTACGCGTCAGAGGGGTTCGCGGTGGTGGGGCTGCGGAGGCGCTACTACCAGCCCAGCGGAGCCGACGCGCACACGATGCGGAGAACTGCCACATGATCGGGGGTGGCAGATGATCGTCATGGGCATCGAGACGTCCTGCGACGAGACGGGCGTCGGCATCGTCCGCACCGACGGTCGTGAGACGGAGCTGCTGGCCAACGAGGTGGCCTCCTCGGTGGAGGAGCACGCGCGCTTCGGCGGGGTCGTGCCGGAGGTCGCGTCGCGGGCCCACCTCTCGGCGATGGTCCCCGCGGTCCGCCGCGCACTGGCGGGCGCCGGGGTCGGCGCGCGCGACATCGACGCCGTCGCCGTCACCGCGGGACCGGGCCTGACCGGCGCGCTGCTCGTCGGCGTGGCCGCGGCGAAGGCGTACGCGACGGCGTGGGACGTGCCGCTCTACGGCGTCAACCATCTGGCCGCGCACGTCGCCGTCGACACCCTGCAGCACGGGCCGCTGCCGCCCTGCCTCGCACTGCTCGTGTCCGGCGGGCACTCCAGCCTGCTCGACGTGCCCGACGTCGCCGGGCCGGTCACCCCCCTCGGCGCGACCATCGACGACGCGGCAGGTGAGGCGTTCGACAAGGTCGCGCGGCTGCTCGGGCTGCCGTTCCCCGGCGGGCCGCACGTGGACCGCATCGCCCGCGACGGCAGCCCGACGGCGGTCGCGTTCCCGCGCGGGCTCACCGGGCCGCGGGATGCGCCCTTCGACTTCTCCTTCTCCGGCCTGAAGACGGCCGTGGCCAGGCACGTCGAGGCGCTGCAACGGGCGGGCACCCCGGTGCCGGTGGCCGACGTGGCGGCGAGCTTCCAGGAGGCGGTGGTCGACGTGCTCACCGCGAAGGCCGTGCGCGCCGCACGCGAGCGCGGGATGGACGTCATGCTGCTGGGGGGCGGGGTGGCGGCGAACTCGCGGCTGCGGGCGTTGGCCCAGGAACGCTGCGACGCCGCCGGGCTCACCCTGCGGGTGCCGCGGCCGGGCCTGTGCACCGACAACGGGGCGATGGTGGCGGCGCTGGGCGCGCACCTGCTGGCCGCGGGGGCCAAGCCGAGCCCGCTGGACCTCCCGGCGGACTCCTCGATGCCGGTGACGCAAGTGCTGGTGGGCTGACCGGAGCTACCCGCGGGCGCGCGCCCGGTGCGCCCTGACCCGCGCCTTCACGCCGCAGGTCTCTGGTGAGCACCAGCGCCGTCGGCCGGTCGGGTCGAGGTAGGCCATCCGGCATTCGGCGTCGGCACACGCCGCCAACGGGGCACCGGGCAACTGCTCCACCGCCTGCCGGACGATCCTGGCGAGCGCGGCATCCAGCGTGGACGGCGGCGCCGCCGCGGGCCTGCCGTCGCGGACGGTCGCGCGCACCCGCTCATCGGCGTCCAGCCAGGGCTGCAGAACCGTCACGTCCGGCGGGTCCGCATGGTCCAGCACCGCCAGCACCAGTGGGCGCAGCGTCTCGCGAAGCGCCTTGACCCGCGCCACATCCGCGTCGGCCGGCGGGGCGACCGGGGTGAGCCCCTCGTGGTCGAGCCAGGTGCGGAGGGCCCCGAGGTCGTACAGCCGCTCGATGGGCTCGACGCCGTAGGCACGCCCCAAGGTGACGAGCAGGTCGAGCCACACGGCCCCGGTGACGAACCGATGTTCGCGGAAGCGTTCGCCGAACGTGGTCACCGTCGTAGTGTAACGCCTTGACAAGTTACACACCCGCTGAGCAGTCTGTAACGTATGAAGGTGTTACAGCGCGCTCTTGCGCCTCTGTTCGTCGTGCTCTGGAGCTCCGGCTACCTCGCGGGCACGATCGCCGCGAGGTCGGGGCCCCCGTTCGCCATGACCGTGTGGCGGTTCCTGATCGCCGCGTTGCTGCTGGCAGGCTTCGCCGCCGCGACCCGCGCGCCGTGGCCGCGGACGCGGACGGCCTGGCGCGACCTGGTGATCACCGGCGTGCTGCTGCAGGGAGTCCAGTTCGGGGCCGCCTACAGCGCGCTGGCTCTCGGGGTCCCCGCGGGCCTCGGCGCCCTCGTGCTCTGCCTGGCTCCGGCGCTGGTCGCGGTGCTGTCGGGGCCGGTGCTCGGCGAACGGCTGGGCCGGATGGGCTGGTGGGGTTCAGGACTGGCGCTGGCGGGCGCACTGGTGGCGGGCGTCCACCATCTCCTCACGGCGGGAGGTTCGGCCGCGGGCATCGGTCTGCTGCTGGTCGGACTGGCCGGGTTCACGGCGGGCACGCTCTACCAGAAGCGCGCGGGCGGCTCCATGGACCTGCGCACCGGCACCGCCGTCCAACTCTTCGCCGGTACCGTCGCGTTGCTGCCGGTCGCGTTGCTCACCGAGCACGGCCTGCCCTTCCCGTCGACCGGACCAGGGTTGGGCGCGCTCGCGTGGATCGTCCTCGTCAACTCGATCGCTGGGACGATCTTGTTGTTCGTGCTCCTGCGCCGCGGCACCGGCGCCGGTGTGAGCGGCCTGCTCTACCTCGTGCCTGCGGTGACCGCGGTCCTCGCCGTCCCGGTGCTCGGCCAGCCGCTGGAGCTCGCGACGGTCGCCGGTCTCGCGCTCACGCTCGTCGGCGTCGTCCTGGTCAACCGGGCAGGGCGGCCGGAGCGGCCGCAGGCGCCTGCGGCTTCGGCGCCGTCAGCTCCCGGTGTCGTACGGGAAGCCACCCCGTGAGCCGCTCAGCGGCGGGCGCAGACTGGGCCCGGCGCCCCCCTGGCGCCGGCGCCCCCCTATCGACCGGGGGATGGTCGGGCCTGCACCCGCGCTCGGTCAGCGTGCCGCGGCCGACAGCGCCTCCACCTGCGGCGCGGACAGTTCGAGGGTCAACGCCGGGAGCAGCCCGTTCAACTGATCGACGTTGCGGGCGCTCGCGAGCGGAGCCGCGACCGTGGGCTGCGCGGCCAGCCAGCTCAGCGCCACCGCGGCGATCGGCACGTCGAGCGTCGCAGCGACCTCGTCCAGCGCGGCGAGCACCCGCAGCCCACGCTCGTCGAGGTAGGCGCGGGCGCCCTCGGCGCGCGGGCTGTCGACCTCCGGGCTGCCGGGCCGGTACTTGCCGGTGAGGAACCCCTTGGCCAGCCCGTAGTAGGGCATGCAGGACAGCCCGTGCTCGGCGAGGACCGGCGCGAGCGTCGACTCGAACTCGACGCGCTCCATCAGGTTGTAGTGCGGCTGCAGCGCGACGTAGGCCGCGAGGCCTTCGCGGGCCGAGATCGCCAGCGAGGACCGCAGCCGGTCGGCGCTGAAGTTGGACGCACCGATGGCCCGCACCTTGCCCGCGCGCACGAGCGCGTCGAAGGCGGTGAGCGTCTCCTCCTGCGGGGTGTCGGGGTCGTCCTTGTGCGCCCAGTAGAGGTCGATGTGGTCGGTCTGCAGCCTGCGCAGCGAGTCCTCGACGGCGGCAGCGATGTTCTTCGCCGAGAGCCCCGGCCGCGACGGCAGCGAGCCCACCTTGGTGGCGACGACGATGCCGTCGCGGTTTCCCCGCGCGGCGAGCCACTCCCCGATGATCGTCTCCGACTCGCCGCCCGAGTTGCCGGGGGCGCGCCACATGTAGGAGTCGGAGGTGTCGAGGAAGTCGCCACCCGCGGCGACGAAGGCGTCGAGCACCGCGAAGGAGTCGTCCCGGTCGGCCGTCCAGCCGAACACGTTGGCGCCGACGCACAGGCGGGACACGTCGAGGTCGGAGGAGCCGATCTTCACCATGGACCCGACGCTACCCCGGCCTTGCGCCGACGCTCGCTCCGCACGGCCGCCGATGCTCGCTCCGCAAGCTCCGCTCGGGGTGCCATTGAGGCGCTGGCACTCTCGTGGGTAGAGTGCCAAACGCACGGGCGTTCCGGTTCCCGCGACGACGGAGCGCCTCGTCCACACAGATCACGCAGAAACACCCAACGCACCCCTAGAACGGGAGGTCATCGACGTGGCGAACATCAAGCCGCTCGAGGACAAGATCGTCGTCCAGGCGAGCGAGGCGGAGACCACCACGGCTTCCGGCATCGTCATCCCGGACACCGCCAAGGAGAAGCCGCAGGAGGGCAAGGTCCTGGCTGTCGGCCCGGGTCGCATCGACGACAACGGCAACCGTGTGCCCCTCGACGTCGCCGTCGGCGACGTCGTCATCTACTCGAAGTACGGCGGCACCGAGGTCAAGTACAACGGCGAGGAGTACCTCATCCTTTCCGCCCGCGACGTCCTCGCGGTCGTCAACTGACGCTTCGCGTCGACTCCGCCGTCCCGGGTTGCCGGGGCGGCGGACGCGCGTAGGGAGAGAGGCAGGCTATGCCGAAGCAGATCAGCTTCGACGAAACAGCCCGCCGCGCACTGGAGCGCGGGGTGAACCAATTGGCCGACGCGGTCAAGGTCACCCTCGGTCCGCGCGGTCGGCACGTCGTGCTGGACAAGAAGTTCGGTGGGCCGACCGTCACCAACGACGGCGTCACCATCGCGCGTGAGATCGACCTCGAGGACCCTTTCGAGAACCTCGGGGCGCAGCTCGCCAAGACCGTCGCCACCAAGACGAACGACGTCGCGGGCGACGGCACCACCACCGCCACCGTGCTGGCCCAGGCCATGGTCGCCGCGGGCCTGCGCAACGTGGCGGCGGGGGCCAACCCGACCGCACTGGGCCGGGGCATCTCGCTGGCGGCCGACAAGGTCGCGGAAGTCCTCAAAGAACGCGCCATCCCGGTCAACGACAAGGACCACGTCGCCCAGATCGGCACGATCGCCTCGCGTGAGCAGGAGATCGGCGATCTGATCAGCGAGGCCCTCAAGGCCGTCGGCAAGGATGGCGTGATCACCATCGAGGAGGGCTCCACGCTCTCCACCGACCTGGAGATCACCGAGGGCCTGCAGTTCGACAAGGGCTACCTCTCGCCCTACTTCGTCACCGACGCGGAGTCGATGGAAGCCGTGCTGGAGGACACATACGTCCTGCTGCACCGCGACAAGATCTCCTCGATCGCCGACCTGCTCCCGCTGCTGGAGAAGGTCCTCGCCGACGGCAAGCCGCTGCTGATCGTCGCCGAGGACGTCGAGGGCGAGGCGCTGTCCACGCTGGTGGTCAACTCGATCCGCAAGACCGTGCGGGTCGCGGCGGTCAAGTCGCCGTTCTTCGGCGACCGGCGCAAGGCGTTCATGGACGACCTCGCGGTCGCCACCGGCGGAACAGTGATCAACCCCGAGGTCGGGCTGAAGCTGTCGGAGGCAGGCATCGACCTGCTCGGCACGGTCCGCCGCGTCGTCATCACCAAGGACAACACGACCCTGGTGGAGGGCGGCGGCCCGCGCGAGGCCGTCGAGGCTCGGGTCGCGCAGATCAAGCGCGAGATCGAGGACTCCGACTCCGACTGGGACCGCGAGAAGCTGCAGGAGCGGCTGGCCAAGCTGTCCGGCGGCGTCGCGGTGATCAAGGTCGGGGCGGCCACCGAGACCGCTCTCAAGGAGCGCAAGCACCGCATCGAAGATGCGGTGTCGGCTACCCGGGCCGCGGTCGAGGAAGGCATCATCCCCGGTGGCGGGTCGGCGCTGATCCATGCGGCGGCTGCGCTCGCCGACGGGCTCGGCCTGAAGGGCGACGAGGCCACCGGTGTGGCGATCGTGCGAACGTCGCTCACCTCGCCGCTGTACTGGATCGCCGCGAACGGCGGTATGGAAGGCGCGGTCGTCACCAGCAAGGTGGCCGAGCTGGAGTGGGGCCACGGCTTCAACGCCGCCACGCTGACCTACGGCGACCTGATGGCCGATGGCGTCATCGATCCCGTCAAGGTCACCCGCAGCGCGGTGGTCAACGCCGCGTCGATCGCGCGGATGGTGTTGACGACCGAAAGCGCGGTCGTCGACAAGCCCGAGGACGCGCCGCCTGCCGCAGGCGGTCACGGCCACGGGCACGGCCACTAGCCAGGCACGCACGCACGAACGGGCCTCCACTCGCGACAGCTGCGAGGGGAGGCCCGTTCGTCGGCCGTGACGTGCACCTCACCTCTGCGGAAGGTGAGGACACCGCTCAGCGGCGCACAGGTTCGGGCATGCGCAACGTCCGGGTGCGACCCCGCAGGATCTCGTCGCGTTCGGACTCGGAGAGGCCGCCCCAGACGCCGTAGGGCTCGTGGGCCGCCAGCGCGTGCCGCCGGCACTCCTCCATCACCGGGCAGCGGCGGCAGACCTCCTTGGCCTTGGCCTCCCGGTTCACCCGCGCGGGGCCACGCTCGTTCTCGGGATGGAAGAAGTAGCCGCTGTCCATACCGCGGCACGAGCCGCGCATCTGCCAATCCCAGATTTCCGTGACCGGAACCGGAAGCCGTCGCGTGTCCGCCACGTCGTCACCCGCCTTGTCGTCAACCATCGGCCGCGCTTTCACGTTCAACGTGATTGCACTACCCAGCGTAGACCGCGTCAAACCTTGTTCAAGTGCGCGGCGGCCAAGAATCTGGCGTGGCAAGTTGCTCCCCGTCGTCGCTGTCCGTCACGATGGGGTTCATGGAGCACGAAGCGGTACGCGCGAACGTGCTCGGCGGGCCGGAGCCGTACCTGTCGGTCGCCGCAGTGGCCCGCAGGCTCGGGATCGCGCCTGCAACGTTGCGGACCTGGGACCGCCGCTACGGCATCGGCCCCTCCGCCCACGCCCCGGGCCACCACCGACGCTACTCGCCGCAGGACGTCGCGCGGCTCGAGTTGATGCAACATGCACTCGTTCGTGGGGCAGGCCCCGCCGACGCGGCCCGCTACGCGCTGACCGGGCCCGCGCCCGTCGGCGCAGGTCCCCGGCTTCCGGACGCGACGCGGGCGCGGGGTGGGGGCCAGACGCTCCCGCTGCCCGGGGTGGACCCCTACGCGCGGGGACTGGGCCGCGCGGCGCTCGCGCTCGACTTTCCCGCCGCCCGCACAGTGCTGACTGAGGCGATCGCCGCACTCGGGGTGGCCGCCGCGTGGGACGAAGTGGCCAGGCCGGTGCTCGTGGCGGTGGCTCAGCGCTGGGCCGCGACCGGCGCGGGCATCGAGGTGGAGCACCTGCTCAGCCAAAGCGTCACAGCCGCGTTCTCGGCGCACGCGGCCGGGGGGCTCACCCGCGAATCCCACCGGCCCGGCGGCAGGCCCGTGCTGCTCGCGGGGATGCCGCAGGAGCAGCACGTGTTGCCATTGATTGTGCTGAGCGCCGCGCTCGCCGACGAAGGGGTGACGTCCCGGCCGTTGGGCTCGGACCTCCCGGTCGACGCCCTCGTCGCCGCGGTGCGCCGCACGACGCCCGCCGTGGTGGTCCTGTGGTCGCAACTCCCGCCCACCGCGGACGTCGCCGTGTTGCGCGCGCTGCCGACCACCCGCCCGCGGGTGCGCGCCTTCGTCGCCGGTCCGGGCTGGGGCGAGATCGCCCTGCCGAAGCACGTGCAACGTCTCGAGTCGCTCACGGACGCGGTCGACGTGGTGGTCGCGGCGGCCACGGGGTGATGGGGCGCTCCGCGGGCGAGTGTCCGCGGGCGCCTGTCCGGCCCGCCGAGGCGACAGCGGAGGGCCTGTCTGACGGTCCCGAGAGCCGGTCGCAGGCGAGGGACGCGGCGTTCGGCGCGACTCCGCAGACCCTCCCGGGCACGTCGGCGGATCCTGAGCTGCGTTGGCTGGCCGCCGTCACGCTCGGCGGGCAGGGCCGCTACGCCGCCGCCGCGACAGAACTGGAGCGGCTTGCTGCGGAACCCGGTGTTCCGCTCCGCGTGGCCGCACATGCCGCCGTCACCCGTGCGGCGCACCTGCGCCAGCTCGGCGGCCACGCTGCGGCCAAGGCGCACGACGCGCGCGGCCTCCGGCTGGCTACGGCCGCCTGCTGCGCGCAGGACCGGGGCGCCCTCTGCGATGACGCGACAGGCGACGGGGCAGGCGACGGGGCAGGCGACGGGCTCGACGCCCGAGCGGCCCGGATCGACGCACTGGTCGGGCTGGCGGCGGACGCGCTGGGGCTCGGCGACCTCGGGGCAAGCCGCCGACTGCTCGACGCCGCGGCGCCCCGGCTGGAAGAGCACCCCTCGTGGCGGCCTGCGGTGCGGGCGGGCTGGGTGCGCGCCGAGCTCGCGCTCGTCCGGGGCCGGGCAGCGGAGGCGGTGGGGCCCGCCGAGTCTGCGCTGGCGGGCTCCGCGGCGGCGGGATCGGTGCGCCACCTGCTCAAGTCCCGCGTCGTGCTCGTCGTCGCCTGCGCCGCCGCGGGCTCGCTCGACGCCGCTGAGGCGGTCACCGAACTGGACGCGATCGCGGACCGGTGCACCCGCTACGGACAGCTTCCCCTGCAGTGGCCCGCGGCGCTGGCGGCGGCTGATCTGCAGGAACGGATCAACGAGCGGGTTGCCTACCCAGCGGGATCGTCGCTCAGCGGTCGGTCCACTGGTGCGACGCGCCGACGACACGCCGCGCGCGCTGCGCTGAGCGTCATTGAGTGTCGTTCTGATCCCGTTGGCAAGCGCCAGATGGGGGAGTCCGTGTGGATTCCGCGATCAGTGACGCTAATGTAATTACTCCATTCGGTTCCATGTCACCCACATGTCTTGTGCCACCCGGCGCAATGCTCCCGAATGGAGGGCACAAGTTGGCCCTGATCGTGTCAAGGTGAGTCGGTCACCCGCCGATACAGGGGGTGATACATCACCCGGCTGCAGGAAGCTGCAGGAAGGAATCGTCGTGACGACGGTACTCATCTGCGACGATCGTCGCAGCGTCCGCGAGGGCCTCACCCGCGTGATGTCCGCGGTGCCCGGTGTGCACCGCATCGATTGTGTCGCGCACGGGGACGAGTTGCTGGCCCGGTTCTCCCGGCAGCCGGTCGACGTTGTCCTCGTCGGCACCCAGCGTGCGGTGCCGACGGGGGTGGAAGCCACGCGCAGGCTGGTGGCCGCCCATCCCCAGGCCAACGTGATCGTGTTCGGCGCCCCCGACGACGCGGGCAGCATCGCCGCGGCGATCGCGGGCGGCGCCCGTGGCTACCTGCGCTGGGACGCCTCACGTCCCGAGTTGGTGGCCGCGCTCGCCCACACGCTGGCCAGCACGGCGGTGCCCACCCCGAGGGCACCCACCGATCCGGGGGTCCAGCTGACCGAGCGTGAGCTCCAGGTGCTGCGCGGCATGAGCCAGGGCAAGAGCAACGGGCAGATCGGCCGCGAGCTCTATCTGTCCGAGGACACGGTCAAGACCCACGCTCGACGGCTGTTCCGCAAGCTCGGGGTGCGCGACCGCGCCCAGGCCGTCGCCCACGGATTCCGGCGCGGCCTGGTCTCCTAGGAGGGCCTGCCCGCCACCGACGTCCGACACCCCCGTCGCACTCTGCTACGGGGGTGTCGCCGCGCCTCCTTTCGGGTGGAGTCCGGGCGCCTGCACAACGCCGTCCGCCCTGGTACGTCCAGAAAAGTGGGGCCAAGCCTGCACGCGCCCCGCCGACCGACCCCGCGGTGCTTTCGCTACCGTGGGAATCCAATAGGAACACGGTTGAACACTCTTCGTGATCGGCCTCACGATCGGATGATTGACCAGCATGCTGTGTAACGCCTGTGCAACGGCTCCCGATGAGTGATGCGACAGACGTTCCCGACGAGCTGGTCGTCCGCGCCATGACGGGCGAGGCGACCGCAATCGGGCACGTACTCGCCACCATTCGGCCGCTGGTCGTGCGCTATTGCCGCGCTCGGCTCGGCCGGATGGACCGCTCGGCGGTTTCGGCCGACGACGTTGCGCAGGAGGTGTGTCTGGCCGTGCTCACAGCCCTGCCGGGATACCGTGTCCAGGGTCGTCCGTTCCTCGCGTTCGTGTACGGGATTGCGTCACACAAAGTAATCGACGCGCACCGCGCCGCCACGCGCAACCGGGCGGAGCCGGTCGCGGACGTGCCTGACGCCATCGAAGTCGCGGACGGCCCCGAGCAACGCGCGCTGCGGATCGAGTTGACGGGCGAACTGGCCCAGCTGCTCGATCAGCTGCCGGACAAGCAGCGGGAGATTCTGCTGCTGCGGGTGGTCGTAGGGCTTTCAGCAGAAGAGACGGCCGATGCCGTCGGATCTACACCAGGAGCGGTACGCGTGGCTCAACACCGGGCGTTGGCCCGGCTTCGCAAGTCGATGCCAGAGGAGGAGGTGGTTTGAGTGCCTGACACGAATGGCGCTGGGACGAACGGTCACAGCAACGGCTCGCCTCACCCCTTCGGCGATCCCAGCAGACGCAGCCGTACCAACGGCTCGCCCTTCGACGGAGTGGGCAAGCCGCTCCGCGAGGGCGACGGCGACCCGGAACCAGTCGACCTCGTCGCCGTGCAGGCCGACGACGAGCTGATCAATGCGCTCGCGGCGGGCATGGCGATGTCCACGTCCGCAGCCGGGGGCCCCTACCGCGCCGACGATCAGGTCGTGGCGTTGTTGTCCGCGTGGCGAGCCGACGTCGCCGAGGAGCCGATCCCCGAGCTGTTGGATCTCGACACGGCCGTCGCCGCCGTCCAGGCGGGTATCAAGGCCAAGCGGGCTACCCGCTCGGCCCGCACCCGCCATCTCGTCCCGGTCGCGGCAGCAGCTGCCTTCCTCGTGCTGGTCGGCGGCGGGGTGTCGATCACTTCCGCGACGGCGGAGCCCGACAGCGCGCTGTGGCCGGTGACGAAGGTGCTGTTCAGTGAGCGCGCCGCGTCGGTCGAGGCGGCCGTGCGGGTGTCCGACAAGATCGAGCACGCCAAGCAGGCCCTCAACGAGGGCCAGCCGCAGGCGGCCGCGGCCGAGCTGCAACAGGCGCAGAGCGACCTGTCGGCGGTCCGCCCGCAGGAGGGCAAGGCCCAGCTCGTCGACGTCAAGGACTTCCTGGTCGCCAAGGCGGCCGAGACACCACAGGGCACGAAGGTGGATCCGGCGACGCCGTTGAAGACCGACAGGGCGCGGCCGATCCCGGCGGGGGTGGCGCTGTCGCAGGCGCCGTCGGCCGCGGGCACGCTCACCCCGACCCCCTCGACGACCGAGGCACCCACCTCGACGACGTTGCGGTCCACCCGCCCGCGGCCGAAGCCGGTCGCGCCGGAGAAGGTCTCGCCGCTGACGCTGCCGCCGTCGTCTCCGGCGGCCACGCCCTCACCGGAGACGCCGACCAAGGCCGCGAGCACCACGACGAAGCCGACCGTGACGTCGGAGGGCTCGGCCGACACCACCACCGTCACGTCGTCCTCAAAGGGCACGACGGACGACACCACGACCGAAGCCCCGCAAACCAGCTGAGACACCGACGGCCCCGCCTCCACAGTGGAGGCGGGGCCGTCAGGCTGGAAGGTGGCCGCTCAGGAGTCGGAGAGCACCGCGTCGGCGTACCCGCGGCAGTACTCCCACGTCACATAGCTGGCGGGATCGGGGTCGAAGGCGGGCTCGTGCGGGCGCATCTGACCCTCGTCGAGCAGCTGTTGCAGGCTGGCCCGCAGAAGGCTCCACTCGTGGTAGTGCTGCTCGCCGCAGTCGCCGCAGTCGACGACGATGCCCCTGACGCCGCGGGTTTCCAGCAACGCCTGGTAGACGGCGAGATCGGCCAGGTCGGCCACCACCTCGTCGCGCTCGTCGAGGCTCAGCGCCTCGCCATCGTCGACCTCGCTGGCGTCGATCGACAGCGCGGGGTCGTGCGGATCCCCGGCGAACGGGTCCGGCGGCAGCCCTTCTGGTGACACGGAGTTGACAATACTCCGCCGTGCGAACGCATCACCGGCGGCGGCCGCACTGCGCGGCCGGGCGTGGATACGATGGAGTGGTGTTCGGGGGCCGAGGCTCCGCCTGACCGCGTTTGCGGGCCCGGTCGGGGGACGAGAAGAAGCTGGGAAAGGTGACATGACGAGCGAGACCGCCGGACTGCCACCGAAGTTTGCGGCGCTGGGCCTGACCTTCGACGACGTGCTGCTGTTGCCCGCCGAGTCGGACGTCGTGCCCAGCGGCGCCGACACGAGCACGCAGATCACCCGCCGGGTGCGGGTCAGGGTGCCGCTCGTGTCGTCACCCATGGACACCGTCACCGAGTCGCGCATGGCGATCGCGATGGCGCGCGCGGGTGGGTTGGGGGTGTTGCACCGCAACCTCTCGGTCACCGAGCAGGCGGCGCAGGTCGAGGTGGTCAAGCGGTCCGAGGCGGGCATGGTCACCGACCCGGTCACCTGCAAACCCGACGACACGCTGGCCGACGTCGACGCGCTCTGCGCCCGTTTCCGCATCTCCGGCGTGCCCGTCACCGATGCGGGCGGCAAGCTCATCGGGATCATCACCAACCGGGACATGCGGTTCGAGACGAACCACAGCCGTCCCGTGCACGAGGTGATGACGCACGCTCCCCTGATCACCGCGCGGGTCGGCGTCTCCGCGGAGGCGGCGCTCGGACTGCTGCGCAGGCACAAGCTCGAGAAGCTGCCGGTGCTCGACGGCGACGGGATCCTCCGCGGCCTGATCACGATCAAGGACTTCAACAAGACCGAGAAGTACCCCTTGGCCACCAAGGACCCCGACGGGCGGCTCGTCGTCGCGGCGGCCGTCGGCGTCGGCGAGGACGGCTACGCCCGCGCGATGCAGCTCGTCGAGGCGGGCGTGGACGTGCTCATGGTCGACACCGCGCACGGGCACTCCCGGCGGGTGCTGGAGACGGTCGCGAAGCTGCGCGCCGAGGTGGGGCACTCGGTCGACGTCGTCGGCGGCAACGTCGCCACCCGCGCCGGGGCCGCTGCGCTCGTCGAGGCGGGCGCGGACGCGGTGAAGGTCGGTGTCGGGCCCGGTTCGATCGGCACGACGCGGGTCGTCGCGGGCGTCGGTGCGCCGCAGATCACCGCGATCTACGAGGCGTCGCTGGCCTGCGCCGCGGCCGGGGTGCCGGTGATCGGCGACGGCGGGATCCAGTACTCGGGCGACATCTCCAAGGCGATCGCCGCGGGCGCGTCGTCGGTGATGCTGGGCAGCCTGCTGGCGGGCACAGCGGAGTCACCTGGCGAGGTGATCCTCATCGGCGGCAACCAGTACAAGACCTACCGGGGAATGGGCTCGCTCGGCGCGATGCGCGGGCGGGGCGACACGCGCAGCTACTCCAAGGACCGCTACGGCCAGGACGACGTGCTCTCGGAGGACAAGCTCGTCCCCGAGGGCATCGAGGGCCGCATCCCGTTCCGCGGTCCGCTGGCCCAGGTCGTCCACCAGCTGACCGGCGGCCTGCGCTCCGGCATGGGGTACGCGGGCGCGCAGACGATTCCCGCGCTGCAGCAGGCCCAGCTCGTCCGCATCACCGCGGCCGGGCTGAAGGAGAGCCACCCTCACGACATCACGATGACGGTGGAAGCCCCCAACTACGCGGGCCGCTGACCCGCGCGGGCGCGGCGCCCGCGGACGGTGCGCGGCCTCCGCACCGGCTGCGAGGTGGGCTTCCGGCTACCCTGACCGTCCGTGCGTGACCTCGTGGAGATCGGGATGGGCCGGGAGGCCCGCCGCAGCTACGACCTTGAACAGGTCGAGATCGTGCCGTCCCGGCGGACGCGCAGCTCGAAGGAGGTGTCCACCGCCTGGCAGCTCGACGCGTACCGCTTCGAGATCCCGCTGGTCACGCACCCTACCGACGCCATTGTGTCGCCCGCGAGCGCGATCAGGATCGGGCAGCTGGGCGGCCTCGCCGTGCTCAACGCGGAGGGGCTGTGGGCGCGCCACGCCGACGCCGACGGCGCGCTGGCCAGGGTGGTGGCCCTCGCGGAGGACAACCCGTCCGCCGCGGTGGGGCTGCTGCAGGAGCTGCACGCCGTCCCGATCGACACGGCGCTGCTCGCGGAGTCGCTGAAGCGGGTGCGGGAGGCCGGGGTCACCGTCGCGGCGCGGGTCAGCCCGCAGCGGGCCCGGGAGCTGACGCCGGACCTGCTCGCCGCGGGCGTGGAGGTGCTGGTCGTGCAAGGCACGATCATCTCCGCTGAGCACGTCTCGCGTGGGGAGCCGCTCAACCTCAAGGACTTCTGCGGTTCCCTGGACGTGCCGGTGGTCGCGGGCGGCTGCGGCGACTACCGCACCGCGATGCACCTCATGCGCACCGGGGCCGCGGGCGTGATCGTGGGGTACGGGCAGTCGTCGGCCACCAGCACGGACGAGGTGCTGGGCATCGGCGTGCCGATGGCCACCGCGATCGTCGACGCCGCCGCTGCCCGTCGCGACTACCTCGACGAGACCGGAGGTCGCTACGTCCACGTCATCGCCGACGGCGGGATGCGGGCGTCCGGCGACGTGGCGAAGGCCATCGCGTGCGGGGCCGACGCGGTGATGCTGGGCGAGCAGCTCGCCGTCGCCTCCGACGCCCCGGCGTCGGGTGCCTACTGGACGTCGTCGGCGGCGCACCCCTCGCTGCCGCGCTCGGAGGTCGTCGAGGTGCCTGCGGAGGTCGGCGACCTTCAGCAGGTGCTCTTCGGCCCGGCCCGCTCGGCCTTCGGCGAGGTCAACCTGTTCGGCGCGCTGCGCAGGGCGATGGCCAAGACGGGCTACTCCGACCTCAAGGAGTTCCAGCGCGTCGGCCTCTCGATCCGCACCTGAGCCGACACACACCGCGTGGGGCCGACACACACGGTCGACAGTGTGTGCGAGCCCCGCGGGGTGTGTGCGAGCCCTAGCCTGCCTCGAGCCGGAGCATGTCCACGGCCACATCCAGCACGCTGTGGCCTGCGTCGGCGAAGATCACGCCCTTCAGCGGGGGCACGTCGGAGTAGTCGCGGCCGTGCGCGAGCTCTACATACGACCCGTCGACGAGCCGGTCGTTGGTCGGGTCGAGGTCGAACCACCCCGTCTCGGTGCACACCGACACCCACGCGTGCGACGCGTCCGCCCCGACCAGCCGCGGCCGTCCCGGCGGCGGCGTCGTCTCCAGGTAGCCGCTGACGTACCGGGCGGCGAGGCCCATCGCCCGCAACCCGGCGACGGCGAGGTGCGCGAAGTCCTGGCAGACGCCCGCGCCCCTGTCCAACAGCTCGGGCACGGTGCTGCCGACCGTCGAGGAGCCGCTGACGTAGCGGAAGTCGCGGTGGATCCGGGTCGAGAAGTCGACGGCGGCCTCGACGAGCGGGCGCCCCGGCGGGAACGACGTGCGTGCGTACGCGGCGACCTCGGCGTGCGGGGGCAGCCGCGGCGAGGGCAGGGCGAACGTCCTGGCGTCCAGCCGCAGCGGGTCGGTGGCGCCGCGCAGGCCGTCGCGCACCGCCTCCCACGTGGCCGTCGACGCCGGGGAAGGCCGCTCGTCGACCGCGACCGTGCTCTCGGCCAGCACCTCCAGCTTGCGGTGGCGCTGCCTGACGACGAAGTAGGTGGAGCGGTTGCCGAACCAGTCGGCGTGCTCCCGCAGCTCGGCGGCCCGCGGGGTGACGGTGACGCGCCCCTCGAGGCAGGTCTGGCCCGGCCGGTCACGCGGCAGCAGGTGGGCGCGCCCGAAGCTCGCGCCCACGTCGCCGTCGTAGGCGTAGGTGGTGCGGTGGCTGATCTGGTAGGTGCGCACCGCTAGCCGCCGCCGATCGCCGCGACGGGGCCGGGTGGGCGCGGGGGCACGCCGGGGGCGAACCGGGCGCCCTCCAACACGTCGGCGAACCGGGCGAGGTCCGCGCTGAGCCCCGTGAGCGTGCGCCGCAGCCGCACCCGCGTCCCGTCCGGGCCGATGGTGGCGAGATCGGCGG
>DASWUV010000083.1:0-38982 GCA_036401495.1 Pseudonocardia sp. | reverse complement strand
AGATCTACGCCGTGATGAGCGGGCTGATGATCGCCATGCTTTTGGCGATGCTCGACAACACGATCGTCGGCACCGCGATGCCGACGATCGTCGGCGACCTCGGCGGGCTCGAGCACCTGTCCTGGGTGGTCACCGCGTACGCGCTCGCCACGGCGATCTCCACGCCGGTCTGGGCGAAGCTCGGCGACCTCTACGGCCGCAAGGGCGTCTTCATGACGTCGATCGTGGCGTTCCTGGCGGGCTCTGCGCTGTCGGGGCTGGCGCAGAACATGACCGAACTGATCGCGTTCCGGGCCGTGCAGGGCCTCGGCGCGGGCGGTCTGATGGTCGGCGCCGTCGCGATCATCGCCGACCTCGTCCCGCCGCGGGAGCGCGGCCGCTACCAGGGCCTGATGACGGCGGTGATGCCGATCGCGTTCATCGGGGGGCCGCTGATCGGCGGGTTCCTCACCGACAACCTGAGCTGGCGCTGGGCGTTCTACATCAACCTCCCACTGGGTGTGCTGGCCCTGACCGTCATCTGGTTCACCATGAAGCTCCCCGTCGTCCGGCGCGCGGCACGGGTCGACTGGAAGGGCGCGGCCCTGCTGGCGACCGCCGTCGCGGCGCTGACGCTGCTCACCTCGTGGGGCGGCTCGCAGTACGCCTGGGGCTCGTGGCAGATCATCGGGCTCGGGGTGCTGGCCGTCGTTGCGGGCGCCGTGTTCGTGCGGGTCGAGCGCCGCGTCGACGAGCCGATCCTGTCGCTCTCGCTGTTCCGCAGGCCGAACTTCTCGGCCGCCATCGTGCTCACCTTCCTCACCGGCTTCGCGATGTTCGGCGCCGTCACGTTCCTGCCGCAGTTCCAGCAGAACGTGCAGGGCGCCTCGGCCACCGGCAGCGGGCTCCTGCTGCTGCCGCTGATGGCGGCGATGCTCAGCACGTCGCTGCTGGGCGGGCAGTACGTCAGCCGGACCGGCCACTACCGCTGGCTGCTCGTCGTCGGAGCGGTCCTGATGGCCACGGGCCTCGGCCTGTTCTCCACGATGAGCGCAGGTACCGGCCACCTGATGGCGTCGCTGTTCATGGTGGTGCTGGGTGTCGGCATGGGGATGGTCATGCAGACCACCAACCTGGTCGTGCAGAACAGCGTCGACCAGCGTGACGTCGGCGCGGCCAGTGGCGCATCCACGCTGTTCCGGACGGTCGGCGGCTCGATCGGCGTCGCCCTGCTGGGCGTGCTTTACGCGAGTGGGTTGCAGAACACGCTGGCCGAGCGCCTCGGTACCGCGCAGGGCGCAGCCGTGGCAGGCGGGCAGCTCACCCCGTCCATGCTGGGCACGCTGCCGGACGCCGTGCGCACCGCGTACCAGGCCGCCGTCACGTCGGGCGTGACCACCGCGTTCCTCTGGGCCGCGGTCGCCGCGCTTGTCGCCGTCGCGGCGGCCTGGGCGATCCGGGAGGTCCCACTGCGCGGCAGCGCACCCGCGCCGCAGGCCCATCCGGAACTCGTCGCCGTCGAAGCCTGACCCGCCACAGCCGCACGGCCCCCACCCGCTCCGGGTGGGGGCCGCGCGGCCCTACCCTGGAGGGCATGCCCGACACGCAGTACGAGGCCCTGCTCCGGCACGTGCTCGACGCGGGCTCCCGCAAGGACGACCGCACCGGTACCGGCACGTGGTCGATCTTCGGGCATCAGCTGCGTTACCGGCTGGCCGACGGGTTCCCGCTGGTCACGACGAAACGTGTGCACTTCCGCTCGGTGGCCTACGAGCTGCTGTGGTTCCTGCGTGGCGACACGAACGTGGCCTGGCTGCGGGAGAACGGCGTCACGATCTGGGACGAGTGGGCCGGGCCGGACGGCGACCTGGGGCCCGTATACGGCGCGCAGTGGCGGTCGTGGCCGACCCCCGACGGCGGGCACGTCGACCAGATCAGCGAGGTTCTGCGCCTGCTGCGGGAGGATCCCGACTCGCGGCGGATCGTCGTCTCCGCCTGGAACGTCGCCGACCTCCCGCAGATGGCGCTGCCGCCGTGCCACGCCTTCTTCCAGTTCTACGTCGCCGAAGACAAGCTCTCGTGCCAGCTCTACCAGCGCAGCGCGGACCTGTTCCTCGGCGTGCCGTTCAACATCGCGAGCTACGCGCTGTTGACGCACATGCTCGCCGACCAGGTCGGCCTCGGCGTCGGTGAGTTCGTCTGGACCGGCGGCGACTGCCACATCTACGCCAACCACGAGAACCAGGTGCGCACGCAGCTCGGCCGCGACGCGCGGCCGTTCCCCAAGCTGAGCCTGAAACCGGCGGCAGGCCTGTTCGACTACACCTACGAGCACATCTCGCTTGACGGCTACGACCCCCATCCCGCCATCAAGGCGCCGGTCGCGACGTGATCGGGCTGATCTGGGCGCGGTCGGCGAACGGGGTGATCGGCCGCGACGGAACACTGCCCTGGCGCCTCCCGGAGGATCTGCACCACTTCCGCACCGTCACCGCCGGGACGACGGTGCTGATGGGCCGCCGCACGTGGGAGTCGTTGCCGCCACGGTTCCGCCCGCTGCCCGACCGGCGCAACCTCGTGCTCTCCCGCACGCCACTGTCGGGCGCGCAGACGTTCGCGGACCTGCCGCAGGCGCTCGCCGCAGCGTCCGGGGACCTGTGGGTGATCGGCGGCGCAGCGGTGTACCGGGCTGCGCTACCGGTTGCGGACCGGATCGAGGTCACCGAGATTCGCGAGCGCTTCGACGGTGACGCCTACGCTCCCGACATCCAACGAGCGCCGGACGCCGTCGGGGCGTGGCAGGAGTCGTCCTGCGGACTGCACTTCCGGTTCCTGAGCTACGACGGCTTGCTGGAGCGGTGAGCGCGTCGGGCCCGCCCTTCGTCGTGCGACGGCGAGGCCGAGCCGAGTAGGTCGCCACGGCCCTCTGTGCGCGCGAGGCGCTGACGGCTGCTGACGATCCGTTCTCGGGACTCCGCGATCGCGCGGGTTACGGGGTCCTCGACGTGTTGAGTCGAGGAACCGCCGTCTTGCGCAAGATCGGCAGGGTCGACCTGCTCACGCTCGAGTGCGGCTTGGCCTCGGTCTCGTGAGGCGAGGTCGCGGTCCTGAGCGGAGAGGCCTCGGTCGTCCCCGGAGTGGCTCCTGTCACTGGCTGCGGCCCGACGCTCGACGACGGCGGCGGCGTGATCGCTGCGGACGTGGCGCAGCTCGTCGCCGATGCCGTCGAGGAGATCGGCGACGGCGGCCCGGTCGAGGCCTGCACGTCGCCGTTGTTCGGCCGCAGGGGTCGGCAGGTTGGCGACTTCGGGCGAGCTGAGGTTCGGCGCGCTCACCGGATCGACGGTGACGCTGTCGATGTGGCCGAGGAGCCTGCGGCGGGCGACCATCAGCCGGGCGTCGAGATCGCCGAAGTCCTCGCGGGTGTCGAGGTCGCGCCGCGTGGCCTCGGCGTCCCGTTCGTCGGCCGCGGCGTCTCGGTTGTCCGAGACCCTGTCGCGGCGCTCGGCGGCGTCGTCACGGTCTGCGGCCAGGTCGTCGCGGCGTTCGGGACGGATGCGGAACTCGGCCATGCCTCTGCTCCTCGGTGCGGAGGCGTGTGCCGGAAGGCTGCCCTCGCAGGCTGACCGTAGCCCCATTCGCGGCTGCTGGGCGTCGGCCGAGACGACGCCGTGCGCAGCGGCCGGAGGTCGGCGTCGCGTGCCTCAGCTCTGCAGCGACTGGACAAGACCGGCGACGTCGGCGACCGACCAGTGTTCGGCGATCCGGCCGCCCTCGAAGCGGTCGATGCGGATGGTCGTCAGGCTGACGGGCCTGCCGGTGGCCGGGACGCCCGCGAAGGCGCCTGTGTGTCGGCCGCGGGCCACGAGGTGGGTCACGACCCGGTCGCCGTCGCTGACCTGTTGCACGACGTCGATCGCCATGTCGGAGAAGGCGGTGAACTGCGCCGCGAACGACTCGTGGTAGCCGCGCAGGGCGCTGCGACCGGTGGCGGGTCCGGGGACAGCCGCATGGTTGACGCAGGAGTCGGTCCAGAAGCGGTCCAGAGCGTCCAGGTCGTGCCGGACCCACACCGCGTCGATGAAGTTGCGCACCTGCCGGGCGTTGTCCTCGCCGCTCACCGTCACCCTCGCTCCATTTCGTCGCCGACCCTGGCCGCAGTCTGGCGAGCGGCCGGGGCTGCGCGCGCGAATTCGGCTGTAGGCGGACAGCCCGGCCCGGCGCCCGGCGGGTACCCGCTCAGGCCCCCGTTCTGGCCGGGATCGCCACGAACGCAGCGCTGTCGTAGTAGGTCCGCAGGCGGATGATCTTGTCGCCCTCCAGGTCGAGCACGGTGACGCCGCGGTACGAGATCGGCTTTCCGTCGGTGAGGGTGGCCTCGCTGGTCCATTCCAGTGCGACCTGGTCAGTGCCCTCGACCGCGTCGAAGAATGTCGTGGACAGATGGTCGAACTGGTCGCGATACTCCCGCCAGAACGCCGTCACGTCCGTACGATCACCGCGCGCGTCAAGGCGGGTCGCCGTCGCTCCGTCGGCGAACAGCCCGGCGAGGTCTGCAGGGTCGGAGCTCTGCTCGAAGCGACGCAGCTCGGCGACGAACGCGCGGGCACGGGGGTCGGCGATGTGGTTGTCCTCCATGTGGTCCGGCTACCCGCACCCGCGTAGATCAACCCCGCGACGCCGCCGCCTACCGTCCGGTGAACGCCCCCGACACCCTGACAACGAAAGAGAGCGGACATGCCCACCTGGCTGATCACCGGCTGCTCGACCGGCCTCGGCCGTGCCCTCGCCGAAGCCGTCCTGGCCCGCGGCGACCACGCGGTCGTCACCGCGCGCGACGTGGCCCGCGTGCAGGACCTCGCCGACGCCCACCCCGAGCAGGCCCTCGCCCTTGCCCTCGACGTGACCGACGCCGCTGACGTCACCGGCGCGGTGCGGCAGGCCCAGGAGCGCTTCGGGAGCATTGACGTGCTGGTCAACAACGCGGGCTACGGCTACCGGGCCGCCGTCGAGGAGGGCACCGACGCCGACGTCCAGCGGTTGTTCGCCACCAACTTCTTCGGCGCGGTCGCCATGATCAAGGCCGTCCTCCCCGGCATGCGCGCCCGCAGGCACGGGGCGATCGTCAACATCTCCTCGATCGCCGCGGCGAGGACGCCGCCAGGGTCCGGCTACTACGCCGCTTCGAAGGCCGCCCTCGAGGGCCTGACCGGCTCCCTGCGCACCGAGCTGAAGCCGCTGGGCATCGCGGCGATGGCCGTCGAACCCGGCGGCTTCCGCACCGACTTCTCGGGCCGCTCGCTGACCCAGTCGGCGGCGGCCATCGCCGACTACGCGGACACCGCCGGGAAGCGGCGGAAGGAGAACGACACGGTCGACGGCACTCAGCCCGGCGACCCCGCGAAAGCGGCGCTCGCGATCATCACGGCGGTGGACTCCGCAGAGCCGCCCGCCCTGCTGCTGCTCGGGACCGACGCGCTGAGCACAGCAGGCGCGGTCCTCGACGCCCAGCGCGCCGAGATGGAGGCGTGGGCCAAGCTGAGCGCGAGTACCGACTTCGACTAGCTCGCGGCGGCGCGGGTGGGCGGCCGGGCGGGTGGGCGGCGCGCGCGCTGACTCCGCAGAGGTTGCGGCGTCCTCGCAGATGTTCGACGGCGCGCGAGGACGCCCAACGGTCTGCAAAGTCGGGTGGGGGCCTGCGCTGGCGGGGTTGATCACCAGGATTGGGACATGCGCGCCATATACGACCGCCATGTCCCATTCCTGCTGATCATCGGCAGCCTAGGCCGCGACCAGTGTGGTGTGCGGCGTGGACCGGCCAGCCCCACTTCGCAGACCCTCGCGCGTCCCCGCAGAAGTTCGACCACCTGCGAGGACGCCACACGCCCTGCGAAGGCAGCCACGGGCCCCGCGCGCCCGACCCCGCGCCCGCGCCCGCCGAGCCAACTGGCCCGTCCACTCCTACACCGTCACCACGACCCTGCCGTGGACCCGCCGACACTGCGGGAACTGCGCGCTGCCGGGGCCGCGCTTCACTGAGGCAGGCCCTGCGGTGGGCGGTCAGGGAATGAGGACGATCTTGCCGACGACGCCGCGCTCGGCCGCCTCGTGCGCGGCGACGATCTCGTCGAGCGGATAGGCCGTGATCGGCAGGGCGGTCAGCGCCGACGCGGCCAAGGCGTCGTTGATCCAGGCGAAGCCGGACAGGAGCTCGGCAGGCGCCACGGTGTAGAGCAGTACGTACCGGATCGTCGCGTTGGCGGTCATGAGCCGCTGGAAGGGCAGCAGCGGGTCCTGCTGCTCCCTTGCGTACACCGCGATCACGGTGCCCGGTCCGGCGACAGCCAGGTCGAGCTCGAGGTTGGCGCCCAGCGAGACCTCGACGATCCGGTCGATCCGCTCCGCGAACCCCCGGACCTGGTCGATCGCGTCGTCGTCGCGGTAGTTGACGATCAGGTCGGCGCCTGCGTCGCGGGCCAGCTTCGCCTTCTCCTCGGAGCTGACCGTGGTGACCACGCGGGCCCCCGCGTACCGGGCCAGCTCGATCGCGTAGTGCCCGACCGCGCCCGCGCCACCGGCGGCCAGCACGGTGGTGCCCGCGAGCGCGCTCTGGTCGGCGCCCAGACACTGGGTGGCCGTGCCCGCGGGAACCCCGAGGCAGGCGCCGAGGTCGTCCGATGCGTTGTCGGGCAACGGGATCGCGCAGTAGGCGGGCACGACGCAGTACTCCGCGGCGGTGCCGTACGGGTTCTCCGCGGCGGCGCCGAAGAGCCACACGCGCTGGCCGACATGAAGGTCGTCGACGCCCTGGCCGAGCGCGTCGATCACCCCCGCGCCGTCGTGGTGCGGGATCTGGAACGGGAAGTTGCCGAGCCCCCGCCCGGAGCCTGCCCGCGCCTTCCAGTCGGTCGGGTTGATCCCCGAACGGGTGATCTTGACCCGGACCTGGCCGGGGGCCGGATCGGGAACATCGATGTCGACGACGGAGAGCACGTCCGCGGCGGCGCCGAAACCGCGGTACAACGCAGCCTTCATTTCCGTCAGCCTACGCAGGCGGCCGTCAGGCTGGTGGCACGAACCAAGTCGCGATCGATTATCTGACAATCATCGATTATTTCTGCTAGAGTCACCTCCGTGGTCGACACCGAAGCAACGGGAGACGAGCCGACCGGGCCGCCGTCCGTCCGCGTCTACGCGGCGCTGCGGGCCGGCGTCCTGCACGGCGAGTTCCACCCTGAGCAGCCGCTCAAGCCGCAGGAGCTCGCAACACGCTTCCGGGTGAGCCTCGCGGTGATCCGGGAGTCGCTGCTGCGTCTTGTCGGCGAAGGGCTGGCCGAGCGCCTGCCCAACCGCGGCTTCGCGGTGCCGTCGGCGGACGATGCCAGGTGGCAGGAGGTCGCGGAGGCGCGCGCCGTCGTCGAGCCCGCGATGCTGCGGATGGCGATCGCGCGCGGTGATCTCGACTGGGAGTCCCGGGTGCGCGCGACCCACCATCGGCTCACCAGGACGCCCACGCACGACGACGAGGGACCACACGTCTCGGATGCGTGGGCCGCCGCCCACTACGCCTTCCATCGCGCTCTGCTCAGCGGCTGCGGCAACTCCGCGCTGCTCGGGACGTTCGACCGCCTGTGGACGGCGAGCGAACTGGCGCGCAGGTGGTCGGGTCATCGCCAACCTGCTCGTGACCACGTCGGCGAGCACAGGCAACTCGAACAGGCAGCACTGGCTCGAGACGCCGACGGCGGCGCCGCGGCCCTTGAGCGACACGTGACCAACACCGCCGCAGCGCTCGCGCCCGGCGGCGGTCCCGAACCCCGACAGGAGAGCAGACGTCGTGCCTACCGCTGACCTACTCGACCACGCACCCATGGAGATGACCGTCGTCCGCGAGATCAGTCTCGCGATCAACGCGGCCCATCGGATCACCTACCTGGCCACTGAGACTGCGGAAGAGGCCGCGAAACTCGGTGTGCGCGACCACGGACCGGGGGGACCGGCGTACTTCGCCTTCCGGTCGGCGGCAATGGGTGCCGTCCCCTGGCAGGTCACGCTCGCGACCTTCTACAACTTCAGCCCGCGCGCGGTGCACGCCATGGCGGGCGTGTGGGACACGGCGTCACCCCGGCAGTGGCAGAGCGCTCGCTTCGTGGTGGCCGATCGCGTGTTGCAGCGCATCGGCGTGCATCTCTCGGCCGGCCACATCACAGAGGCACGCTCGCTGATCGACCCCGTCGTCGCCCGCGCAGACTATGCAGGCAAACCGTTGGCTGCTGCGAACGCCGCGGTGACACTGCCGCCCGACCCGCTTGTCGCGCTGTGGCAGCAGATCACGGTGCTGCGCGAGTGGCGCGGCGATGCGCACCTGGTCGTGCTCGCCGACAACCGCCTCGGGCCCTGCGACTGCACCGTCATGCAGACCGCGACAGGTCGCTTGCCGACGATGATGATGCGGACGACCCGTCAGTGGAACGACGACGAGTGGGCCGCGGCGACGGCACGTCTCATCGCACGCGGCTGGCTCAACGCCGACGGCACCGTGACCGACGCAGGCGCCGCTGCGCGCGAGCGAATCGAGATCGAGACCGACGAGCATTGCGCCACGCTGTGGTCCCCGATCGGCAACGCCGGTGCTCGGCGCCTCGCCGCCCTCATCGCCCCGATCGACGAACTGTTCACCTCGGCCGTGCGGTGACGTCGGCCCGCGGCCGCGGGTGCCGTGTTCACCGGGAGAACGGTCGGCGTTCACGAGCGCGTATGACGATCTACGGGTGATCCGACACGGGCGCGGCACCGCAACCTTGGCGCACGGTTGACCGCCTCGGGCGCCCAACCCGTCGCCGGGCTGCATCTGCAGTTCGGGGCCGACGCCGCGACGGAGGTGGTCGTGTCGTGGCACACGACCGATGCGGTGCGCAACCCGAGGGTGTTGCTGGGCACTCCCGACGCGGGCTTCGGCCGCACCCAGCCCGCAGCCACCCGCACCTATCGGGACGCGAAGTCCGGCACCGAAGTGCGGGTGCACCACGCGCGACTGAGCGGGCTCTGCCCGGACACCGACTACGTCTACGCGGCGGTGCACGACGGGACCGGTCCCGCGCTCGGCACCGCCCGGACCGCCCCCCGTGGTCGAGCCGCGTTCACCTTCACCAGCTTCGGCGACCAGGCGACCCCGACGCTCGGAAAGCGCAGCGGCGGCACGTACCTCAGCGACAACCTCGGCTCCCCCGCCGCAGGCGACATCACCACCGGCGTCGAACGGGTGGCGCCGCTGTTTCACCTGGTCAACGGCGACCTGTGCTACGCGAACCTGAGCCAGGACCGCATCCGCACCTGGTCGGACTGGTTCCTCAACAACAGCCGCTCGGCTCGCTACCGGCCCTGGATGCCCGCCGCAGGCAACCACGAGAACGAGCTGGGGAACGGGCCCATCGGCTACAGCGCCTACCAGACCTACTTCGCGCTGCCCCCCTCCGGAGCCGAGCCTGCCCTCGCAGGCCTGTGGTACGCCTTCACCGCGGGCGCCGTCCGCATCATCAGCCTCAACAACGACGACATCGCCCTCCAGGACGGCGGCAACTCCTACGTCAACGGCTACTCCGGCGGCGCGCAGGAACGCTGGCTCGCGAACGAGCTGCGGACCAGCCGCGCCGACCCGGACATCGACTGGATCGTCGTCTGCATGCACCAGGTGGTGATCTCCACCGCCGATCGGGCGAACGGGGCCGACCTCGGCGTCCGCGAACACTGGGTGCCGCTGTTCGACCGCTACGGCGTGGACCTGGTCGTATGCGGGCACGAGCACCACTACGAGCGCTCCCACCCGATCCGCGGGCAACAACCCACCGACACCCGCACCCCCATCCCCACCCAGACCACCACCGATGTCCTGGACACCGGCAAGGGCACCGTCCATATGGTGATCGGCAGTGGCGGCACGTCCAGCCCGACGAATCACATGCTGGTCACACCGCCCCGCTGCCGCGTGATCACCGCCGTCACCGCACGACCTGATCGCGCGACCAACCGGCGCACCCCCACCTACGTTTCCGAAGACGCCCCCTGGTCCGCGAGGCGGGTTCCGGCACACGCCTACGGCTTCGCCGCCTTCGACGTCGACCCCTCCGGCGACGGCCCCACGACGTCGCTGCACGTCACCTACTACGCGGTGACCGGTCCCTACGGCGCCCTCACCCCGGTCGACCGCTTCACCCTCGTCCGGCCGCGATTCCGCTGACCCGCACACGGGCCACTCGTCACGGAGCAGGAAAAGTCGGGAACAGGCGCTGCTCCTTCCCCGACGTCCAATCGACGATCATCAGCGTCGCGTCGTCCTGCAACCGGCCGCCCTGGTAGCGCAGCACCGCGGCGCCGAGCCGACGCAGTGTTTCCGGCGCCGAAAGCTGGTCCAGTTCCGCCCGTTCCGCGAAGTCGATCAGCCGTTGCTCCCCGAAGAACTCACCTTCAGCGTCTCGGGCCTCGGACACCCCATCGGAGTAGAACATGATCCGGTCACCGGGTTCGAGCTGTTCCCGGGACACCACCGGTGCCGCCATACCCTCCTCGACGACGCCCAGTGGCGGACGCGGGGAGGGCGCGAGCTCCCTGACCGCCCGACCGCGCCGGATGAGCACCGGCGGCGGATGGCCCGCCACGAGGTACTCCAACACGCCGGTGGCGCCGTCGAGCCGCGCCAGCACCGCGGTGACGAACCACCGCTGCGCAGGCGGGTGGGTGAGCAGCCGGTCGGCGGCCGCCGCGAGCGAGAGCAGGTCGCGGTCCGCGCCCCGGCGGGCGTTGCGCACCGCGGTCAGCGCCAATGTCGTCGCGACCGCCGCGGTCATGTCGTGACCGACGCCGTCGAAGACCGCGATGTCGACGCGATCCCCCGTGACGGCGTAGTCATAAGCGTCGCCCGCGACCCGATCGAAGGGCTCGAGCAAGGCGCTGACCACCAGGTTCTCGGTGGCGAACGTCCGCGGTGGCAGCAAGTCCGTGAAGAGCTCGGCCGATGGGGTCAACCGGCCACCCGATATCAGCATCCGCAGTTCGTCGCCATAGGCGATCTTCGTGACCACGACGTGTCCCAACAGCCCGGCCAACGTCCACAGCCGCTGAGGCAGCTCAGGTTCGTCCCCCGCCCCCGGCGACAGGACCACCACCCGCAGTACGCCTACCCGATCCGTGCCGTCGAGCACGGGAACCCACAGCAGCCGTCGGCCTGCGTCGGTCCCTTCGACCACCTCGCCGAACTGGTAGCAGCGGCCCGCCAGCGTCCCTTCCACGTCGAAGGACGCGACCTGCCGGTGGCCGACGCACTTCAGCAGTCGCTGGGCCAGGTCGACGAGGAACAGCTCGACCGTCAACCCCGAGGGGCGCAGGAGCCGGTCGACCAGCACCGGAAGCTGCTCGCCCGTCATCAGATGGCCCTCGTCCACCATTAAGCCGAAGACCGCGCCCCAGTCCGGGGCCGACCCCTCCTCGGCGTCACGAGCGTCCATGGCGAGACCGTATAGAAGCGCTGATCAGCCGACGATGGCCCGGTAGCGATCGACCGCGCTGCCGGGCGGTCAGGGGTCGACCGTTTCCTCGCTACGTCGGTGCTCGTCGGCAGCATCACCCGGCGCATCCCCCTGGGTGGCCTCGGAGATCCGCTGCTCGGACTCCCGCAGGATCTCCTCGGCCGCGTCGTCGCGGTCTTCCGGCAGGTCGGGTGTCATGCCCAGAGCTACCCGGACGCGACACCGGGCAACCGGCGAATGAGCGCAAGCGCGGTTGGGGACTGTGCGACCGGGTAAACGGCGCGCATGGTTTTTCTGCGCGACAAGTCCTCGGTGCGTGGCTCGGGTGGCGGCCAAGGCAGGGCCGGTTCCCTCGGCATCGGTGCCGCCGCCGGACTCGTTGCCGCCGCCGGTGTGATGCTCGGCCGCAAGGTGGTCACGACCGCGAAGGTCGGCAGTGGACATCCCCTCAAGCACCGCGTGCTCGACGCCGCGTCCGGCGCGATGCAGCGGAAATATCCGCTGGACGCGATGAGCACCTACCTCAATGGCTTCCACAGGTACGCCGACGACATGGGCCGCCAGGTCGAGGCGTCACACTTCTGCATCCACCTGCAGCACGACCTGCACCAGTGCGTCATCTTCGACCGCAACACGCCCGATGCCCGGCTGATCGGGATCGAGTACATCGTCAGCGAGGAACGTTTCCGCGCGTTGCCCGAGGACGAGAAGCGGCTGTGGCACAGCCACGACTACGAGGTCAAGTCCGGCACCCTGGTCGCCCCCGGCGTTCCCGACCGCGCGGAACATGCCTATTTCGCCGACCTGGTGACGACGTATGGCAAGACATTCCACAGTTGGCAGTACGACCGTGACGACTTCCCCTACGGGATCCCCCAGTTGATGATGGGCATGACCGGGGACGGTCAGCTCGACGAAGCGTTGGTCAGCGACCGGGACCGCAGACTCGGCGTCTCGACCGCCCGCAAGCGGCAGAAGCGGGCCGACATTCCGCAACCGCTGGTGGCGCCAGGCGCGAACTCGTGGCAAAGCGGCCGGACCGTGCAGACGCGCTTGGCGGAGGTGGACGTCAAGCGGTAGCCAGGCCCCTCAGAGCGCCCACGGCGCGGAGGAGACCACCGCCGCGTCCTCAACCGGCCAGACGACCCGGGCGCGGCGGTCACGCATCGGGGCCGCCTCTGTGGTCCGCCCGAACGCGGCCATCGTGGTGACCTCCCAGTGCGCGGGCACGTCGAACTCCGTGGTCAGGCCCGCGCGGTCGAACGCCCTGAACTGCCGGGCCTGCAGCCCCAGCGCCTGCGCCTGGACGGTCATGTGGGCGACGGCCTGGCCCAGGTCGTAGAGCGCGAACTCCGAGTAGTCCCAGTCGGTGGATTCGACGTAGCGGTGCGCGAGGTTCGCCACCAGCAAACTCGCCGACGGCGCCCAGGACGCCGAGCTCAGGGCGAGGTGGCGGACCAGCCTGGCGTGCACGGCGCTCCCCCGGCGGCCCACGACGAACGCCCACGGCTGCGAGTTGCCCGCCGACGGCGCCCAGCGGGCCGCCTCCAACAGGACCGCGACCTCCTCGACGCCCACCTCGTGCTGAGGGTCGAACCGGGTAGGGCTGTGGCGGGCTGCCAGCAAGGGGTGCAGGGACGGCGAGTCGGCGGTCACGGCAGTGCCCGCACGCGCCGGTCGGTCGACATCACGGCTCCGTTCGTAGTTCGGTCAACATCCGCGACGCGACGCGCCGCGCGGTCCTTTTCGGAGCCCGGGTGTCCTTCTCGCCCCGACCCGACAGGCTGCGTGATTATGCTCGGGACGGTGAATACGAACGCGCCCGCGCCGCAGGTTCTGGTGATCGCAGTTCACCTTCAGCAGGCGTCGGCGCCCTTCGACCCGGCGCGCATGGCGGAGGGGATCGCCGCCGGCACGGCTCGTTTCGCCGATGCAGGCGTCGGCGTGGAGAACTGCCTGCTCAAGCTCGACGGGAGTGAGGACGTCGAGGCCGTCGTGACCAAGGCGCTGGAAAGCAGGCCGTGGCGGGTGGTCGTCATCGCAGGCGGTGTTCGCAGGCCCGAGAACCGGCTCGAACTGTTCGAACGCGTCATCAACCTCGTGCACCGGCACGCACCCGACGCCGCGATCGCCTTCAACAGCACGCCCGCGGACACCTTCGAGGCCGCGTCCCGCTGGCTGGCCTGAACCCGGCAAAGCCGCCACACCCCCTCCGAACTGGGGCGCAAGCGGCCCTAACCGGTCGGGGTACAGGCATTGACAGCGAGGTTACCAGCCGGAAACGTCGAGCTTTGGCCGTCAACGGGGCCGTTGGAGGCTGCTGTGGACCTTGAGTTCGATCTAGAACGGACATACTCCGCACAATGGCGGCCCCGGTGACCGCGCAGGCGTCGTCGGGCACGCGATCGGCGGCGCGGATCGCGGCGATCAGCGGTTTCGTCTTCGTCGTCCTGTTCGTCGTGGCTCTGGTCCTCGTGCACCGAACTCCGACGCTCAGCGACCCCGACGCGGTGTACGCGGCGTTCTACGCCAATGGTGGCGACCAGATCTTCGTCGCCGTCGGGCTCTACCTCGTGCCGTTTGCGGGCATCGCATTCCTCTGGCACATGACCGCGATACGCAACATCCTCGACGTGCTGACCCCTGCGCCGTCGACGATGGCGCAGGGGCTCAACCTGCTCGCGGGCGTAATTTTCGTGACCTTGTTGTTCGCCGGGACAGCCGCGGTCGGCGCGACCGCGTTCGGCGTCTACTTCGGCCACGCACCCGTGGAGGACCCGTCGGCCGCCCGCGCGCTCACCGGCGTCGGCTACGGCCTGGTGTTCATCTTCGCGGTCCGCGGGGCAGGCATGTTCGCGATCACGACGACGACGCTGCTGCGCAACACGGGGGTGCTGCCGCGGATCCCGTCCGTCCTCGCCTACCTGCTCGCCGCGTTCCTGCTGCTCGCCGTCACCAACAACCCGTTCGCCGTCCTCGTGTTCCCGGCCTGGGTCGTGCTGATCTCGGCATTTCTTCTGCGCCACTCCCGCCACGCCGACCCGGCACCCGACATCGCCACGCCCGGTGACACGATCCGCCCGAGCCTCAGGAGCGAACAATGAGCGCCCCGACCACCCCTGCCGCGTCGAAGTCCGTTGACGACATTCCCGGCCCCAAGGGTATCCCGGTGCTCGGCAACATGTTCGAGATCAAGCAGGCGACGCTGATCCAGGACCTGATGAAGCTCACGCGCGAGTGGGGGCCGATCTTCGCCCTGCACACCCCCACCGGGCCGCGCTACATCGTCTCCGGCCTCGACATGGTCGACGACCTCTGCGACGACGCCCGCTTCGACAAGCTCGTCGGGCTCAGCCAGCGGGAGTTCCGCAAGACCCACAAGAGCGCGGGCCTGTTCACCGCGGACACGGATGATCCGCTGTGGAAGTCCGCGCACGACATCCTGCTGCCCAGCTTCAGCACCTGGGCGATGAAGGGCTACCTCGACCCGATGATCGACATCGCTGAGCAGATGTGCCTGAAGTGGGATCGGCTCAACCCCGACGAGCCGATCGACGTCACCGCGGACATGACCCGGCTGACCCTGGACACGATCGCGCTCTGCGGCTTCAGCTACCGGTTCAACTCGTTCTACCGCGACACCGAGCACCCGTTCGTCAAGGCGATGATGAGCGCGTTGAACGAGACGCAGGCCCGGCAACGCCTGCTCCCGGTCGCTATCAAGGCACGCCGCGGGGCGCAGCGGCAGCTGATGGCCGACAGCAAGTACATGGACGACACCGTCCAGAAGATCCTCACGGAACGCAAGGCGAGCGGCGAGGCCGGGACCGACCTGCTGGGCCACATGCTCGTCGGGACGGACAAGCAGGGGCACTCGCTGCCCGACCACAACATCGTCGCCCAGTGCGTGACGTTCCTGGTCGCAGGCCACGAGACCACGAGCGGGCTGCTGTCGTTCGTGATCGCCTACCTGCTCAAGAGCCCCGGGGTCGTCGCCCGCGCGCAGGAGGAGGTCGACCGCGTGCTGGGCACGGACCCTTCGGCGCCGCCCACCCTCGCGCAGATCCAGCAGCTGGGGTACATCCGCCAGATCCTCGACGAGACGCTGCGGCTGTGGCCGACGGCTCCCGCGTTCACCCGCCAGGCCCGGGTCGCCACGACGGTCGGCGGCTGGGGCCCCTTCGAGCCCGGCCAGTCGATCATCGCACTGACCCCGATGCTGCACCGGCTGACGGAGGTCTGGGGCGCGGACGCCGAAGACTTCAACCCGGACCACTTCGACCCGCAGCGGCGCGACGCGCTGCCGCCCAACGCGTTCCGGCCGTTCGGCTCCGGGCAGCGCGCCTGCATCGGGCGCCAGTTCGCCTTGCAGGAGGCGACGCTGGTGCTGGGCATGCTCATGCAGCGCTTCGAGTTCGTCGACCACGCGAACTACCAGCTGAAGATCAAGGAGTCGCTGACCATCAAGCCCGACGGGCTGACGATCACGGTTCGCCCGCGCACGGGACGGACCTGGGGCGCGACGGGACGCCCGGCCGCGGTGGACACGAAGCCGCGGTCCCCTGCGCTGGCCGTCGCGCAGGCCGACCGCCACGGCACGCCGTTGCTGGTGCTCTTCGGCTCCAACCTGGGTGCGTCGGAAGAGCTCGCCACGCGGATCACCCGGGACGGGACGGACCGCGGCTACACGGCCCGCACCGCCGGGCTCGACGACGCAGTCGGCGAGCTGCCGAGCGAAGGCGCCGTCGTCGTCGTCACCTCGTCCTACAACGGGCAGCCGCCGGACAACGCGGGGCGGTTCTGCGCGTGGGTCGACGACTCCGCGTCGTCGGCGGCCGGAGTGCGCTACACGGTCTTCGGCTGCGGCAACCGCGACTGGGCCGCGACCTACCAGGCCGTGCCGACACGGATCGACGCCGGACTCGAGGCCCGCGGCGCGATGCGGGTGTACCCGCGGGGTGAGGGCGACGCCCGCGGCGACTTCGACGGCCAGTTCGAGGCCTGGTACGCCGGGCTCTGGGACGCCCTGGGGTCCGCGTTGGGCCTGGACCAGTCGACGACGGAGGTGGCCGGGAGCGGCCCACGGCTGGCCGTGGAGCTCGAGCAACGGCGGACCGCGAGCCCGGTCCTGCAGTCCTACCGCGGCCAGGCCGCGACCGTGCGGGTCAACCGGGAGCTGACCGTCCGCGCAGGCACCCCGGGCGGCCGCTCCGTGCGGCACCTGGAGATCACGCTCCCCGCAGGGGCGACCTACGCCGCGGGCGACCACCTCGGGTTGCTGCCGCGCAACGACATGGCGGTGGTCAACCGCGTGCTCGCCCGCTTCGGGTTGGACGGGGGCCAGTACGTCACGCTCACCGCCCGCGGCAGCACCCCGACCCACCTGCCCATCGGCGAGCCTTACCCGCTGCTCGGCATCTTGGCGGGCTGCGTCGAGCTGCAGGATGTCGCCAGCCGGGCAGGACTGGCGGCGATGGCGGCCCACATGCCCGAGGGCCCCGCCCGCGACGAGCTCGCCGGACTGGCCGGGACCGACGACGAGTCGAAGGCCCGCTACCGGGAGACGATCGCGGTCCCGCGGCGCACGCTGCTCGACGTGCTCGAGGACCACCCCGAGTGCGACCTTCCCTTCGCGGAGTTCCTCGATCGGTTGCCTGCACTGCGCCCGCGCTACTACTCGATCGCCTCGTCGCCCACGACGAGCTCTGACGTCGCACTGACCGTCGGCGTACTCGAGGGGCCTGCCCGCTCGGGGGACGGCTCCCTGTTCCGCGGCGTGTGCTCGGGGCATCTCAGCAACGTCCCCGAGCGCGGCACGGTGTTCGCGTTCGTGCGTCAGCCGAGCATCGCGTTCCGGCCGCCGGAGAACCCGCACGTTCCGATGATCATGGTGGGCGCAGGCACGGGCATGGCCCCGTTCCGTGGGTTCCTGCAGGAGCGCGAGTCGCTGCGGGCTCGGGGGGTGCCGATCGCCACGTCGCTGCTGTTCCTCGGCTGCCGCGACCGCGAGGACGACCTGTTGTACGCGGACGAGCTCAAGGCCTACGAGGCCGACGGGGTCACGACGGTGATCACGGCGTGCTCGCGCGTCGAGGGCTACCCCCACCGCTACGTCCAGCATGCCCTCGAGGCGTCGGCGGACCAGGTGTGGGAGGCGATGCAGCAGGACGCGGTCGTCCTGGTGTGCGGCAACGCCTCGACCATGGCGCCCGGCGTACGGGCCGCGCTGATCTCGGTGTTCCGCGCCAAGACCGGCGCCGGTCAGGCCGACGGCGAGGCCTGGCTGGCCGGGCTGCGCACGAGCGACCGCTACCTCGAGGACATCTGGGGCGAGACGGCGGTGGTGTGAGCGCGGGCTGCAGGCGATCCTGTTGCGTTTTCGGCGTCATGGCGCCGAAAACGCGACAAGATTCACAGCTGACTACGCGCCCGGCGGGGGAAGAAGTTCGGTGTGGAAGCGCGGGGCCAGCCCCACGGACTTCGTCCGGAAGGCGGCTTCGGCCTCGGCGTCCAACGGAGCAGGAGCTTCGGTCCGGCCACTTACCGGCTGGCCGACGAGAACGAAGAACTCCTCCTGACCCGAGGGCGAACACAGGCACAGCAGACGGGCCGGGGAGCTGCCCGCGTTGGTGAACGAGTGCGGAGCGTTGGCGGGCACGTTGATGGTCTCGCCTGCGCGCAGGACGACGGTCTCGCCGCGGAAGGTGGCCGACACCTCCCCCTCCAGCACCGTGAACATCTCCTCGAAGTCGTGGCGATGCGGCGGCGGCCCCCCGTTGGGCGGCACGTGCATGTCGATGAGGGTGTAGCGGCCCGCGGTGTCCGCACCGCTGACGAGGATCGTATAGGTGTCGCCCACCAGCCCGATGTGGGTCAGGCTGTCGTCCTCGTTCGGTCGGGCGACCGTGAGCTTGCGTGCGAGATCGTCGGCAGGCACGGGTGCTGGTTCGTCAGACATATGGCTCCTTCGGTCCACAGCGGAGCCTACACAAATGCGGAGGATCTCGTCCGCTTGAAGCGGGAGCGGCCGATAGGATGGGGGCCATGGTCGACGGTGACGGTGCGGTTGCGGGTCGCAGCCCGCGGCATCGACCGCTGCGCCGAGACGCCGTCGCCAACCGTGAACGTCTCCTCGCGGCGGCCGTGACGACGCTGCTGCGGCGCGGGTCCGCGGCCACGCTCTCCCAGATCGCCGAGGAGGCCGGGGTCGGCATCGGCACCCTGTACCGCAGATACCCGACCCGCGATGCACTCATGGAAGCCCTTCAAGCCAGGGCGTTCGGCCTCGTGATCGAGCGGGTGAAGGAGATCGAGGCCGCGGAGCTGCCCGGGATCGACGCGCTGCGGATGTTCCTGCAGCGGACGGTCGATCACGGATCCCAGCTGGTGATGCCCGCACACGGAGCGCCTGCGTCCGTATCGGCCGAGGTTCACCGGCTTCGCGGCGAGCTCCACGGGCGGATCGCCGCCATGGTCGAGCGGGGCGTGCGCGACGGATCCGTCCGTCCGGACCTGACGGCGCGGGACCTGATCACCTTCGGCTCGCTGATCGCGATACCGCAGCCCGGCGCAGCCGATTGGGCTGCGCTGATGGGCCGCCAGATCGACCTGTTCGTCGACGCGGCCAGGGCGTCGACGTAGCATCCGGAGGATCTTTCCTCAGATATCGCCGTCACGGCCGAGGGACTCCGTCCGCATCGCCGGGCACGCCGCAGGCGACTTCCTGCGGGCTCACCCGGCGATCTGAAGCACCAGTTTCCCGCGCGCCTGCCCCGACCGGCTCAGCTCCACCGCGGTGGTCCAGTCCTCAAGGGCGAAGGTGCGGGCCACCGGAACCGAGAAGTCGCCAGTGGACGCCAGCTTCGCGTACTCGCCGAGCACCTCGTAACGCAGTGTGGTGCCGGTACCGAAGCTGCTACGCACGCCCAGTTCCTCGGCTGCAGTGAAGTCGCTGAGCGTCAGCACGTGCTCGGGGGTGGCGACCATCCGCACAAGCTCCGGCAGGGCGTTGCTGACCGGTGCCGCGTCGAGCACGCGGTCGACCGGTCCGCCTGCCAGCGCCCGCACCCGCTCGACCATCCCGTCGCCGTACCCGGTCACCTCGGCGCCTGCGGCCCGCAGGGCGTCGGCGTGCGTCTTGCCCGCGGTGGCGAGCACGTGTGCCCCGCGTCGGGCGGCGATCTGCACTGCCGCATACCCGACAGTGGTGCCTGCGCCGTGCACGAGCACGGTGTCGACCGCGGCGACGCCGAGGTCGTCCAAGCCGCGGTATGCCGTTTCCACGGCCATCGGCAGCGCGGCGGCGGCGACCGGGTCGAGCCCCGGCGGGCGCGGGAACCAGACGTCGAGCGTCGCATGCTCGGACGCGCCTGCGGTCGGACCAGTGAAGGGCGCGGGGCCGAATACCGCGTCGCCCACGGTCACGCCGATCACGCCGTCGCCGATCGCGTCGACGGTGCCGGACACCTCGAGCCCGACGCCGCGCGGGAGATCGCCCGCAAAGAGACCACCGCAGAGCGCCCAGTCCGCTGGGTTCAAGCCGCACGCCTCGACGGCGACGCGGATCTGGCCGGAGCCGGGACGCGGGGGCGGCGCGTCCTCCAGCCGCAGGACCGCGGCCGGTTCTCCGTAGCTGTGGAAGCGAAGGGTGCGCATCGGATCTCCTCGGAAGTGACAACAGAACCTGTCGTCACTCAGCTTACATCGTGATGACAGCATCTGTTGTCGTTAGTATCGAGGACATGGCGCGGTGGCAGGGCAACGCTCGGGGCCGACTCGAGCAAGCGGCACTGACGCTGTTCGAAGAGCAGGGCTACGACCGCACTACCGTGGCGCAGATCACAGGGCGCGCGAACCTGACCGAGCGGTCGTTCTACCGGTGGTTCGCCGACAAACGGGAAGTGCTGTTCGGCGGCAGCGAAGAACTCCAGGCGCATTTCGCCGCGGCCATCGGGGCCGTCCCTGCCGACACCGGCGCACTGTCGACGCTGCTCACCGCGTTCGCGACCGCCCCGAGAGTGTTCCGTCCCCGCGAGTTCCTGCGGCGCCGGTCGGCGGTCATCGCGGCGAATCCGCCCTTGCAGGAGCGCGAACTGATCAAACTGGCTTCGATCTCCGCAGCCCTCACCGCCGCTCTGCTGCGCCGTGGCTGCGACCAGGAGACCGCACGGCTGGCTACCGACATCGGGATGGCCGTGTTGCGGCTGGCCACCGAGCGGTGGATGGCCGACGAGCGCGCCCCGTTCCCCGAGATGCTGGCGGCCAGCGCCGCGGACCTGCTCGCCGTCGCCTCCGCCGCGGTCACCTGACAGCGGCTCCCTACCCGCTGAGCTGGCGTTCCGCGCGGCCCGAGGGGAGGATCGGTCCATGCAGACACTCGACATCGCCGCAGTCGAGGAGGCTCTCTTGACCGACGGCGTCTACGGTCAACAGGGCCTGTTCAGCCGCGAGTGGGCCGCCGAGCTCGACGAAGATCTCGTGACGCTGTTCCAGGAGGCCATCCGCCTGCCGAACGGCGCGCTCGGACGTGGGCCACGGCGCTACTACGTCGAGATCCATCCGGAGCGGTTGCGCGGCTTCCGCGACATCGCCACCAACCCCTGGTTGACGGGCGTATGCGAGCGTGTGCTCGGGCCGGAGTACCAGATCATCGAGGTGGGCTTCGACGTCCCGCTGCCCGGCGCGTTCGACCAGCCGTGGCACCGCGACTTCCCCGCACCCTACGAGACAGTCCACGAGCACCGCCTCACCTCCCTGGCCTTCAACATGACCACGGTCGACGTCACCGAGGACATGGGGCCGTTCGAGATCGCCCCGGGCACACAGTGGGAGCCCGGGACGGACTTCGAACACGGCATGTTCCCGCCCGGCTCGGAGGCACCCCGGTACGCAGAGCTGGCCCAGCGCAAGCTGCCGAGGATGGGCGACGTGTCGGTGCGCTCCGCGCTCACCATCCACCGCGGCACGGCCCACCGCTCCTGGCGGGCCCGCCCCGTACTGGTCGTGGGCGTCGACGCTCCCGGGGCAGGTAACGCCGAACGGCACGACCTGCAGATGACCCCCGCGTACTACGCGTCGATCCCCGAGCACGCACGCGCGCATCTGCCTGCCCGTCTCGTCGAGACGCTTGAGCCGATCGAGCAGGAGCACACCATCGAGGGCCTGGTGATGGGCGAGCCGTGACGGGCTTGCTCAGGCGGGCGCCAGCAGTGGCCACACGCTCGACCACGGCAGGCGTTGCCTGCTGCAGTGGCGGATCGGGATTCCGGTCTCGTCGTTGTCCACCCCCGGCGGGCTGGTGACCGTGGCGAGCACCGAGCACTCGCCGAACATCTGGCCCAGTCGGACGGTGGAAACGTCCCCGACGACCAGTGCGTCGATGACGGAGTCCGGTGGCGGACCCCAGTACCAGTATCCGAGGTGCGTGGAGTACACCGCAGGAAGCGGTCGGCCGGTGGCCGGGCCGAGCACGTCGAGGGCCGCCGCCAGCTTGTAGGTGGTGGTCACGATGACGGTGTGGTCCCACTCGGCGGGGGGCAGCCCGGCCGCAACCTGATCGATCGTCTCGACGTAGCCGGGCCAGCCGAGCTCTTCGGCGAGATCCGGGTTGGGACCGGTGGCGACGGTGTACAACGCCGACCCGGCGGGCCAGATCGGCAACGTCAGGCTCGGCGTGACGACGATCGAGACGACGCCCAGCGCAACGGCAAGCACTCGCCGCCACGGCCGGGTCACGATCCACTCCAGGGTCGATCCGGCGCCTGCCGCGAGGACGGCCGGGACAAACGCGGCCGGGTAGTAGGCCTTTCCCCCTGCAATCAGCAGGAGTCCGAAGAAGAGCAGGAACCCGACGGCGACCCAGCCGTCGACGCCGCGGCGCGCACGGCGCAGCAACCCGACCAACCCGACGACGAACACGATGCTCACGACCGGTCCGATGTCGAGCAGCGTGATCGGCACGAGCAGCAGCCGTGGGGTGGACGACGTGGAGCCGCCGCCGGAGATGGTGGCCGCGACGCCTGCCATCGGGAACCCGTGGGTGGCCTGCCAGACCAGATTCGGGCTCGCGAGGACCAGCGCGATCAGCACGGCAACGCCGGGTCGCGGACCGACGAGCCGATCCCGCGGGCCCGTGATCAGCACGCCGAGCAGGCAACACGCCAACACGGCCGCGGCGAGAACCTTCACCTCCATCGCCAGACCGGCGAACACCCCGGCGCCGATCCAGGGCGCCCAGCGGTCGGGCCGCGCCCGCAGCGCCCGGACCAGCAGCCAGATCGCCGACGCCGTGAACACCATGTCGAACGTCGTCGTCTCGAACAGGTGCCCGACGGCCAGGACCAGCGCGGTCATGGCCACCGCGACGGCGGCCGCCACCTGGTGCCGGGCCGAGGCACCGAACTCTCTGGCTGTGAGTGCGCCGAGCAGGACGAAGCCGCCCGCCGCGAGGGCGGGCAGGATCCGAAACGCCCACAGCTGTCCGCCGACCAGCCAGTACCAACCCGCCGCGAGATACGGAACGAGCATCGGGTTGTCCGGCGCCGCCGCCTGCAGGTGCCTGCCGGTGACCACGAAGTAGAACTCGTCGCCGTGGAAGCCGTAGCGGACGGCGACCAGCAACAACACCGTGGACACGAGGGCGGCGACCAGCCACGACGCCGACGGAAGGCCCCGACGCGCGTGCTCGGGCCGGGGGGTCACCGAACGCAGGCGATAGACAAGATTGCTCCTTGGGACGCGGTGACCACCATTACGCTGCACTGCCGTGTCCTCCCCCCAGCGTTACAGCGAGTTCGCGGGCCGCAGCTTGGGCAGGCTCGCAGGCCTCTCCGACGGTGTCTTCGCGGTGGCCATGACCCTGCTGGTGCTGGACCTGAAGGTACCCGCAGCGGACGGGGTGACCTCGGAGGCCGACCTGGCCCGCTTGCTCGGCGAGCAGGCTCCACGGCTGTTGCCCTACTTCATCAGCTTCCTCACCCTCGGGATCTTCTGGATCGGCCAGCAGACCCAGCTCAACACCCACCTCGACCGGGCCGACCGGCTCTTTTCGTGGCTGCACCTGGGGTTCCTGTGCGCCGTGACGACGCTTCCGTTCTCGACCGCGCTGCTCGCCGAGTTCCCCGACCGCCGCCTGCCGGTCGGCGTGTACTGGGTGAACCTGGTGCTGTTGGGCATACTGCTGTACCTCGCCCTGACCCACGCCGAACGGGGCGGGTTGCTGACCGCCGACGCCGACCCCGCCGCCATCAACGCCCAACGCAGGCGGATCGTCGGCTACCAAGTGGCCTACGCCGTAGCGGCGCTGCTGTGCTTCATCTCGCCCTTCACCAGCATCGTCGCGCTCATCCTCCTGCAGCTGCACTCCGTGATCTCACCGCGGCGACCGCGCTTGCCCGCCCGCCGCAGGCCTGCCCAGGACCGCTGAACTGTGCGCGCTCAGCGACGGGGAAGGACGAGTCCCCGCGAGCCCCGCGCAGCCGTCGCGCCGATGGATGACGGCCGGGGCAGCAGGCGGAACCGCAGTCTGCACACCACCGCGGAGGTGTGCAGGCCCGCGTAGCGGGCCACCACCGCGCCCCGCCGGTTGAACAGCACCTGCTCCCACCAGTGGATCGGCGCGACCTCGCCGATAAGCAGCAGCACACGTTCGGTGCCCGGCGCGGCAAGCTCGCGCAGGTAGCCTGCGATGGCCGGGCCGAGGACCCGGCTCGGTCGCCCCTCCTCGTCGACGCCCAGCAGCAACACCAGCGCGACGTCGGGCCGCCATTCATGCCACCGCCGCTGCAGGTCGGCGACGGCCGCGCGATCCTCGGCTTCGGTCCCCAGTTGAACATGGACCGCCACCACACGATCACCCATCGACAACGCTGCCGACAAGCTCTCCTCGGCCAGCCTGCTGATCCCGACGACGGGCACGACGACCACCGATCGCTCGGTCCGCGGGCGTTGCGGGCACTGGTCGATCTCCAGCACCGCGCCAATCCGCGCGTAGGCCCGACGAACGGTGGTGAACAACGCGACCAGCAGCGGCACGACGAGCACGACCAACCACGCGCCCGCGGTGAACTTCTCGGCCACGAGCACGACCGCGGCGGCAGCGGTGAGGACCGTACCCAGCAGGTTGAGCGACGCCCGCTGCCGCCAGCGCGGGCTGCGCTCGGTCCACCAGTGGCGCAGCATCCCGGCCTGGCACAGCGCGAACCCGACGAACACACCGATCGCGAACAGCGGCACCAGCACCGACACCTCGCCGTCGGCGGCCAGCAGCAACGCGGCCGCGAGCACGGTCAGTACGACGATCGAGGCGCGGTAGACCTGGCGATCTCCGCGCAGGCCGAACACGTGCGGCAGCGCACCGTCGCTCGCCAGCCGGGCGGCGAGCACCGGCAGACCGCCGTAGGAGGTGTTCGCCGCCAACCCGAGCAGCAACACGGTGGCGAGTTGGATGACGACGTAGAGCCAGCCGGTGCCGATCGATCCCTCGGCGAGCACGGACAGCAGGGTCCGCCCCTCGACCGGGCCTGCGTGGAACCTCTCGATCAACAGCGCCAGCCCGACGAGCAGCGAGCCCAGCACGAGACCCAGTGCGGCCTCGGCCCGCCGGGCCCTGGTGCGGGCAGGAGCCCGGAACGACGGTGTGGCGTTCGCAATCGCCTCAACCCCTGTGAGCGCCGCGCACCCGTTGGCGAAGGCCGCAAGGATCAGCAGCACGCCGACCGTCTGTGGCGTGAGTACCGATATGGACGCGGGCAGCGGGTGCAGCGGCGCCCCCCGCACCAGCCCGACCACGATCAGCACCACCAGCGACCCGACGAACACGAGAGCGGGAAGCGCGAACGCCTTGCCGCCCGCGACGACACCGCGCAGGTTGATGGCGGCCACCGCCAGGAGGACCGCGATGCAGAGTTCGACCGTCCAGGGCAGCAGTACGGGGAACGCCGAGGTCAGCGCCGCGACGCCTGCCGCAACCGACACGGCCACGTTCAGCACGTAGTCGACGACCAGCGAAGCGGCCGCGACGAGGCCTGCGCGCGGGCCGAGGTTGTCGCGGGCGACGGTGTAGGCGCCTCCGCCGTCCGGGTAGGCCGCGATGACCTGCCGATAGCAGACCACCAGCACCCCGAGCAGGGCGACGATCACCAAAGTGACGGGCAGCGTGAACCCGATCCCCGCCGATCCCGCCACGGCCAGCGCCAGCACGATCGACTCGGGTCCGTAGGCGCAGGAGGCGAGCGCGTCGAGGCCCAGTGCGGCAAATCCGGTTGACGCGGTCAGCCGATGTCGATCCTCCGCCGCGACGACGTGTGTCACCGCTGTCCTCCGTCTTCTGCGGCCACAACCGGCCGCCGACACGATGATCAGGCCGCCGCCGGTGCAGCGGTGCAATCGCAACGTTTTCTTGACGCCGTGTTGGCGCCGCCGCTCGTTCAGCGCGATTGCGTCGTGTGCTGTCTCAGTCTGCGATCGGGCGACTGCGTCGCCGCCTCACCGGGCAACCCGACGGCATGACCGCACCCCACGAACACCGGCACGTCGACCTGGCCGGCGTCGACCTCTACGGCGAGATCGAGCCGCTCATCCGCTTTGCCGCCGACGCACGGGAAGCGCCCGGCGGCGGCGTTGCCACGGGCAACGACGCGCTCTCGGCCGTGGCGCAGCTCGCGCTGACGATCGAGCGCCCGGCCCAGACCGGCGACCTCGATCCCGGCCTGGCCTACCGCATGAGCAGCCTCCTGCTGGTGATCCGCGACTACATCGCCCCCGTCGAGTCCGAGGAGCACGCGCGGATCATCCGGTACCTGGAGGAGGTCACCTCAGCGCTGCGGTAGGTCTGACGGCTGCGCCTCAGCCGCCGATCCCCAGCGCGGGTGGTGGCCGCAGGGCGTGGTGGGCGATCTCCTCGTTGTGTTCGAGGTGCTGGTTGACGGCGTCGGCGGCGAGGTCGGGGTCGCGGTGCCGGAACGCTTCGACCAGGTCGACGTGGGCGTGTTCGCGTCGGCGGTGCTCGTTCGGGTCGGGATCGAGCAGGCCGAAGCCGATGCGGATGTAGCGCTCGGCCGCGCGCCACAGCGTCATGAGGATCCGCACGTCCCAGCTGGTCGCGGCGGGCGCGAACAGTTCGAGGTGAAACGCGTGGTGCGCCTCGTAGATGGCGTCCATGCTCAGCCGCTCGTCGCCGAACTCGACGGCCTGCTGGTGCAGGCGGTCCAACTCGGCTTCGCTGATCTGCAGGCAGGAGCGGCGGGCGATCTCGGGTTCCAGTGCGCGGCGCAGGCGGTAGATCGCGTGCAGGTCGTCCAGGTCCAGCGGGGCGACCATCGCGCTGCGCCCCGGGTGCATGACGACGAGTCCTTCGCCCTCCAGGTTGCGCAGCGCTTCGCGGACGGGGATGAAGCTGACTCCCAGCTGGCCCGCGATGTCGCGTAGGGAGAAGGTCTGGCCGGGGCCGAGGTCACCGCTCAGAATGGAGCGGCGCAGTTCGGCGGTGACCCGGTCGGGGACCGACGTCGCCTCGATGGGCCGGACGGCGCCCAGGCCGTTGGACATGCTGGTGCTCGCTTCCGCTGACGGACCTCGCTGTTATCACAGTAACAGGGTGGCTTGTTGTTATCACAGATAGCGCTTAGGGTGACGGGCGGCGGCACGATCCACACCATCGTCCGGCCAGAAGGAGACGACGCCGATGTCGGCCACACCCAAGTTCGCCCATGCCGTGCACCACTCCGTCGGTCCCGCCTTCGACCCCGACGAGCTCCTCGCCGCCCGCCGCGCAGGCGCGAGCGTGGAAGAACTGTCAGACCGCACCTGGGCGCTGCAGACCCAGCGCCCCCCGGCCATCGCCGTCCTGCTCGGCGCAGGCTGACCCCTTCTCGCAGACCAGGACCATCATGAACGTCAATGCCCAGGGCGAATGCCTGATCTGCGCCACCGAGGACGCTCCCGAGGATGCCGTGGTGTTCCGCGACGACCTGTGGGCGGCCGAGATCGTGCCCGGCTATGAGGTGCCGGGCTGGGTGATCCTGCGGGCGCGCCGCCACGCCGAGCTGCTCACCGGGCTCGACACCCCGGAGCTGACGACGTTGGGTCTGCGCGCCCGCGACCTGACGGCCGCGATGACGGAGGTGACCGGAGCGCCCACCACCTACATGCTGGGCTTCGGCGAGAACTACCGCCACTTCCACCTGCTGTTCATCGCGCGGGGCCAAGACATCCCCGTCGACCGGCGCGGCGGCGAGATCCTCAAGCTGCGCACCGAACAGGTCGACCGGGCCGCCGCACTGGGTCTCGTGCCTGCTTTGCGCTCGGCCTACGCCCGCGTCGCAGGCGCCAAGGCCCCGGCATGAGCAGACCCGTCCCGGCACCCGGTCACGCGGCGCCGATTCAGCATGTCGTGGTGTTCCGCTGGCAGCCGACGGCCACTCCCGACGTCGGCAGGCTGGCTCGCGCGCTGACCGACTTCGTCGCCACTCTCGACGGCGTCCTCACCTACGGCTGCGGGCCCGACATAGGACTACGCGACACCAACGACGACTTTGCCGTTGTCGCCACGTTCGCCGACGAGCAGGCGCTGACCGCCTACCTCGATCACCCGCAGCACAAGCAGATCACCGCGGAGCAGGTCACCCCCCACCTCGCGGAGAAGCACATCAGTCAGTTCCGACCCAGCTTGCACTGATCTTGTCCCGCGCACCCCTTCGGCACCCAGGAGTTCTCTCGCATGCGCATCGCCAACGCCTCAGGACGGCTCGTCCTTGTCCACGGTGACCAGGCCGTGGACGTCCAGACGGCCTCGGCGGGCCGGTTCACCGCCGACCCGCAGGCGGTCTACGACCGCTGGGCGGAGTTCCGCGACTGGGCGGCCACCGCGTCGCCCGACGGGGCGCAACCCCTCGATCCCGACACGCTCGGCGCCGTCGTCCCGGCGCCGCGGCAGGTGTTCGGCGTCGGCCTCAACTACCGGGCGCACGCCGAGGAGTCCGGCTTCGCCATCCCGGAAGAGCCGGTGGTGTTCACCAAGTACGTCTCCAGCTTCACCGGTCCCGGCGGCGACATCACCCTGTCGCCCGGCAACGTCGACTGGGAGGTCGAGCTCGTCGCCGTGATCGGCACGGGCGGCCGGTCCATCGCGGCGGAGCGGGGGTGGGAGCACGTGGCCGGGCTGACCGTCGGCCAGGACATCTCCGACCGCGTCACGCAGTTCGCCGCGCCGCCCGCCCAGTTCGGGCTGGGCAAGTCCTACCCTGGCTTCTCGCCGGTCGGGCCGCACCTGGTCACCACGGACGAGCTGGACAACCCCGACGACCTGGAGATCGGCTGCCTGGTCAACGGCGAGAGCGTGCAGAAGTCCCGGACCAGCGACCTCATCTTCTCGGTGCCGGAGCTCGTGGCGCGGCTCTCCGCGATCGTCACGCTGCTGCCCGGCGACGTGATCTTCACCGGCACCCCGTCGGGCGTCGGCGTCGGCCGCACCCCGCAGCGCTTCCTGCAGCCCGGTGACGAGCTGGAGACCTGGTGCGAAGGGATCGGCCGGATGCGGCACCGCTTCGTGTCAAGCTGACACCATGGCGATCCGCGGCACGATTCCCGACACGACGCAGGTGCTCGTCGCAGGCGGTGGCCCGGTCGGCCTGGCCACCGCCGTGGAGCTCGGCAGGCGCGGGATCCGGTGCGTGGTCGTCGAGCCGCGGACGACGGTGTCGCACGCCCGGCCCCGGTGCAAGACCGTCAACGTCCGCACGATGGAGCACCTGCGGCGGTGGGGCGTGGCCGAGCGTCTGCGCGAGCGCGCTCCGCTGCCCACCTCGTGGTCTCAGGACGTCGTGTTCTGCACGACGCTGACCGGCCACGAGCTGTCGCGTTTCTCCGGGGTGCTCGGACTCGCCCCTGATGGCGACCGCTTCCCCGAGATCGGCCAGCAGGCTCCGCAGTACGTCCTGGAAGAGCTGTTGCGCGAGGTCGTCACGGAGCTGGACACGTGCACCCTCGTGACCGGGCTCGGGGTGGACGCCCTCGACCAGAAGCCCGACGAGGTACAGGTCACCCTCACCGATGGAGCGGTCATCAGCGCGGAGTACGTCGTCGGCGCCGACGGGCCGCGCAGCACCGTGCGCGACCAGATCGGCGCCACCTACGTCGGTGAACACGCACTGCGGCCCAACTTCGGCATGGTGTTCCACGCGCCGGGGCTGTGGAAGCGCGTGCGGCACGGCCCCGCCGTGCACTACTGGACGGTCAACCCGGCGGCGCCAGGGCTGCTCGGCCCGCTCGACCTGACCGGTACCTGGTGGTTCATCGCGTTCGGGGTGGACCGGGAGACCGGCGAACGCCGGGCGGGCCAACTCGTGCACGACGCCACCGGAACCGACGTCGACGTGACCGTCCTGTCCACCGACCCGTGGACGGCCCACATGCAGCTGGTCGACACGGTCCGGCACGGGCGCGTGTTCCTGGCCGGAGACGCCGCGCACCTCAACCCACCCTTCGGTGGGCACGGGCTCAACACCGGCATCGGCGACGCCGTCGACCTCGGGTGGAAGCTCGCGGCGGTCCTCGACGGCTGGGGCGGCCCCGCGTTGCTGGACAGCTACGCGGCTGAGCGCCGCCCGATCCAGGACGCCGTGATCCGCGAGGCCACGGCGAACAATGCGGTGTTGTCCACGGAGCTGCTGAACGCCGACCTCGACGCCGACACCGCGGACGGCGACCGCGCCCGCGCCGCCGCCCACACCCAGATCCAGGCCACGAAGAAGGCCGAGTTCCACGCCCTGAACCTCGTACTGGGCCTGGGATGCGCGGCGTCACCGGTCGTCGTGCCCGACGACGACACGGCGCGGTTCGAAACGGCCGGGTTCCGCCTGCCGCACGTCTGGCTGGACCCCGCCACATCGCTCTACGACGCGCTCGGCGACGGCTTCACCCTCGTCGTCACGGCAGGCTCGGGGGCGCCCGGCCTCGAGGCGGCCGCACGGGCCGTCCCGCTGACGGTGCTGGATCTTCGCGGCCGCGACCTGCGCGACCGCTACGGCCACGACCTGCTGCTGGTGCGTCCCGACCAGTACGTCGCCTGGGCGGGCGACCACCCGCCCGCCGACCCGGCCGCACTGCTCGACCGCGTCCGCGGCGCGGCATGACCCGAGCCAAAGGTGAGTCGTGCAACCGGGCACGGTGAGTTCGGCGATCGGGCACGGTGAGTTCGGCAACGGGCACGGGTGAGTCGTGCAACCGGGCGCGGTGAGTCCGGCATCTGGACACGGTGAGTCGTGCAACCGGCCGCGGTGAGTCCGGCATCTGGACAGGGCGAGTCGCGCGATCGGTTCGAGGCCGACGTTCTCGTTGATCGAAGCCCCGGAACGTCCGCCTCGTGGCGATCATGGTCGGCGGCGAGCTGCGCCTCGCCGCGATCTCCGTGGCGCTGCCACCTGTGACGGCCTGCCCGGCCGCCGAGAAGTGCCGTGCCCGATAGCCCGACTCGCCGTGCTCAGGTGCCCGACTCGGCGTGCTCAGCTGCACGACTCACCTTCGCAGTGCCTGTCGCGGTGCCGAGCACGAGGCCCGAACGAAGCCCAGAACGAAGCCCGCCGGTCCCACCAGGGATCTATAGTTCCGCCGATGGCGGCTGATCCGGGCGAGGCGGGAACTGCGGACGACCCGCGGAAGGGCATCCAGTCCGTCGAGATCGCGATGACCGTGCTCCTCGCCCTGGAACAGGGCCACGGCCCCATGTCGCTGACCCAGATCGCCGCGGCCAGCGGCATGGGGCCGAGCAAGATGCACCGGTACCTGGTCAGCCTCGGCCGGGTCGGTCTGGTTTCCCGGTCCAGGAGTTCGGGCCTCTACGACATGGGCCCGTCGCTGCGCCGCCTCGGCGTCGAGTCTCTGCGGCGGACCGACAACGTGGGGATCGCCTCGGAGTACCTGCCCGATCTCCGGGACCGCACCAAGCACGCGGTCAACCTCGCCATCTGGGGCGATCACGGCCCGGTGATCGTCCGGTGGGACTACGGCTCCTACGCGCTGCCCATCACGGTCAGGGTCGGCGCGACGATGCCGATGCTGTCGTCCTCCATCGGCCGGGTCTACCTCGCCTACCTGCCCGAGACCCTGACCGGTCCAGCGCTGACCGCCCAGGCAGCTGCGGCCGACCAGCCGAGCCTCACGCCCACCGAGATCGAGGCCATCACAGCCGTGGTACGCCGCGACGGCGTGGCGCTGACGTCCGGCGGGGTGGTCCCCGGCGTCACCTCGGTCGCCGCACCCGTCTTCACCACGGGCGAGACGCTGCCGCTCGTCATCGCGATCGCCATGCCCGCGGCGCAGGCCACAGAAGCGGCCATCTCCGCCGTCACGACGGAGCTGCGGAAGACCGCGGGCGCGATCTCGGCCGAGCTCGGACACCTTTCGGGATCCTGAAGGGCGATCACGTGGCGCGCAGCAACGCCGCGTAGAGGGTCAGGCCGGGGCCGAAGGCCATGGCGACCGCGAACCGGCCCGGCCGCGGCACGCCCGCGCCCCGCATGGCCTCGAGGATGAGCAGGACCGTGGCCGACGAGCAGTTGCCCACCTCGGCGAGCACGCCGTAGGACGCGTCGAGCGCGCCGTCGGGCAGGGCCAGCTTCTCCGCGACGGTGTCGAGGATGCGCGGGCCGCCCGGATGCACAGCCCAGGCGTCTACATCGGACACAGCGCAACCGTTGCGTTCCAGCAGCGCGGCGACGACGCCGCCGACGTGGCGTCCCAGCACGGCGGGGACGTCGGGCGAGAGTCCCATCCGGAAGCCCTGGTCGGTGACGTCCCACGTCATGTGGTCGGCCGTCGACGGATCGGTCAGCGCGGCGATGTCGAGGATCTCCAGACGGCTCCGGTCATCGGCCGCCGGACCCGGCCTGACCACCGCGGCGGCCGCGGCGTCCCCGAACAGGGCGTGCGTGACGAGCTGGCTGCGGTCCCTGCTCCGCGGCTGGACGTGCAGTGAGGTCAGCTCCAGGCACAGCGCCACCGCCGGACGGCCGCGGCTCGCGACGAAGTCGGCGACGGCGCCGAGGCCTGGGATGGCGGCATAGCACCCCATGTGCCCGACGAGCAGCCGCTGGACGTCCAGGCCCATGCCGAGGTCGGCCGCAATCTGGATGTCGAGCCCCGGTGTGGCGTACCCGGTGCAGGAGACGACCGCGAACATGCCCACCTCCTCGGGAGCCAGCCCGGCGTCGGCCAGTGCCGCGTCGACGGCCTCCTTGCCCACCGGCAGCGCCTCGCTGATGTAGCGGCGCATCCGGTCCCCCGTGGACCAGCCGGAGATGTCCTCCATGATCGGGTTCACGGCGGCGTGCCTGCGGCGCACTCCGGCCCCGAGGAAGATGCGCTCGGCCACCCGATCGCCGACGAAGTGCGGCGCGAAGCACCGCTGCCAGATGTCGCCTTGTTCCAGCGGCGGGCCCGGACGGGCCGAGCCGAAGCCCGCGATGAACGTCGACCTGTCGACCGCTGAGGACGACCTCATGTGTTCTGCTCCTCGAAGCGCTCAGGCCGGGGGGCGGTTTCGTCGGCCGATCCCCTGGAACAGCACTGCCGTCGTCGCAACGGGAACCATCGCCACAGTGTCGCGGCGCCCGGTGAGCAGCAGGCCGATGCCGATCAGCGAGGGTCGGATGCCCCGCAACATCAGGTCTACCCCATGGCGAGCGCACTCACGCACGAGCGCGGCGCGGTCGACGAACAGCTCCGGGTCGTGGATGCCCGGCGGCGCTCCGCCGGGTACATGCTCGCCCACCCGCACGGCGACGAGCTTAGCCAGCGCGGTCGCGGCGATGGTGTCGATCACGAGCAGCCCGCCCGGCCGCAGCAGCCTGCACGCCTCCGCCACCGCCGCCGCGTGCTCCGCGACGTGCTCGAGGATCTCCCCCGCCGTGACGACGTCCGCGCAGCCGTCGGCCAGCGGCACGGCCCTGATGTCGCCGCGGACCGCGGTCACCCCGTGCGTGGCCGCGACACGCAGGGCCGACGCGGTGACGTCCACGCCGATGTGGCGATAGCCCTTCCCGGCGAGATGCGGGGCGAGCAGGCCCGCGCCGCACCCGAGGTCGACCAGCACCGCCCCCGGGCGGCTCGCCGGGGGCACGAGCGCGGCGCGAGCGCGGGCGAGCCAGTGCAGCATCGTGAAGGGCCCGCGCGGTTCCCACCACCGGTCGGCCAGCTCGTCGTACTGGCGCGGATCATTGCGAGGGAGAGCGTTGCGGACGACGGCCACCTCCCGAGGCTGTCAGACTGCGGCCCATGAGGCCTGTCGAGGCGGGCGCGGTCGCACTGGCGAGGTCGTGCCATCCGGAGCCGACGGCGGCGGTGACGCTGATGCTGACGGCGCTGGCCGTCACCGCGGGGCGCACCGCGGCAGGTGTGGTGCTCGTCGCGCTGGCCGTCCTCACCGGCCAGTTGTCGATCGGCTGGCTCAACGACGCGCTCGACGCCGCGCGCGATCAGGCGGTCGGACGCACCGACAAGCCCGTGGTCGCCGGGGCCGTGTCCGCGCGGACCGTAAGAGCGGCGGCGCTGCTCGCCGCCGTGGCTTGTGTGCCGCTCTCGCTGGCTTCCGGGTTGCTCGCGGGCGGGGTGCACCTGGTCGCGGTGGCCGCTGGGTGGGCCTATGACCTCGGGCTCAAGGGCACCAGCGTGTCGGTACTGCCCTACGTGGTGTGCTTCGGGCTGCTGCCCGCGTTCGTGGTCCTCGGCCTGCCCGGCTCCCCCGTCCCCCCGTGGTGGCTGGTCACCGGTGGGGCGCTGCTCGGGGCGGGCGCGCACTTCGCGAACGTGTTGCCCGACCTCGAAGACGATGCCGCCACCGGGGTGCGCGGCCTGCCGCACCGCCTCGGCGCGGCAGGCAGCCGGGTGGCCGCGGCGTGGCTGATGCTCGGCGCAACCGTCGTGCTCGCGCTCGGCGCTCCCGTTGCGCCGTGGCTGGCCTGGAGCGTGCCGGGCGTCGCCGTCCTGGTCCTCGCCGTCGGCCTGTGGGCCGGGCGCAGACCCGGATCGCGGGCCCCGTTCCGCGCGGTGCTGGTGGTCGCCCTGATCGCGGTGGTCCTGCTCGTCGCGGCCGGGCCCGCCATCGTCAGCTGAGCGGAACTGCTCAGACGAGGCCGCCGACATAGGCGCCGATGACGCGGGCGAGCGCGTCGGGCGGCACCGTCCCGCGCCCCAGTCCGAGATCGATCGCCGCGTCGAACACGCGGCGGTGCCGACCGGCCGAGGCCACGGCGGCGTCGAGGAACCGCGGGTTCGCGGCGAGCCGGGCCATCGCCCCGCTGTGCCGGTGGTGGCGGCCGAAGCAGCGCCGCATGGCCCGCCGGTGGAGCGCGCCCGCGGCGGCGCCTGCCAGTGCGGCCCGGCCTGCGAGCACGCCCGACGCCACGGCGTCGAAGATCCCCTCCCCGGTCAACGGGTTGACCATGGACGCGGCATCACCGGCGAGGAGCACCCGGCCGTCGGGATGGAAGCGGGGCCCGGTCGACAGCGGCAGGTGGTGGCCCCCGACCGTCTCCTGGCGCGGCTCCTGGCCGGGGAGCAGCCGTCGCATGGCGTCGAGGAACTCGCGGCGGTTGCCGAATCCGCGCCGGTCGAACACCCCGTAGCCGACGTTCGCGCCGCCGTCGGCGACCGGGAACGACCAGGCGTAGGCGGGGTAGGGACCATCGGCGAACTCGATCACCAACGTCTCCGGGTCGAGGACTTCGGGGGCGTAGCCGCGGACCGCAAGGGCCGTGCACCGCGGCGCGGCCGCAGGCGCGCCGAGCAGGCGCCGGACCGTCGAGTTCGCCCCGTCGGCGCCGATCACCGCCCGAGCGGCGAGCACGCCGTCGATGACGACACGGTCAGACCGCACCTCCAGCGTCTTGACGCGGTGGCGGCGCAGCACTCCCCCACGTGCCACGACGGCGTCGACGAGCGCGGCGTCGAACACCTCCCGGCGGATCACCCGGTTCGGCCGCGCACAGGCCCGCTCCGCGCTCCGCCCCGACGTGGTGCGGAACCGCAGCCGAGGCACCGCGGGGGCCTGCTCGGCGAGACCGTGCACCCCGAGGGCGTCGAGCAGGTCGAACACGTGAGCGGCGATCCCGTCGCCGCAGATCTTGTCGCGAGGGAACGTCGCGGCGTCCAGCATCAGCACCCGAGCGTCGGGGCGCAGTTGCAGTATCCGCAGCGCGGCGGCCGACCCGGCCGGTCCCGCCCCGACGATCGCGACGTCGTGAACCACGCCCTTCACCTCGTCATCGAGCTCGTCCATGTCGGGGCCTCCTCGCTGCGAAGCCTCATGCTGCCTGTGCCCGCGTGCTCGGGCGCGGCGAGACCCGCGCTGTCCGGCGTTCGCAGCGCACACTGATCCGCATGCCGTACCCGTCCGTCGTCGTGGTGGGGGAAGGGCCGGTGGGCATGACGATCGCGACGCTGCTCGCGCAGCACGGCGTCACGTGCACGGTTGTCGACCGGCACAGTCGTCCGTACGCCATGCCGCGCGCCGTGCACCTCGACGGAGCGGCGGTCCGCGTTCTGCAGCAACTCGGGATCGCCGAGGACTTCGCCGCCGTCAGCAGGCCCGCCGGGGGGCTACGGCTGCTGGACGCCCGGCTGCGCCCCTTCGTCGTCGTCGAGCGGGCCACATCGCCCGGGATGCACGGACATCCCGACGCCAACCTGTTCGACCAGCCCGACCTCGAAGCGCTCCTGCGCGCGAACCTGTCCCACCACTCGGCGGTGACCCTGCGCAGGGGGGCCGCCGTCACCGAGGTCCGGCAGGACGGGGACGCGGTCGTGGTGACGGTCCACGACGGGGCCACCGGCGCGGTCGAACGGTGGCCGACGAAGGCCGTGCTGGGCTGCGACGGCGCCGAGAGCACGGTCCGCCGCGCGATCGGCGCGCGCCTGGACGAACTGGGCTTCGCGGAGCGCTGGTTCGTCGTGGACGTCCGCAGCGCACGGCCGATCGAGAACTGGGGCGGCGTGGACCAGGTCTGCGACCCACGGCGTGCCGCGACCTTCATGCACCTCACCGGAGATCGGTACCGGTGGGAGTTCCGGATGCGGCCCGACGAGACAGCCGAGGACCTCGCCAGGCCGGAGCACCTCGCCACGCTCATCGCTGCGTGGACGGGCAGGCTCGCCCCCGCCGACTGGACGGTGCTGCGCAGCGCCGCCTACACGTTCCGGGCCGGGGTCACCGACCGGTGGCGGCGCGGCCGGGTGATCCTCGTCGGCGACGCCGCGCATCTCACCCCGCCCTTCATCGGACAGGGTCTCGGCCTGGGGCTCGGCGATGCGCACAACCTCGCGTGGAAGCTCGCCGCGGTCCTGCAGGGGCGCGCGGGCGACGACCTGCTCAGCAGTTACGGCGACGAGCGGGACGCCCACGCCCGCGACGTCGTGCGCACCGCGGTCCGGGTCGGACGGGCGATGACCGGGGGCAACGGCGCACTGGCGGCGCTGCGCCGTCCGGCCGCCGCCGCGCTCCTGCGGGTGCCGGGGGTGCGGGCACGCGCCGCGGCCGCGCTCACCACGCGCTACCCGGCGGGCCCGTGGGTGGAAGAGACAGGCGGGCGGGGCGACCTCGCGGGCACCGCCTGCCCCCAGCCGTCCGTGCGAAGGGGCGGGTCGAGCGAACGTCTCGACGACGTCCTCGGCCCCGGCTTCGCCCTGCTCACGACGGGACCGGTCGGGCAGGCGCTGCGGGCGCGGGCGCACGCCGTCGGGGCTCGGGGGATCACGGTCGGGACCCTCGACGACGGCGGGACGCTGCGAGCATGGATGCGGGCAGCCCGGACCACCGCCGTGCTCCTGCGTCCAGACCGGATCGTGATGGCGACCGAGCGGGGCTGACGGCCGTCACGTAGCACAACCGTGCATCGACTGCGTCGGTGTAACCTGCCCGCGGGCAGGAATGAAGGGGCTGCGGATGACCACCGATGGGGCAGGGACCGGCCGTGAGCGGCAACGCCGACGAACCCGACGCGCGATCGTCTCCGCGGCCGCGGACCTGCTCGCCCGCGGTGAGTCGCCCTCGATCGTCGACGTCGCGGACGCCGCCGAGGTCGCGAAGCGCACCGTCTACACTTATTTCGCGACGATCGAGCACCTGCTGGCCGACGCGGCACTCGAGCTGGGCACCCGGGCAGCGCCGCCGCAGACCACCGGGTCGGACGAGCCCGCGCAACGCCTCGAGGTGTTCGTACGCAGCATTACCGCAGGTTCAGCCGAGACCGAAGAACTCGGCCGGACGATCATCAAGCTGACCCTCGACGCGTCTGCGGACGAGCCCGAACAAGGTCCCCGGCGGGGCTACCGCAGGGTGGAGTGGATCGAGCAGGCGCTCGCTCCGGTGCGCGAGCGCGTCTCCTCCGCCGCATTCGAGCGACTGGTATCGGCAATGGTCACCGCCGTCGGCTGGGAGCCGTTCATCGTGCTGCGCGACATCCGGGGGCTGGACGCCACAGAGATCGCGTCCGTGTCGACCTGGATGGCGCAGACTCTGCTGGCCGCCACGCTTGCCGAAGGCACCGAGTAGAGCGGGACGCGCTGATCGACCAGTACTTGCTTAGTGCCGCCGCCCTCGACTGCTCGGCATCGTCGGGTGGGGGGTCGATGGGTACTTAAGCGCGGCGAGCGGCGGCAAACGCGACGAGGGCGAGCCCGACGGCCAGCAGGCCGTGGAGGAGCCCGAGCGCAGGTGCGGAGGACGCGAGGAGCCCGAGAAGAACCTGCGCGGCAACCATGGCGACGAGGGCACCTGCCCAGATGACGCCGTGGCGGACCTGGGCAAACAGGGCTACCACGAGCAGCACGATGGCGATCGCGGGGACGACGAGCTCCCCGCCGATCCCGTGCAGGGCGAACCCGGCTACTCCGGGGAAGTCGGCGGCGTGGTTCTCCATAGTGGCGCCATCGAGGACGCCGCCGCCGCGGACCCAGACGCCGAGGCCGAAGTAGGCGAACGCGATCGAGGCGGCCTGCACAGCGACGGCGACGACGATCAACCAGACGAGCACCCAATAGACCGTGGTCGTCGCGCTCATGACGCATCCTGCAACGCTCTCCGGTAGCGGGGCTCCCAGCGGTGACGTACCAGCAGCCGCAGAGGTGCAGGCAGTGTCGCGAGGACGGCGGCCCGGCGGCCGGGTTCGGCGTCGTCGAGCAGCCACGGGAAGAACCGCGCGGCGCCGGAGAGCCCGAGTCCACGTTTCTGCCCGTTCTCGAAGGCACGCCACTGCGTCTCTGTGACGTGGCGGCGGATCAGCGGCAGCGCGTCGCGCTCCTCGTCGACGAGATGGTGCTCGAGCAGCTCGGCAAAACGGCGTAGGGGCTCGCGGAGGCCTGCGAGGGCTTCGCTTCCCTTGCGTTCGGCGGTGATCGCCTGTTCGACCTCGGCGACGGAGGCGTCGATCGCGGCGCGCTGTGCCTCGAGGGCATCCAGCGCGGCCAGTGCGTTCGGATCGGCGGCGAGATG
>DASWUV010000082.1:0-21806 GCA_036401495.1 Pseudonocardia sp. | reverse complement strand
GCGTAGTTGACCTGGAACGCCGACGAGCGGCAGCAGCCGTAGACCTGCAGCTCACCGTCGCGAACAGTGCCGTGGGTGCAGTACTCCTCCCCCGTGACGAACTCCTGCAGGATCCACGGCCTGGCGGCGTCGATCGGCTTGGATCGGGCGAACGCGGCCGTCTTCGCGAGGGTGGCGCGCGGCAGCGGCGTGAGGTCCAGCCGGTTCACGGGGTCGTACGGGATGCTCTTGAGGACGTAGGGAGGGCCGGTGAAGCCGAACGCCGCAACCTGTTCCGGGGCCGTGACGCGGTGCGTGTCGGGCACGGGCAGCCCCAGCGACGCCGCGGCCGCGGCGAACGTCGACTTGTCGTCCACCATGGCGACCTGTCGGGCGTCACCGTGGATCACCTCGCAGTACGGCGTCAGCAGGTCTTTGGCGAGGGCGTCGTACCGGCTCGCCTTCGGGCTGCAGACGGGGACGTAGACGTCCACGCCCTCGCGCCGCACGATCGCCAGCAACGCGGCGGCGTAGCGGGGGTCGTCGGGCTCGGGCACGGTGTGGAACGCGGCGACCGCGCGGGAGAAACGGTGCCCGGTGAACCGGTACTTCGGTGACTCGACCAGTACGACGCGGTGGCCCGCCCGGTGGAACGACCGCGCGAGCTGCAGCGCCTTCGTCATCTTGCCGCCGCTGATGAGCACGGTCCGCGGCCGGTCCGCCGTGATCAGCGGCTCGCGGACCACCAGGCCCCGCAACAACGCCAGGCCGGTCAGCGCGAGGTTGAACGGAAGAGCGAGCAGCAAGAGCCCGAGCGCCCCGAGCGTCTGGGCCGACCCGCCCGACCGGGCCCCCGGCGTCACCATCACGCCGCGTACCCGGCGACCATGCCGCGGTGCATCACGCGGTCGCCCGCGACGTCGGCGTGGTCGGCCTTGTGCAGGACACAGCCGTTGTCCCACATCACGACGTCGCCCGGCGACCAGCGGTGCCGGTAGAGGTTGTCCTCCCGGGTGGAGTGCGCGGTCAGGAACGCGACGGTCTCCTCCGCCTCCGCCGCGTCCATTCCGCTGACGGCGGCGCACCGCTGCGGGGTCGTGATGTAGAGCGCGGTGCGTCCGGACAGCGGGTGTGGGCGGAAGACGGGATGCTCGGCCGCGGCCTCGTCGTCCTCGCCCAGCTGCACCCCCGTGACCACGTGCCGGATCGTGCGACCGCGCAGTCGCTCCCTGACGTCGGCGGGGAGCGTGTCGTAGGCCCGGTACTGGTCGCTGAAGACGGTCTCCCCTCCGCGCTTCGGGATGCGGACGGCCCGCAGCGCCGTGTAAGCGGGCGGATGGCGCACGTAGCTGGTGTCGACGTGGAACTGGCTGCGCGGCGGCGTCGTCCGCCCCACGTTACTGATCACGTTGAGCTCCGCGAACCCCGGCACGGGCGTCTCGCCCGCGGTGAAGGCCAGGTGGCCGAAGGCGCGCAGGAAGGCGAGGAACGCCGGGTCGTCGGCGTCCTGTCCGGGCAGGACGAGCACGCCGCGGTCGGCGAGCAACCGGCGCAGCTGCGCCACCGCCTCGGCGTCGACGTCGGCGAGCCGCAGCTCGGTGACCTCGACGCCGATCGGGTCAAGGGGACGGGTCCGCATGGGTCCTCCTCAGATCCGGCGGATGAGGGTCAGGCCGTCGCGCAGCGGGATGATCACCTGTTCGACGCGCGGGTCGGCTGCGACAGCCCGGTTGAACGCGTGGATCGCGACGCCGTTCGCGGTCGGCTCGCCCGAGGTCCACGGCTGGCCCTGCATGAGCGTGTTGTCGACGCAGACCAGGCCGTGCGGGGCGATCAGGTCCAGGTCCAGCACCGTGTTCAGGTAGTCGAGGTACCCGGCCTTGTCGGCGTCGAGGAAGACCAGGTCGAACTGCTCCCCGGCGAGCCCGTGCAAGGTCGACTGCGCGGGCCCGACCCGGATATCGATCTTGCGGCCGTCCGGGGACTCCGCAAAGCTCGCCTGCGCGAACTCCGCCACGGCGGCGTCGATCTCGCACGCGACGACGCAGCCGTCATCGGGCAGCGCCTCGGCCATCGCGAGCGCCGAGTAGCCGGTGAACATGCCGATCTCGAGCACGCGCCGGGCTCGGCTCACGTGCACGAGCATCGCGAGCACGCGCCCCTCGACGTGGCCCGACAGCATCTCCTGCTCCAGTGAACCGGTCCACTCCTGCGCCGCGGTCCGCTTCGCCAGAGCCTCGAGCGCAGGCGACGCGGGCGTCGACCACCGTTCCACGTAGGGGTCCAACCCGGCCGCCAGCTCGGCCGCCTCCCGCAGCTCCGGCTCGTCGGCGAGGCGGGCCGCAAGGCGGTCGAGCTTGGCGGCGAGGATGCTCGCGGGGGTGACCGGTCGAGGCCCAGTCGCAGCGGTCATCGTCACCGCCTGAGGAACATGTCTTCGCCGTCCCCTGCCCGCGGATAGCGGCGGACCACCTCGCGGTGGGCGACCAGTGTCGCGTCGAGCTCCTCTGAGGTCAGGTCGTTGACGAAGAAGCACGACCCGACCGGACGCGGCACGGCGGCACGCAGGAGCCCGCCGCGCGTCTGCACGATCGAGCTGCTCCCCTTCCGCAGCAGCTCCGGCGTGAGGTGCGGGCTGTCGAGCGCGAGGCCGATGCGGCTCATGAGCCAGAAGATGCGGTCGCGGTCGCTGACCGAGATGTAGCCTCGCCGCTCGGCGAGCGTCGTCGACAGCGCCATGTCGATGGCGATCGCGTGGCCGTGGAAGAAGGGCAGCTCGGGGCTGAGCTCCAGCGTCGGGCTCCAGGTGTGGCCGAACGCGATGACGCGGTCGAGATCGCGCTCCGCCAAGTTCGGCACTTCCAGCTGCAGCATGGTGTGGATCGCGTCGTAGGTGATCCGCTGCGCGGCCTCGCGCATCTGGGGCGTGCCCTCGACGTGGCCGAAGCGGCTCTGCAGCAGCTCCTCCCCGTACTTCTCCAACAGCTCGAAGATGCCACTGTTCCCGACCACCGCGATCTTGACCAGCTCGGCCATACCGTTGCGGATCTGGTCGAGCGGCAGCGTCGTCAGGAACGAGAAGTCGAGGATCACCTTGCGGGACGCGTGGAAGGCGCCGAGGCGGTTCTTGTACTTGCGGTGGTTGACGGCCACCTTGATCGCCACGCTGGCGTCGATGAGCCCGATCAGCGTGGTGGGCACGCGGATGTAGTCGGTGGCGCGGCGGAACATCGAGCACGCGAACCCGGCTACGTCCGTGGTCAGGCCGCCGCCGACGACGAGCACCGGCTCCGTGCGGACCAACCCGAACTCGGCGAACGCGTCGACGATCCGCTCGACCGTGCCGAGCGACTTGTCAGGCTCTCGGATCGTCACGGGGAACACCGTCAGCGCGATCCCGTGATGGCGGAAGTAGGCGTGCATCTGGTCGCCGTAGAGGCGGTACACGGTCGCGTCGACGACCATGAGGCAGCGCCCGAACGAGCGGTAGCTGTCGGCGATCTCGGTGTTCGTGACCGCGAAGGCGCCGTCGACGTAGAGCAGCGAGTAGTCGATCTTCTCGTAGGCCTCGACGTGGAAGGCCCTTTCGGTCGCTGTGAAGCTCGGCGACGGCGCGGTCATCGGGCTCCCAGCTCGGCGAACTCGAGGTGATCGACCACCCGCGCTGCGCCGGGGAACTCGTGCCCCGCCGTGTTCGCGTTCGGGAACGCCACGACGTTCACGCCCGCGGCGGACGCGGCCCGCACCCCGTCCACGTTGTCCTCGATCGCCACAGCACCTGCGGCGTCCTCACCCAGCTTCTGCAGCGCCAGAGCGTAGGCGCCGCCGTCGGGCTTGGGTTGCTCGACCTGTGTCACGTCGACGATCACGTCGAAGTCGTCGCGGCGCACATCCGGGCCGAGCGCGCCGAGCAGCGCGTCGACGTTCTCCTTCGCGGTCGTCGTGACCAGGCCGACCTTCACTCCAGCGGCCTTGGCCTGCCGGATGGTGTCCACGACGCCGGGTCGCGGCGTGGCCGCGCCCGCGAGGTGCTCCTGGAAGTGCTTGGACTTCGTGGCGTGCACGGCCTGCGCGTCGACCGACTGGCCCTGGCTCTTCGCGTACTCGGCGATCCGCGACCGGCCGCCGCTCACGTCGAGCATGCCGCGGTAGTCGTCCCGGTCCCACGTCCAGCCGAGGCCGTGGTCGACGAAGGCCCGGTTGAACGCCTCCCGCTGCAGCTCGGAGGTGTCGGCGATCGTGCTGATGGAGCCGAAGAGAATAGCTGACACGGTGTTCCCCACTCTAAAGCCCAACTACTGTACAAAAAGTACAGTAGTGGACTACTTGTTCAGCAGCAACCGGAGAGGATGCGCGGCCGACGACATCTGCCGAGAACAAGTAGACATGCCACCCCGTGGACCCGCGAGTCGACCGCGCGTTCAGGGACGTGCCGCGGCCCGCGCTCGACGGTCCGATCCGTTGCGGCGCAACAACTCCTCGCCCGCACCGGCGCCCAGGTCGGCCGGGCGGGACCGGTCAGGCGGGGTCGGGGCCGGTGGCGTCGATCGCGCGCAGGGTCAGGTCGACGCTCGCGGTGATGACCTCGTCGCTAGGCAGTTCGCCGTGCATGAGGGCCTGCTGCAGGACCGCGCCGCAGAGCATGAGGACCGCGGCGTCGAGCCGGGGTCCGGAGAGCAGGGGTGCGAGGCGGTCGCGCACCAGCTGTTCGCCGTCGGCGACGAGCTTGTCGCGGACCGGGATCATGTCCGGGTTGGAGGCGGTGAGGTCGACCAGCACGGCCAGGGCCCGGTCGAGCCGGTGGCGTTGCATCTCGTCGCGGTAGCCGGTGAGCTCCGCGATCAGGTCATGGCGCAGGTCGCCGCTGGGGGGCTGGTGGGGCATGGTGGCGACCCGGTTGAACGCGTCGCGGAGCAGGTCGTTGCGGGTGGGCCAGTGGTTGTAGACCGTGGCCCGGGAGTAGCCGGCCTCACGGGCGACGTTGGGGTGGGTGACGGCTTCCCAGCCCTGTCCCAGCAGCAGTTGCAGAGTGGCGCGGAGGATGTCGTTGTGGGTACGGACGACCCGCGCGTCCGCGGCCTGCCCGGCTGCGTCGGGGGCGGGGTCCATGGGAACACTCCTCTGGTCCAGTTCTGGATCATTTGTCCACGAACATAGTCCCGCGCTTGACCAGCGTGCTGCTGCCCCGCCTCCCCTGGAAGCGCTCGAGAAGCGGCTGCAGGCCGCAGGCGTCATCAGGAGCGCCGCCGCCTGCGCACCGCGGCGACGAGCACGAGCAGCACCCCGATCCCCGCGAGCACGAGCGCCGCGGGTGACCGCGTGCCCTGTCGGATCACGGCGGCCGCCTGGTCGCGCTGGGCCTGCAGGCGGGCAGGCACGTCGACGCGCTTGGCCAGTTCGCCGACCGTCTCCGCGACCTCCGCGCGGAGCTCCTCGACCTCCGCGAGGGCGGCGCTGTCGAAGCCTGCGTCGTCGAGCGCCTCGACCTGGGCACGCAGCTCCGCCGCGCTCAGCTCGGTGCCGTCCACGAAGGGCAGGTCCGGCACAGCCGCGGCGGCGGCTGGGTCCGCTGGAGCCGGGGCCGCTGGGGCCGCGCCGCCTCCATCGGCCTCGTCGTCGCCGGGCGTCGCGTTCGCCTTCATGGGGGACGTCCTCTGCTCACTCGTCTGCGGGCGGCCTCGGCGGTCGCGTAAGGACAGTGGTACCCGATCAGGCACGGCCCAACCGCCGGGCGCGCAGGGTTGAGAGCGCGTGCCAGGGGTAGGCGGCCGAAGGCAGGCGGATCGGCCTGCGACGCCTGTTGAAGGAGCCCCATGGATCGCCTGCCCCGTATTCTCGGCGTGCTCACCGCCGCTTACAGCGTCGTGATCATCGCGCGCCCGGAAGTGCTGGCCCGCCCGTGCGGCCTGACCGGCCCTGGTGGCCGGGCTTCGGCAGCCGTACGCACACTGATCGGCGGCATCGGTGCGCGGGACGTGGCGATCGGCACGGCCATGGCGCTCGCCAAGCGCGGACCCGCCCTCCAGACCGCGGTCGCTGCCCGGGTGTTCTGCGACGTCGCCGACGCCGTGGTGTTCGGCCTGCAGCTCCCCGACCGCGGGCAGCGGCCGAAGATCGCCGCGTTCGCGCTGTTCTGGGCGGGACTCTGCGCGCTGAGCGGGCGGTGGTCCGGCCGCTGACGGTCGACCGGGCAGGTCGCGGCCGAGGTCGATGCGGGCGGGGTCTTGCTGCGTCCCGCCCCGCTGGTGTCGATGTCGACCGTCGACGGGCTTGGTAGGGTCGGGCCACTCCGATCGCACCCTCCAGAAGTACGCCGCAGGGCGGGGGTGCAGGCACCGGCTCGATGCCAGGAGGGGCGGCACGACCCGTTTGCGCGCCCTGAATCGGAGTTCCTCGTGACCATTGGCATCGGTCTGCCCGTCGCCGACCCCCTCCAGCTCACCGAGTGGGCCGCGCGCGCCGAGCGTGCAGGCTTTTCCACCGTCGGTCTGCTCGACCGACTCGCCTACGACAACCCCGACCCGCTGATCACGCTCGCTGTGCTCGTCGGAGCGACCGAGCGCATCCGCGTGCAGACCGAAGTGCTGATCGCCCCGCTGCATCGGACCGCGACCTTGGCCAAGCAGACCGCGACCCTCGACCGGCTCTCCCGCGGTCGGTTCACCCTCGGCATCGGGATCGGTGGGCACACCGACGACTACGACGTCGCCCGCGTCGACAGCGGCACGCGTGGCCGCCGCCTCGACGACCAGATGATCCGCCTGCGGGCGATCTGGTCCGGCACCGGCGCGCCCATCGGACCTGCGCCCGCCACCCCCGGCGGTCCGCCGGTGTTGTTCGGCGGCTTCGTCGACTCCGTGCTCGACCGGGTGGGGCGGTTCGGCGACGGGTTCCTCGGCGCAGGGCTCCCGCCGTCGATCATGGAGGGCACGTTCGCGGGCGTACGCGCGGCCTGGCAGCGCCACGGCCGCACCGGCACGCCCCGCCTGGTGGCGCAGGTCAACGCGGGTCTCGGCGCCGCCGAGCAGGCTCGTGCCGAACTGCGCCGCTACTACGGCGCCAACCCGTACCTCGGGCACATCCTCGACGGTCTGGTCACGACGGAGAAGCAGGTCCGCACGGCTGTGGCGGACTACACCGACGCCGGTGCCGACGAGGTGATGTTCTACTGCTGGGCGAGCGATCCAGGCCAGGTCGGGCGGCTTGCCGCCGCGCTCTGACCGGCCCGGACGCAGCCGGCAGCGATCGCCGTCGGGTCCATCGGCAGGCCGCACACGCTCACGCTTCGGCAGGCGTCCGCTCGCCCCAGCGTCCAGGCTGAAGGCCGCGACCTCCTGCGCGTGCATGCGGGCCAACATGGTGTCGCCGGTCACCGGCAGCCGGGCGCCGAAGGTCCTGGCGTGCGGTCGCCGGGGAAGCGGGCGGGCAGCTCGGCGTGGACCGCGGTGCCGTCGCCGGGCGGGCTGGTGATCGTCAGTGTTCCTTCGGCGGCATCGATGCGGTCGAGCAGACCGGTCAGCCCGGTTCCGCGGGTCGGGTCCGCCCCGCCCACGCCGTCGTCTCGTACGTCGATGACCACCGTGTCTCCTTCGAGGTCCACGCACACACTCACGGCACGGGCCTGCGCGTGCTTGACCGCGTTCGTCAGCGACTCCGCGACGACGAAATAGACGGTGGTCTCCACGGCCGCGGGGAGGCGCGGCGTGCTCACGCGCACGTCGACCGGCAGCGCGAGGTCCCCGACCAGCGACTCCAGCCCGGTGCGCAGACCACCGTAGGTGAGGGCACGGGGCAGGATGCCGTGCACGATGTCGCGGAGCTCGCTGCTCGCCCGTTCGACGTTGGTCAGGGCCTCCTGGACGAAATCTGCCGCCGCGGACCCGACCTCGACGGTGTTGCGCGCCATCTTGAGCGCGATGACCGCGTGGACCAGCCGCTGCTGCGCGCCGTCGTGGACGTCGCGCTGCAGGCGCCTCCTGGCCTCGTCGGCGCTGGCGACGACACGCGCCCGTGATGCGGTGAGCTTCGCCTGGGTCTCGGCGTTGGCGATCGCCACAGCGGCCAGCTCGGCGAACTGCGCGAGCCGCGCTTCGACGGCGGCACGGCTGGTCGGGTCGACGTTGCTCGACACGAGCGTCGCCCGCACCCGGCCCTCGACCGTGATCGGCACGGCCGTGGTCGAGGTGATGCCGACCTCCTGGGTGACGCCAGCCAGCGCGGTGTCCTCGTAGGAGTCGATGTGCGCGGGTCCGCCGGTGCGCACCACCTGATCGACCGCCGTGCCCGCGCTCAACGGCACGTGCAGGCCGACGGGCGCCGGGCAGTTGCAGGTGGCGACGACCGCGGCCCCCTCGTCGTCGTACAGCATCAGCGCGACGGGGAGGTCGCCCAGCAGGGCCGACACCTCGTTGGTGACGGCGACGAACACCTCCTCGGGGGCCGCCCCGCGGGCAACCAGCTCGGCGACCAGGCGCAGCGCGGCCTGCTCGTCGGCCAGCGCGCGCAGGCGCAGGCGCGCGTCGACCGCCGAGATCGCGGTGCCGACCCGGTCGGCGAAGCGCAGCAGGTGGTCTTCGATACCGCGGGGCAGCGGCTGTTCACGGCTGACGACGACCAGAGCGCCCCACAGCGTGCCCTGCAGCAGGATCGGCGCCGCGACGCTCGCGCTGAACGCGGCCCGGCGCGCAATGTGCGGCCAGCGACCGGACACCTCGGCCAGGTCGTCGACCCGGGAGGCGCGACCGGTTCGCCACAGCCGCTGCACGGCACCGTCGCCCGCTCCCGAGGCGCGCATCCCGATCGCGACCCCGGCCGGGGCGCCGTCGAGTGCGACGATCTCGGTCGACCCGTCGGCCTCGTAGCGCAACACCGTGGTGAAGTCGACTCCCGACAGCCGCGATCCCTCGACGGCCACGGCGTGCAGCACGTCGTCCGCGGACGTCCCCCGTGCGGAGAGCTCGGCGATGCGGCGCAGCGCCGCCTGCTCGTCGGCCAACGCCCTGAACTCGGTCCTGGCCTGGTTGCCGCCGACCGCCACCGCGATGAACTGCGCGCACTGTTTGAGCATTTCGTCAGCCCCGGTCGCGAGCGGTTCCGACGGCGAGGTCGCGGTCAACATCCCCCACACCGCACCCGACACCGTGACCGGCGCGGCCACCGCCGCCGTCAGACCCTCGGCGAGGGCGGCCGCGGCGTCCGGCTCTTTTGCGTAGTCATCGATGCGCACGACGGTGGCGCCGCGCAGGACCCGGTCGGGCAACGTGCCCGATTCGAACGCGACGCGCTCACCCACCGACCCCTGCCCGTTGCGCGCCGCGACGACGACGAGCTCGCGCGGGCCTTCGAAGTGGGTCAGTGTCATCGGCAGGCCGCCCAGCAGGCGCGACGCCTCCGTCACCACCGTCGCGAAGACCTCCGCCGGTGATGCGGGCCGCGCGGCCAACTCGGCCATCTGCAGCAGCACGGCCCGCTCGTCGGCCAGCGCTCGCAGGCTGCGCAACTCCGGCGCCGCATTTTCGACCGCCGCCGGCGGCTCGACGCGCTCGTCCCGGTTCATCGTCGACGGTCGTCGGCGTGCAGATAGGTCAGGACCGCCTGGACCCGGCGGTGTTCGGTGTTCGCAGGCGCGATGCGCAGCTTCCGGAAGATCGCTGTCACGTGCTTCTCGACGGAGGCCTGGCTGACGAGCAGCGTCTTGGCGATGCCCAGGTTGGACTTCCCCTCCGCCATCGCCGCTAGTGTCGCCAGCTCGCGCGCGGTCAGCTGGCGCAGGGGGCCGCCCTGCGACCGGCGGCCCAGCATGCGGGCGACGACCTCGGGATCGAGCGCGCTGCCGCCCGCGGCGACCCGCGTGACGGCGTCCACGAACGCCCTGATGTCCCCCACCCGCTCCTTGAGCAGGTACCCGATCCCTTCAGGACGCTCGCCGACGAGCTGCATCACGTAGGCGGGCTCGCAGAACTGGGAGAGGATCAGCACCCCGATGCCCGGCTCGCGCCTGCGCACCTCCATCGCGGCCCGTAGGCCGTCATCCTCCCCGCGAGGTGGCATCTGCACGTCGGCGATGACGACGTCGGGCCGGTAGGCGAGCGCGCGACGCAGCAGTTCATCGGCGTCGCCTGCCTGGGCGACCACCTCGACGCCCGCGTCGGCCAGTATCCGGGCGATGCCCTCGCGAAGCAGGACGTCGTCCTCGCCCACCGCGACCCGCAGGGGGCGGTCGGGCTCAGCGCTCCCCATCGGCCTCGTCTCCGACGCGCATCGCCCAGGACTTGGCGCCGAGCTGACGCGTCAGTGCGAAGCCGTCGCCGTCGGGCAGACCGATGTCGACCAGGACCGTGTCGGGCCGCAGCACCTCCGCGCCCGCGAGGGCCTCGGCGACCGAGCCTGCCTCGCTGATCACGGCATGACCCCCGCTCCTCAGTATGCGCACGACGAGGCCCCAAACGGCCGCGTCGTCGTCGACGATCAAGATCGACCCGCGCACCTGCTCATGGTCGCCGCGCAGCGCGCCTGCCAGCATAGGGCCAGCCGGAAACGCCGGGGATGAATTTCTCCGCGCTGCTCGGGGAGAGCATGCTCAGGCGGACCGCTCGACGGGGTCGGAGACGACGTCTGAACGGGTGGCCTCCGGCGTCGCTGTTCCCCGGCCCGCCACGGCCACAGCGGCGAACACCGCGGTGACGACGCCCAGGAACACCCAGCCGCCGGTGAACCCCACAGCGGGCACGAGCTGCCCGAACACGATCGGCACCAGGAACCCGCCGACGGCCGCGAGCGTGAGCATCAGCCCGATGGCGGTGCCGATGTGCTCGTGCGCGATGCCCGCGACCCGCCCCGGCACCGACGACCATGCGGCGAAGCCGAAGATCAGGAAGAAGCCGATCCCGATGCCGAGCACCCACAGGCCTGCCGACGGGACGAACGGGATCAGCACCAACAGCACCGCGATGATCAGCAGTGGACCGAGGACGAAAGCCCGGACGTTGCGGGAACGGTCCGCCAGCATGCCGCCCACGACGCTGCCCGGAATGCCTGCCAGTCCGATGAGCGCGGCGAGCAGCCCTCCCGCGGCCGGGCTGAAGCCGCGTTCGGTGACGGCGTACTCGGCCAAGAGCTGCGACGTCGTGAAGTACGCCCCGTAGCCGCCCAGCAGGGCGAGGCCGTAGATCCACAGGTCGCGGTGGCCCAGCCCCTCGCGCAGACCCGCGCGGGTGACCGCCACGCCCGCGAGGGTCGTGGCCCCGGCCGGGGTGCGGAACACCACCGCGGTCACCAGGCCGATGAGGATCCCGATCACGCCGCCGACGACGAGCGCGAGGTGCCAGCCGAGCGCTGCCTGCACGAACCCCCACACGTAGAGTCCGGCCGCGACGCCGATGCTGAACGCCGCTCCCCCGGACACGCCCAGCGCGAGGGACAGCTCGCGGCCCTGGAACCAGACGGTCACGGCGCCGAACGCGACGGCGATGAAGATCGAGCCACCGATGCCCGCGAGCACCCGGAACAGCGCGAGTGCCGCGTAGTTCGTCGCGAGGCCCGACGCGACGCCTGCGACGCCTTCCAGCAGGACACCGGCGACCAGGGTGCGCTTCATGCCGATCCGGGTGGCGAGGATGCCGCCGGGGATGTGCGCCACCCCGTAGCCGATCACGAAGAGCGAGATGAGCAGCGCGAGCTGCGGGATGCCGACGTGCAGGTCGGGCGCGATCAGTCCGAACGCAGCGGCGATGTCGAACCAGTTGAGGGTGAGCGAGAGGAAGCCGAGGCTGACAACGGCCAGCATCGTCCAGCGGGCAGCGAGCGGGTCCGCGCCGGCGACGGGCGAGGTCGAGGCGGGGGGTGTCGAGGCGGGCGGGTTCATGGACATCGGTGGCCATCCAGGGGTCGGGGCGCCCGAGCGGGCGCCGAGCGAGCTGTCTCGCGGAAGACGCCGACGGGGAGGTCCCGAGCGCCATGGCCGCCGCCGAGCGGCGACGGCCGTCCTGCTGTCGTGCTCGGCCGCTACCAGCCCGGCCACTCCTTGCGGAGCGCCTTCTTGTCGACCTTCCCGTAGGGCGTGACCGGCAGAGTTGGGCACGTGCGGAACGCCTTCGGCCGCTTGTAGGCCGCGAGCTCGCGTCTGCAGACGGCCACGGTGGCGGCCTCGTCGAACGCGTCCGGCCCGGTCGGGACCACGTAGGCGACGACGGCCTCCCCCCAGTCGGGGTGCGGCACGCCGACGACCGCGACCTGCCCGACCCCCTGACCGAGCGCCACGACGTTCTCGACCTCGGTGGAGTAGACGTTCATCCCGCCACTGATGATCATGTCGTTGGTGCGGTCGAGGAGATGGACATAGCCCTCGTCGTCCAGGAAGCCGATGTCGCCGGTGTGCAGCCAACCGCCGCGCAGGGTCTCGGCCGTCTTGTCGGGCAGCCCGTGGTAGCCCGCCATGACGTAGGGGCCCCGCGCGCAGACTTCGCCGACCGTCCCCGCCGCTACCCGCCCGTCTCGCTCGTCGAGCACCGCGACCTCCATGAGCGTCACGCGCTGCCCGCAGCTGGTGAGCCGGTCCGGTCGCCGCGGGTCGTGGTCTTCGCGGGTGAGCCGGGTGAGGAAGTTCGGCGCCTCGGTCTGGCCGTAGAGCTGCATGAACACCGGGCCGAACCGGGCAAGTCCCTCCTCCAGCCGCTCCAGCGTGATCGGCGCGGCGCCGTAGAGGATCGTTCGCAGGCTCGCGAGGTCCGCGGCGGCGATCCCGCGGGCGGCGGCGCGGTCGAGCACGCGGTAGATCATCGTCGGAACCATGAACAGGAACGTGATGCCGTCGCGGGTCACCGCGTCGAGCACGCGGTCGGCGTCGAACCGCCGCTCGACGTGGTGACAGGCGCCTTTGAGCAGCCCTGCCTGCAGCAGATAGCCCGCCGAGTGCGGCAGCGGCGTGGTGAGCAAGAGGCGCTCGTCATCCTGGAAGCCCGTCTCGACGACGTGCGCGAGCACGTTCGCGACGAGGCCGCGCTGGGTGTGCACCACACCTTTCTGGCGCCCGGTGGTGCCGCCTGTGTACGCGATGAGCCCGACGCCGTCGGGCTGCGGCTGCGCGGCGGGCTCCGTGTCGGCGGCCCCGGTGAGCGTGTCGCGCCAGCTGCGCACCCTGGCGTCCGTCCCGTCCGCGGCCCCGTCGATGTCGACGACGTGGCGTAGCGCGGGCGCGGGTGCGGCGAGCGCCGCCTGCAGCAGGCCCGCGTCGGCGATCGCCACCTCGGTACCGCTGTCGGCCAGCACAAACCCGATCTCCGATGGCGACAGCATGTCGTTCACCGGAACCTTGGCCGCGCCCAGCCGGATCAGGGCGAGGTCGCCGATCACGTACTCGGCGCGGTTGGAGGTCAGCAACGCCACCGGGGTGCCTGGCCGCACCCCTCGCGCAGCCAGGCCGTGCGCGAGGCGGTTGGCCTCGCGACCCAGCTCCCGATGGCTCCACGTCCGGCCGTCGACGACGAGGGCCGGACGGTCGCCGAAGCGTTCCGGCACCCCGGCGAAGAGCTCCTTCAGGGTCTGCACCCGCTCCGCCTCAGTAGCCGGAGCTCAGCGGCTCGGGCTTCACGCCCGCGACGACGCGCTGACGCAGCTCGCCGAGCCCCTCGACGACCAGCCGCACCTCATCGCCGGGCTGCAGCCAGCCCCGGAAGGTGTCGGGGTGCATCGCGAAGTGCTCGAAGAGGCAGCCGGTGGGCACCGTGCCCGAACCGATCACGTCGCCCGGCCGCAGGCGGGTGCCCCGCGACATGTACGTGATCATGTCGGCGAAGCCCCAGTCGATCGTCTTCCAGTTCCCCTCGCTCACCAGCTCGTCGTTCACGTAGCCGGTCATCGCCAGGTCGAACGAGACGCCGCTGCGCCGGTCGGCGAGCTCGTCCGGGGTGACGAGCATGGGGCCCAGCGTGTTGGCGCCGTCCTTGCCCTTGGCTGGCCCGAGCCGCAGCGCCATCTCGTTCATCTGCAGATCGCGCGCGCTCCAGTCACACAGCAGCATGTAGCCCGCGATGTGCTCCTCGGCGCGGTCCAGCGGGATCGTCGAGCCCGGTGTGCCGATGACGGCGCACACCTCCAGCTCGTAGTCGAAGCGCTCGCTCCCCGGCGAGATCGCGACGTCGTCGTGCGGCCCGACCACGGCCGCGACGTTGGAGAAGTAGAACGCGGGGAACTGGTGGTTGCGCTCGTCGAAGCCGAGGTCGACTTGGCCTTGGCAGTTGCGCAGGTGCTGCAGGAAACCCGTGCTGTCGCGGATCGAGCGGGGTTGAAGCGGCGCGCGCAGCGCCGCGTCCGCCAGCGAAACCACCTCGCTCGGCGCGGATGTGGCCCGCTCGGCCGCGGAGGGCAGCCCGTCGGGTCCGGCGTCGAGCAGGTCGAGCAGCGTCACGCCGGGCTCGATCGCGCGGATCTCGGGGCCGCCGTCGGTGCCGCTGACGAGACCGACGCGGTCGTCGCCCGCCGCCGTCGTGTAGGTGACCCAGCGCATCAGGCGTCCTTCCGGTCGGCCGTGAAACCCTCGAGCTTGCCGATCCGCTCCAGCACGGTCAGCCGCTCCGGGCGGGGGAAGCTCGGGTCGAGCTGTTGGTAGACGCTGATCACGTTCTGCGCGAGTCGGCCGTGCTCGGGGACGTCGGCGTAGCGGCCGAGGTCGATCGAGGCGATCGCCGTGTCGATGTCGACCCCGTCCTCGAAGCGCTTCCGCGCCTCCCGTTCGACGAACACGAGGTACTCGCGCATCTGCCGCACGCTGGACTTGTCGGTGACCGCGCCGTGGCCCGGCACGATCGTCGTGACGTCCATGTCGAGGATGCGGTCCAGCGCGGCGATCCACCGCTCGATCGGGCCTGCCCACGCGATCGGGGTGCCGCCGTTGAAGAGGATGTCGCCCGCGTAGAGCAGCTTGGCGTCAGGCACGTGCACGAGCGTGTCGCCGGGGGTGTGCGCGGGCCCGACCTGGATCAGCGCCACCTCGCGGCCACCGACGTCCACGCTGAGCTCGCCCGTGAACGTGCGCGTGGGCGGCGTGGCGGTGATGCCGTCGAAGTTGAACGGGCCGAAGATGTGGCGGGCGAAGTCGCCGATCATGCCGTCGAGCTTCTTGAGCCCGGCGATCGCGTCGACCGCCTCCTGGGTCATCAGCTCCGCGGCGGCGTCGGAGGCGATGATCTCAACGCGGCCCGCGAGGAGCTCGTTGCCGAACACGTGGTCGCCGTCCGAGTGCGTGTTCACGAGCGTGGCCAGCGGGAACTTGTCGGTGACCGATGCGACCCCGGCGAGCATCTCGCGGGTGAGGTCGAGGTCGAACAGCGTGTCGACCATCAACGACGTGCCCGAACCGGTGATCAGGCCCGAGTTGCTCCAGCCCCAGCTCCCGTCCGGCAACAGCCAGGCGTGGCAGCCCTGGCCGAGATCCACGAGGCCCTTGCGGTAGTCCGTCGAGCTCACGGCTTCCTCCTTGTGGCGCGACAGTGCGCCGTGGCTGTCCATCGATCGAGTTGCCAACGTGCTACGATCCGAATATCGGCGCAATTTCGCGTTCTGGAGCCGATTTACGGAGCCTGACAAGCGGGAGGACGGAAGTCAAGCGTGGCTGGACGTGCACGACGCCGAAATCTGGACGAGGTCGACCAGGCCTTGCTCACCGAGCTGCGCCGCGACGGGCGAACGCCGAACGTCGAACTGGCCCGCGTGGTGGGGGTCTCGGAGAAGACCGTCCGCGTCCGGATCGCCCGACTGGTGGCCGAGTACGGGCTGCGCGTCACCGCCGAATTGGCTCCCCCAGGCCAGCAGAGCCGCATGGTCTATCTGATCCACACCGAGCCGGGGCGGCGGTTCGAGGTGGCCGAGTTCCTTGCCGTCCAGCCGGACGTCGACACGGTGCACCTGACCACCGGTTCGGCCGACGTCCTCGCCGTCGCCTCGTTCCCCGACGACGCGGCGGCCCTCCGGTTCCTGGTGCAGACGATCGAGAGCCATCCCGGCATCCGGTCGACACAGTCGTGCCACCTCATCGCCGAGGCGGGCGGCAGCGGGGAGGCCGGAGCGGTCGGCGGCCCCCAGGTCGACACCGAGGCGTTGGCCGCCATCATGATCGGCCCAGCGCGCCACGCCGACCTCGACGAGCTCACCGACGCCGTCTGCGACGCCGCGACCGCCGGGCTGGGCGCCGACCGGGTCCTGGTCGCGACGGCAGGCTCGCGCGACGACGGGATGTGGGGGAAGGCGAAGCGGCGCGGCATCTCCGACGGCTACCTGGAGGCGATCAACAAGCTCATCGACGGCGGCGTGACCGACGGCGTGATCAAGCGCGTGTGGCAGACCCGCCTGCACGTGTTGGTCGCCGACGCCCGCACCGATCCGCTGTTCGTGGCCGCGCACGACCTGGTGCGCGCCGAGGGGTACGTGACCATCTTGACGCTGCCCATGCTCTACGGCGACTCTCTGGTGGCGAGCGTGAGCCTCTACTACAACACCCCGTACGCGCTGGACGACGCCTACATCGCCACCGCGCAGCGCGTCGCCGACAGCTTCGCCGTCCCGTTCGCCCGCATGACCGGCCGCGCACCGGCACCTGTCGCGACCGCAGGCGATCCACGAAACGCATGAACCCGGCCACATTCCGCCGAAACGGGCGACGGGGGCGCGTGCCGTCCCCGGTTTGCGGGCACCCTGTACCCAGACGCTGCGGAGGGTTGATCAGTCGTGATCTACACACTCGCACTTGTGGTTGCCAGTAGCCATTCGTCCTCGGCCAGCGGGATCGGCGGACTGGTGGTGTTGTTGCTGATTCTCTGGCTGTTGTTTCGTTGATCAGCCGCACCGCTGGTCGTGACCGAGGTCACACAGGGCGGATGTCGAGATCCCTTGTCGGAGCTCCGTCACCCCGATGTCCGCCCGGAGTGACCTGAGGAGCGCCCCATGCTCGACGTCCTGCACAGCCCCCTTGCAACCAGCCTGTTCGCCTCACCCAGCCCCGCCCGGCTCGCCTACACCGGACTCGACGGCGATCCCCGCGTAATCCCCGTCGGGTTCCACTGGACCGGCGAGCAGATCGTGGTCTGCACCGTGGAGCGCTCCGCAAAGGTCGCCGCGATCACCGCCCACCCCCGCGTCGCGATCACGATCGACACCGAAGGCTTCCCGCCGAAGGCCTTGCTCGTGCGCGGCGCCGCCGCGATCGACATGGTCGAGGGGGTCCCCGAGGAGTACCTCGCCGCGTCCGCCAAGCTGGTCGGTGAGGCGGAGTTCCCGGCGTGGGAGGCCGGAGTGCGCGCGCTCTACCCGCGGATGGCCCGGATCACGATCACCCCGGACACGGCGACGCTGCTCGACTTCGAGACCACGCTTCCGAAGGCGGTCGCCGATCTCGTGACCGCGGCCCGGTAAGGAGCATCATGCCCAGGTTCTGGCTGCTGACCAGGTACGACGAGTCGCTCGGCGTGCCACCCATGACCGAGTGGGACCCGGCCGACATGGAGGCGCACTTGGCCTGGCTCACCACGCTGAACGCGGAGCTGGTCGAGAGTGGCGAGCTCGTCGAGGTCACCGCGCTGGTCTCCCCCGAGCTCGCCAAGGTGGTGACCGCAGGCGGCCCGGCGGGCGTCGTCGTCACCGACGGGCCCTTCGGGGAGGCCAAGGAGGTCCTCGCCGGATACCAGGTCGTCGACGTCGAATCCGAGGAGCGGGCCCTGGAGATCGCCGGGCGGGTCTCGGCCGCGCCAGGGCCCGGCGGCGTGCCGCTGCGGCAGCGCATCGAGGTGCGCCAGGTGATGGGACCGGTGTGACGGACCTCGGGGAGCTCGCTCCCCGGACGCTCGCGGTGCTGGCGCGCAGGCATCGCGACTTCGCCGCGGCCGAGGACGCCGTGCAAGAAGCCCTGCTCGCCGCAGCCATGGCTTGGCCCGTCGACGGCGAGCCGGACAACCCGTTGGGGTGGCTGGTCCGCGCGGCCGAACGGCGGATGACCGACCGGTACCGGGCCGACCGGGCGCGGCGGAACCGCGAGGACGCGGCCGCCCGCCTCGACCCGGGTGCGGGCGCGGCTCCTGCCGCGGACGACACCCTCACGCTGCTGCTGCTCTGCTGCCACCCGGTGCTCACGCCTGCCTCGGCGATGGCGCTCACACTGCGCGCGGTCGGCGGCTTGAGCACGGCGGCGGTCGCGGCCGCGTTCCTCGTCCCCGAAGCCACGATGGCCCAGCGGATCAGTCGGGCGAAGGCGCGGATCGCGGCCGCGGGTGGCCGCTTCGCGATGCCGGACCGGCCGGATCTCGTCTCCGTCCTGCACGTGCTCTACGTGATGTTCACTGAAAGCCACGTGACGGCAGCGGGTCCCGCGTTGGACCGGCCGGACCTTGCGGCCGAGGCGATCCGGCTGACGCGCAGGGTGCACGCCCTGCGTCCGGACGACCCGGAGATCGCCGGACTGCTGGCGCTGATGCTCCTCACCGATGCGCGCCGCCCGGCCCGAACCACCGCCACCGGGGACCTGGTGGAGCTGCACGAGCAGGACCGCAGCCTCTGGGACCGCGGTCTGATGACGGAGGGCCTGCGGCTGCTGATAGCCGCGCGCACACACGGGGTGGTGGGGGTCTACCAACTGCAGGCCGCCATCGCGGCGGTCCACGCGGGCCCCCCGGACTGGCCGCAGGTCTTGAGCCTCTACGACCTGCTTCTGCGGCTGGACGACAACCCCGTCGTGATGTTGAACCGGGCCGTCGCCGTCGCGATGGTGCACGGACCGGACGCGGGCCTCGCCGAGGTCGACGCCGTCGCCACCCGCCTGCCCCGCCACTTCCGGGTCGACGTGGTCCGCGGCCACCTGCACGACATGCGGGGCGACCGGGCGGCCGCCGCCCGGCACTACGCCGCGGCCGCCGCCCGGACCACGAACCTTGCCGAGCAGCGCCATCTCACCCTCCGGGCCGCCCGTCTCAACGCACCCAGGGCAGGCGCAGTCACCCGGTCGACTCCGTGGGATCCCCGTCCATGAGCGCGGTCAGCAGCCGCAACAGCGCAGCGCGGAGCGCTTCGAGCTCCTCGGGAGCGGTCAGCGTCGCCCACTGTTGTTCCACCCGCTCGGCGGCGGCGTGCGTGACCGGGGGAACCGCGGCGCCACGCTCGGTGAGCACCACCAGCCGCGAGCGACGATCGTGCGGGTTCGGGCGCCGCGCGAGGTAGCCCGTGCTTTCCAGCTGATCTACGGCCTGAGCCATGGTCTGCTTGCGCACCTGGGCCAACTCGGCGAGGTCGGAGACCGTGATGCCGTCCGGCGGCACGAACGGAAAGACGTTCGCCGCGGCAGGCCGGACGTCCTCGAAACCTGCCTCGCGCAGCGCGTGGTCGATGTCCAGCGCATAACGCTGGTAGAGCAGCCGGAGCAGGAGCCCGATCACCGGACGGGTAGGGAAGTTCGCATCCACGGGATAGACAGCCTCCTGTCTAGTTCGTATAGTCGACAGGTACCTGCCCATCCTAGGTGAACGGAACTCCGCCATGTCCACACCGGCCCCCCTCTTCAGCCGCTTCGGCCAGGCCCTCGCCTTCGCCGAGCAGGCGTTGACGGCCTCCCTGCACGAGCACCTCGCACACCGCGACGTCACCCCCGGCACCTGGTACGCGCTCAAGCTGGTGAGCATCCCCGGCAGGCCCCTTGACCGTGCGGCGCTCGACCGCGCCCTCAAGCGCTCGCGGAACCTCGACCCCGACACCACACACGAGCTGATTGCCCGACTCGAAGCCGATGGGCTGATCCGGGGCGACGCGCGGGTCGAGTTCACGGCCGAGGGAGAAGCCCGCTACCGAAGCCTGAACGAGTACGTCACCGCCCCGACCATCCGGCTGCTGAGCCAGTTCGACGCCCACGACGTCGAGACGACCGTGCGGACACTGGAAGCCGTCGCGCAGCGGAACGAGCAGCAGTCATCCGAAGCGGATCGCGCAGAACCGAGCATCGGCGGGCGGCAAGCGCCAAGATGACCGGGTGACGTTCGACGCCTCGACCGCGGCGCAGGACTCTCGGGTGATCTCTTTCGAACGAGTCATCCAGGTCCCGCCGGAGAAGATCTTCGCCCTGATCGCCGACCCCGCGGCCCAGCCGCAGTGGGACGGCAACGACAACCTGGGCGCCGCGGCCGAAGGACAACGCGTCCGCGCCGTCGGCGACACGTTCGTCACGGCAATCACCACGGGCGCCACCCGGGAGAACCACGTGGTCGAGTTCGAAGAGGGACGGCGGATCGCCTGGCGCCCTGCGGAACCGGGCCGACAGCCGCCGGGCCACCTGTGGCGGTGGGAGCTCGTGCCACTGGACGACGCGCAGACCCTGATCCGCCACACCTACGACTGGACCGAGCTGACCGACCCGGAGCGGTTCGAGCGCGCCAAGGCCACGACCGCCGAACGGCTCCAGGCGTCGGTGGACCGGCTGGCCACCCTCGTCGGCTCGCCGTGATCGGCCGCTCGGCATGACCAGTACAGCGGCACGGTTCGGAGCGCGCCCGCGCCGAGCCGCGTCGGCGTGACCACGCCGTGGTGAGCGCGCTGAACCGCGGGGAGCAACACCCGACCGCGCAGGCGACCAGGCTCTCCCGCCCGGTCGCCGCGCTGGTCGGCGTTCTCGCGGTGTGGGCGGCAGTCGGTGTCGGGCACCTGGCCGCGGGACTGATCTCTGCGGCGTCGTCGCCGCTTCTGGCCGTCGGCGACGCCGTGGTCCGCCTGTCCCCCGAGCCGCTCACCGAGTTCGCCAAGAACACGTTCGGCACGAACGACAAGCTCGTCTTGCTCATCGCCATGTTCGTCGTGATCACGCTCGTCGGTGCCGTTGCAGGCCTGCTGTCGCGGGAGCGGCCGAACCCGGGGTCCTGGGTCGTGGCCGTGCTGGGCGTGCTCGGTACGGCGGCGGTCTACTTCGCGCCGGTGTACGCCGAGCTCGACCTCGTCGCGCCTGTGGCGGCGACGCTCGCGGGGATCGGCGCGTTCCGCTGGCTGCACCACCTCGGCCTGCGGGCGCGGGAGCCTGCGTCGGCTGCCGAGGACGGGGTGTCGCGGCGGGCCGTGCTCACGGGCGGGTCCGCGGCTGTCGGGCTCGGGGCGTTGGCGTCGACGGGGCTCGGCGCACTGGTCGCCCGCGACGTCCAGGGCTCACGGGCGGAGGTCACCGCGCAACTGGCCCGCGCGACCTTCGCGGAGCGGGCCACCCCCGTCCCGGCCGCCGCCGCCTTCCCACAGCTCGGCACGCCGACCTTCCTCACGGCCAACCGCGACTTCTACCGGATCGACGCCGCGCTGCGGATCCCCACGCTCGCGGCGGCCGACTGGCGGTTGCGCGTGCACGGCATGGTTGCGCGCGAGCTCACGATGAGCTTCGCCGACCTCATCAGCCGCCCGTTGGTCGAGCGGCCGATCACCATGACGTGCGTCTCCAACCCGGTCGGCGGCAACCTCGTCTCCACGGCCGACTTCATCGGCGTCCCGTTGCGCGACATCCTGGTGGAGGCAGGCATCGACCCGGCCGCCGACCAGCTGTTCAGCCGGAGCACCGAAGGCTGGTACACCGGCACTCCCACGTCGGTGGTCATGGAGCCGGGGCGCGGCGCGCTGCTCGCGGTCGGGATGAACGGCGAGGCGTTGCCGCCCGAGCACGGATTCCCGGTGCGGATGGTCGTGCCCGGCCTCTACGGCTACGTGTCGGGCACGAAGTGGGTGGTCGACCTCGAGGCCACGACCTTCCGCAACCCCTTCCGACAGGGCTTCTGGCTCGAGCGCGGCTGGTCGCAGTTCGGGCCGATCAAGACGATGTCGCGGATCGA
>DASWUV010000081.1:0-35513 GCA_036401495.1 Pseudonocardia sp. | reverse complement strand
CACCGTCACCGCACCCCGCGGCACGCTCACCCCCTCCGGCGAGCGCGAGGTCCTCCCCAGGCTGACCGCCACCTTGATCGAGATCAGCGGAGTCACCGGCAACACGTTCTTCACCCCGATCGTCGGCGGCACCGTGCACCTGCTGGACCCGCGTGACGTCTACGCGGGGGGCGCCAACCGCCCCGTCGTCATGGTCGAGCTGAAGCTGCCGAACATCGGCCTGCCCACGCTCGAGCTCCGTGCCGCGTTCATCGCCGCCGCCACCGACGTCGTCGCCGACCTCACCGTCCCCGGGCACGACCGCAAGGACATCTGGGTCAACATCCTCAACGCCCCCGACGGCGCCTGGGGCATCGCGGGCCGCGCCTATACCGGCGAGGCGCTCATCGCCGCCACCACTGAGGCCGCCCAGCACGCCGTCGCGATCTGACGGGCGCGGCCCCCATGCCCACCAACAGCACTGCCAACGGAATCTGCTGGATCGACCTCGGCACGCCCGACGTCGAAGCCTCCGCGGCCTTCTACACCGCCCTGCTCGGCTGGGACGTCGCCCGGGCCGACCCGACCGGATACCGGCTCGCCGCCCTGCACGGCCATCTCGTCGCCGCCTTCGGCCCTGCCGACGAGCCGGGCCCTCCGTACTGGACCATCTACGCCGCGACCCCGGACGCCGACGCCACGGCCCGGGCCGCGACCACCGCGGGCGGCACCGTCGTCGTCCCGCCCGCACCCGCAGGGGACGCGGGCGTCGCCGCCGTCGTCCGCGGCCCGCACGGCCTTCCCCTGTCGCTGTGGCAGCCGGGCGCCCACCTCGGCACGTGCTTATCCGGGCGCCACGGCACCTTCGCCCATGCCGAGCTGCGCACCGACCAACCCGCCGCACACGCCGACTTCCTGCGCGCCGTCGTGCACTGGCGTCTGGACGGCGATCTCTTCCGCCACGACGGCGAGCCGGTCGCCCGAGTCGGACCAACCACCGGGCCCTCGACCTCCGCGCACTGGCTCGTCCACTTCCACGTCGACCACCTCGACGACGCCGTCCAGCGGGCGCTCGACCTCGGCGCCCACGCGCAGCCCGACGGGTCCCTCGTCGATCCCGCGGGCGCGCTGTTCGCCCTCGATCCGCCACAGGGCCCGATGTCCCTCGACGCGCGCACGGGCCAGCGCCGGACCGGCCTACGGCGGGGCCGTACTGAGGCTCACACCCCGCCTGCGTCCACTTCGGCCGTCTCCGAGCCGCCTGCCCAGCTGGCGAGGATGGGCAAGACGCGCGCGGTCGCCGAGTCCGGCTCGACGGTGTAGACGACGAGGGCCTGGTCCGGTTCGTGCGGGGCCGCCACGATCTCGATGTCGAAGTGCAGGACACCGGCGTCGGGATGGCTGATGCGCTTGGCCACCGAGGCGTAGTCGCGCACGGCGTGATCGTCCCACCAGCGCGCGAAGTCGGGGTCGGTGCCGCGCAGCTCGTCGATCAGCGCCGACAGCCGCCGGTCGTCGGGCCACCGCCCGGTCTCCCGGCGGAGCCCGGCGGCCGAGGCCGAGGCGAAGTCCGACCAGTTGACGATGCGCGTCCTGGCAATCGGGTCTTGGAACATGTACCTGACGAACGACGTCCCCTGCTCCAGTGGACGGCCGAGGACGACGCGCAGCAGCATGTTGCGGGCCAGTACGTCACCGCGGCGGCCCAGCAGCAGGACCGGCACGTGATCGAGCGCGGTCATCAGGCGCAGCAGGCCCGGGTCGGGGCGCTGCGGACGCTCCGGACCCTGTCGGCGGCGGCGGGCGGTCGGTGCGGCGAGATCGCGCAGGTGGGCGTGCTCGACCTGGTCGAGTCGCAGCGCCCGCGCCAGTGCGTCGAGCACCTCGTCGGAGATGTTGGGCTGGCGTCCCTGTTCGAGGCGGCTGTAGTAGTCGGGGCTCAGCCCGGCCAGTACCGCCAGCTCCTCCCGGCGCAGACCCGGTACCCGCCGAGCGCCGGGAAACGCGGTGATCCCCGCCTGGGCCGGGGTCAGCCGGTCGCGTCGCGACCGCAGGAACTCCCCCAACGCGGCGCGGTCCGACGGCATCCCCCCACAGTAGGGACGCCGCGGGGCTGCTGGGTGGTCCTGGCGTGCCCAGGCTCGTCCTGACCTGGCCGATCCCGCGCTCCGCGCCTAGGAATGGACCCATGACCACCTCATCCGACACCACGCCCAGCACCGGCCCGTCCACCGGTCGGCTGGCGGCCCGCACCGCGATCGTCACCGGCTCGACCAGCGGCATCGGCGCCGCGATCGCCCGTACCCTGGCCGAGGAGGGCGCGCACGTCGTCGTCAGCGGTCGGGACGCCGCCCGCGGTGCCGCCGTGGTCAAGGAGATCCACGACGCCGGTGGCCGCGCCGACGTCGTCGCCGTCGATCTCGGCGGTTCCTACGCGGAGCTGCGAGCCTTCGCCGCCGACGCGACCGCGGTGCTCGGCGGCCGGGTCGACCTGCTCGTCAACAACGCGGGCATCTACCCGGCGACGCTCACCGAGGACCTGCCCGACGACGACCTCGACATGATGCTCGCGGTCAACATCCGCGCACCCCACGTCCTCGTCGGCGCCCTGGCCCCGGCGATGGCCGAGCGCGGCGCAGGCGCGATCGTCAACATCGGCTCGTGGATGGCGCGGGTCGGCAGCCCCTTCGCCGCGATGTACACCGCCACCAAGGCCGCCGACGAGCAGCTCACCCGCAGCTGGGCGGCCGAGTACGGCCCCCGTGGGGTGCGCGTCAACACCGTCGCCCCCGGCGCGACCCTCACCCCCGGCAATGAGGCGAGCCGCGCCGTCCTCGACGCCATGACCGCCACCACCCCGGCCGGTGTCGTGATCCGCCCCGAGGACATCGCCAAGGCGGTCCTGTTCCTCGCCTCCGACGATGCCGCGATGGTCCACGGCGTCACGCTCTACGTCGACGGCGGGATCACCGCCACGCGCATGGGCTGAGCACCCCCGGCTGTGCTCACTCGGGTGGGTGGGAAAGCAGGCCACGGCGTCCCCGCGTAGGCAAGACGCTCGTTGCGGTCCACGAAGAACTTGGCGGCCGCAACAGCTGAGGACCCGAGCCTATGCATCGCCGCATTCCGGTGCGTCACCCTCGTCAGACCCCTTCCAGGGTGACGGCGGAAGCGGCTGCCCTGCTCGCGGGCCTCGCCATCGCCGCAGGCTGTTCGAGCGACGCGCCTCCCGTACCGATACTGGCGGTCTTCGCGCCCGACAGCGTTGCGCCCGCGGACGCCGCGGCGCCCATGGCGAGGTCCGCGCCGGTCCGCGTGCAGATCCCGGCCATCGGGGTGGACTCCGCGCTGATGCGGCTGGGGTTGCAGGCCGACGGGACGCTGCAGGTGCCGCCGGCCGCCTTCCCGGCAGGTTGGTACACGGGCCTGCCGACGCCGGGCGAGTCGGGCCCGGCGATCCTCGCGGGCCACGTCGAGTGGGGCGGGGTGCCGGGTGTCTTCTACCGCCTGCGCGATCTCCGGCCCGGGGCCCTGGTCACCGTCCTGCGGCAGGACGGCAGTGCGGCGGTGTTCCGGGTGAAGCAGGTCGAGGAGTACCCGAAGGACGAGTTCCCGACCGACGTCGTCTACGGCGACATCGACCACGCAGGCCTGCGCCTGATCACCTGCGGTGGCGCGTACGACCCGGAGACCCGCGACTACGAGGACAACGTCGTCGCCTTCGCCGACCTCATCGTGACCCGCGGATGACGCTCCGGATGCGGACACCTCGCCTTCACGGCGCAGTCCACGACGCCAGGTGGCGCAGGGTGGTCTCGCCGACCGGGTCGTCGTCGGTGCAGCAGACCAGCGCCACGACCTCGTCGACGTGCTCGGCGTAGGCGCCCAAGCGGGCCTCGACGACCTCGGGCGCCCCGATCGCGGCGACGGCGGCGACGGCGGCGTCCGGGATGACCGCGAGGAGATCCTTCGCAGGCGTTCCCGCGGTTGCCTGCGCCACGACGTGGCCGAACCCCGCCTCGGTGAACATGTCGGCGTAGCCGGGCGCGGCGAAGTACCCGGCGAGCATCCGGCGGACCTGCGCGACCGCGGCCCGCGGTTCGCGGGTGACCGCAACCGGCACCCAGGCCGCGGTGCTCGGCCGACCGCGCTGCGCCCTCTGGGCAGCCACGCCGAGCTCGGCCACGAGCCTGCCCGCCGACGCAGGCGTCACGAGGGCCACGACCAGCCGGTCGGCGTGCCGGGCCGCCACCCGGACGGCGGCGTGGCCGAAGGCGGCCACCGTCAGCGGGCCGGGGACCGGCGGGAGCCGCAGCCGGTACCCCGTTGCGCGGACGACCTCGCCGTCGAGCGCAACCCGTCCGCCGTCCAGCAGCGTGCGGACGGCGCACGCGGTCTCGGCGAGCATCCTGGCCGGGCGCAGGCGGGACCGGCCGTGCCACTGCTCGACGACCACCGGGCTGGAGCTGCCGAGGGCGACGGCGACGCGGCGGCCCGTCAGGTCGGACACCGACGCGGCGCCCATCGCGATGGTCACCGGGTCGCGCACCCCGACGGCCAGTGGGCCGATGGTGAGCCCGATCCGGCTGGTCCGCAGGCCGACCGCGGTGGCCAGCGCGAATGCGTCGTACGTCGCCATCTCCCCGATCCACAGCTGCGTGAAGCCGAGCTCGTCGGCGAGCCACGCGGTGACGAGCGCGTCCGTGGGCGGGCGGTCCTGCCAGAGGCCCAGCGCGACCGACAGGCCCGTCACGGCCGCCGCCGTCCGCCGCCGCGGACCTCGAGGCCGCCGTCGCTCGGCAGGACCGCGCCCGTGGTGAAGCCGGTGTCCGCTGGGTCGGCCAGCGCGACGTAGAGGCCGGTGTGGTGCTCGGGCCCGCTGACGAACCCGAGCGGGATTCCCCTGGCCAGTGCGGCCAGGCCGGGCTCGTCGCGCAGGACGCGGGCCGCCGAGCCCAGCGCGCCGACGCCTGCGAGCTCCGTGCTCGTGGCGCCGGGCGCAACCGCGTTGACCCGGACGTCGGGGGCCAGCTCGAAGGCGAGTTGGCGGACCAGCCCGGTGACGGCGTGCTTGGCCGCGACGTAGAGCACGCCGCCACCACCGGCGTAGCTGCTGCTGGACGACGCCGTGAGGATGACGCTGCCGCGCGCCGTGCGCAGCGCGTCGAGCGCGGCCCGCACACCGAGCAGCAGACCGAGCACGTTGGTCTCGAAGACCTCGGTGAACGCCGCGGGCAGCGCCGCGGGATCGAGGTCAGCGACGCCGACGCCGTAGTCGTAGATGCCCGCGTTGCCGACGTAGGTGGAGAGCTTCCCGAAGCGGGCGAGGACCCGTTCCGTCGCCTCCGCGTGTGCGGCGGGGTCGCGGACGTCACCGACGGTGGCGACCACGCCGTGCTCGGCCAGTTCGGCGAGGGCAGCGCCGTCGCGGTCGAGCACGCCGACGGCGGCTCCCTCGGCCAGGTAGCGGTGCACCACGGCGCGCCCGATCCCCCGCCCACCCCCGGTGACGAGCGCGACCTGTCCGGCCAGCCGTCCGGTCACAGGAACGTGTTGAGGTTCTTGGCGGGCAGCGCCGCGTGCGGGAGCACGACGGTGCGGCGGGCGATCCGCAGCTCGCCCGCCACCCGGCGCAACACGTCTTCACGGCGGCCGTACAGCGTCGCGGCGTCGAGGTCGTGCTGGGCCCGGTAATTCACGACCACCGAGTGCACCCGCAGCTCGTCGGTGCGCTCGCCCGGCTCGACCTCGACGTTGGACACGACGTGCAGGTGCCGGGTCGGCGGGTCCTCCGCCCACGCCGTGGCGGACATGAAGCGTTGGATGCGTTTGCGCAGGTCGGAGACATCATCGTCGAAGTAGGCCATGCGCTGCGGCCCGTAGCTGCCCATCGGGTCGGACCGGGACCGGTTCTCCACTCCGGGCATCCAGTAGTGGGCGTCGTCGGTGAACAGCTCGAGCCACTCCGGATAGCGCTCCGCGTCGAGCAGCCGCGCCTCCTGTGCGAGGAAGGCGTGGACCTCGAGCACGGTGGCGACGTCGAGGGCGAGGGTCACGCCGCATCCTTCGCCACGAGCTCGGTCCAGCTCCGCGCCTGCATCAGCTGTGACCAGCGGCGGTAGAGCGCACGCTGGTTGGCGTCGTTGACCTGGCCGCGGTGGACCTCGCCCGGCAGCTCGGGGTGCTCGACGCACGAGCGCATCCCGAGTCCGTAGTGCAGCGGCTGGCGCCGGGTGACCACGCCTGCGTTCGAGCGGGTGGCGCCCTCCCAGTTCTCCCCGTCGTCCATCTCGAAGACGCCTGCAGGCGAGAACGTCATCATCGCGCCCTTGCGCCAAGCGTCCTTGACGCGCTGCGGCGCGTTGCGGTTGACCAGCACCCAGGTGTGCAGCTCGGTCCGGTGCGGGCCGCGCGGCTGCCAGGTGCGGAACGTGTTCTGGCCGGGGAGGAACGAGAAGTTCGGGAACACGTTCACCGAGCTGATCGAGCCGACCATCCGCGCCCGCAGCTCGCCGAGCCGCGCGACGACGTCGGCGTGCCGCCCACGCAGGTAGTCGAGCACGACGGGGTCGTCCAACGTCGCGGCGTTGCCGACGGTGTCGAGGTTGAACTCCCAGGCGTGCCCGTTGACCGAGACGTGGTAGCTCTCGGGCTGGCGGCCCAGCGACGGGACCGGACGGCCGAGCATGGCCTCGGCGCCGGACGCGTGCGTCCAGCCCGCGTGCAGCGCGTCGCCCGCGAAGTTCTCGGCCGCGATCTTCCAGTTGCACCCGAGCACGGACGTGATGCGCCCACCGACGAACTCCGTGCCGCCCTCGTCGTTGTCGAGGACGACGTCGAGGTAGTAGGTGAAGGCGCCCAGGTAGTCGCGCAGGCTCGGGGCCTCGGCGTCGAAGGTCGCGAACACGAGGCCCTTGTAGGTGTCGAGCTGCGCGACCGGGGTGAGGCCCAGCGCGCCGCGGTCGAACCCGGGCTCGCGGTCGTAGACGCCGGCTTCATGCATGCCGCGCAGCGCGCCGTCCAGCCCGAAGGACCAGCCGTGGTAGTTGCAGACGAACCCGCGGGCCTGGCCCGCCTCGGCGAGGCAGACCCGGTTGCCCCGGTGGGGGCAGCTGTTGAGGTAGGCGCCGAGGCTGCCGTCGCGGCGGCGCACGACGATCACCTGGTCCTCCCCCAGCCACGCTGTGCGGAACGAGCCGGGCCGCGGCAGTTGCGACTCGTGGGCGACGAAGTTCCAGCACCGGGCGAAGATCCGGTGCAGCTCGCGCTCGTAGACGTCGGCGTCCCAGAAGATGCGCCGGTCGATCCGGCCTTCGTCCAGCCCCGGCAGCCGGACCAGCTCGTCGACGGCGGGGTTGTCGAGACCGGCGTTCACGGCTGTTCGACCTCGATCACGACGTCGCCCTCCTCGATCGTGGCGGGGTAGACGGTCAGCGGGCGTTCGGCGGGGAAGCACAGCGGCCGACCGTCGCGGACGTCGAACTCGGCGAAGTGCGCGATGCAGACGAGGACGGTCCCGTCGAGGTCGCCTTCGCTGAGCGACTCGTCCTCGTGGGTGCAGGTGTCGGAGACGACGTGGACCGACCCGCCTGCGCCGTCGTCGACGCGGACGACGGCCAGCGGCTCCAGCCCGGCCGCCGACACCCGGCGGACCCCGCCGAGCGGCACGTCGTCGAGCCTGCACAGCACGATGCGGCGGGTGTCCGTGCCGGCGCTCATCGCGCTGTCACCCCGGCCGGGACCAGCTGGGCGAAGCCGAGTCCGGTGATCCACTCGGGGACGGGCTCGTAGGCGATGACGTCGCCGCGGCACTCGCCGACGGCCGACATCGCGGCGACGAACGTCCGGATCTCCAGCGCGCCGTTGCCCGCCCGCTCCTCGATCGCGGAGTCGGACAAGGCGCAGAGCGCGTCGACGTCGCCTGCGGTGACCAGGTCGAGCACCTCCCGGTCGAAGTCGGCGTTCACCCGGCCCATCTCGGCGGTGCCCACCCAGTGGCTGATCCCGCCGCTGCCGATCACGACGACGCGTTCGTCGTCGTCGCGGGCGCGGACCGCCGCCCGCAGGCCCGCGCCCACCTGGGCCGCCCGGCGCAGCGGGATCAGCGGCTCGACCCCGCAGGCCAGGTACACGGGGATGATCGGCAACCCCAGCGGGGCGACGACCAGGGTGTAGGGGATGGCTACCGAGTGGTCGACCGTGAACGACGGCGCGACCGCCCAGTCGATGCCGCCGCGGTGGCCGTGCGCGACGAGATCGCGCGCGAGCGCCGCGTTGTCCGGGATGGACCCTCGAGGGATGCCGGGAAGTCGCTCCACCGGGCCGTCGAGGTCGCCGGTGGCCATCAGCAGCTGCGGCAGGCATCCCGGCCCGAACAGCACGTAGTGGTCGGTGCCCAGAACCAGCACGGTCGTGGGCTCCAGCGCCGCGAGCCTGCGCCCGGCCTCGGCGTACGCCGCGCGCACGCGCGCACGCACCGCGGGCGCGGGCGCGTCAGGTGCGGTGAACACCATCGGGTCGTGGGGCATCAGGAACCCGCCGACGACCTCACCCATGATCGGCTCCTTCTCCGCGCATGCGGCGCAGGTAGGCGGCCCCGGACCGGTCGGGGGCGCAGGTCATCCAGAAGCCCCAGACCAGCATCGGGTTGGCGGGCAGCGCGGCCAGGCCGCGAACGTCAAAGGTGCACAGGGCGGCGCGTTGCGCGTCGTCGAGGCGGTACCGGCCGAGGAACGCCTCAGGATCGTCGCGGAACAACGTGCGGCTCGCGCGGTCGGTGGTCACGTCGTAGAGCGCCTTCTCCACGCCCGCGACGCTCACGCCAGACCCCTGGCGAAGCCCCGGACGAGCTCGACGAAGCGGCCTGGCCGTTCGACGTGCACCCAGTGCCCGCAACCGCCGAAGACGTGCAGCTCGGCGTGGGGCAGGCACTCGAGAAGCCGGTACCCGAGCGCCACGGGGATCACCGCGTCCTCGCGCCCGTGCAGCACCAGGGCCGGGGTGGTGATCGTGCGCAACGACGCCTCCGGCACGCCGCGCACGACCGTGCCGTCGGGTCCGGGCTCGGGCATCAGCCTGCGGAACGCGTCCTGGGCACCGGGGCGCGCACTGGACTCGTAGCGCTGCCGCACCATCGCCGACGTGACGACGGACGGGTCGTGCGGGAACAGCCGCAGGATCCGCGCCATCTCGTCGAGGTCGGGCTCGTAGTACCAGCCCGCCCGCAGGCCCTCGGTCATCGCGAACTCGCCCGCGGGCGTGCCCATCAGCACCAGGCCGTCGAACCGGTCGGGATGGCGCAGGGTGGCGGCCAGCGCGAGGCCGCCGCCGAAGCTGTTGCCGACGAGCGTCGCCGTGGCGAGGCCGAGCGCGTCCAGCAGGCCGATGAGCTGCGCCACCCACAGCTTCATGTCGTAGCGGGTGCCCGGCGCCGCGACCGAGTCGCCGAAGCCCGCGAGGTCCGGGGCGACGACCCGGTGGTCGGTCGCGAGGTCGGGCAGGACGCCGGACCAGTTCGCCCACGCGGAGACGCCGGGGCCGGAGCCGTGCAACAGGACCAGGGGCCTGCCCGCGCCTGCGTCGTGCACCGTGGTCGGCACGCCTGCCGCGAGCACGGTCGAGGTGGTCACCGTTGCCTCGATCAACGACGTCGCCATGCGTCCTCCTTGTCGGTCGATTGATCGATCGATTACCCGACGCTAACAGAAGTCGGCGTCCGCGCCTACCGGCAAGTCGATCGATCGATCAACCGCTCCGGTAGGGTGCGGAGGTGACGGCGGACGCAGGGACGAGCGGCAGGCCGAAGCAGACCGCCGAGTGGGAACGCAAACGGCGCGAGATCCTCGACGTCGCCGCCGACGTGTTCTTCACCAGCGGCTTTCAGAAGGGCACGACCAAGGAGATCGCCGAACGGGTCGGCCTCAGCCAGTCGACGCTCTACCACTACGTCGGCTCCAAGGAAGACCTGATGGGCGAAATCGCGGAGCAGGTCGACCGCGACTTCACCCAGGCCTTGGACGACGCGGAGGCACTCGGCGGGCCGCCTCGGGACCGGCTCGACCGCATCATCGACGCGTTCGTCGGGGCCCTCGTGCTCAACCGGCGGACGTTCGGCGTCTACTGGAAGGAGTTCCGGTCGATCCCGCCGGAACTGGCCAAGAAGATCGCCGCCGACGAGCAGTCCTTCGCCCGGCGGGTCGAGGCCGTCGTCGGCGAGGTGCAGGCCGCGGGCCAGTTGCCTGCCGACCACCCGACGCGGCTGCTCAGCCAAGGCATCCTCGGCATGATGAGCTGGACGCACTGGTGGTACCGCTCGGACGAGTTCACCGCTGAGCAGGTCGCCGCGGCGTACAAGGCGCTCGTCGGGTTGTCCCCCGGCTGAGCACCCGTGGTCCGACCGTGCGGATTCGTGCGGACGCCGTTGACGATCGATTGATCGATCGATAACACTGCGTCGCAACACAGAGGACGGGTGGATCGATGTCGATCGCTGAACCGCCGCAGGCAGGGGCCGCGGAGCTCTCCCGGGCCGACGGCGGACCCATGCCGGTCGAACCCGGCTCCAGGCACGTCACCACGGTCGTCGCCGCGTTCTGGGACGCCGTGCGCGACGTTCCGGACAGGACGGCGCTGGACGACGGGCGCCGCCGCCTCAGCTACCGGCAGTACGGCCGCGCCGTCGCCGCGCTGGCCGATCGGCTCGCGGTGCACGGCGTCGCCGGGCGGCGGGTCCTCGTCGCGCTGCCCAACGGGATCGAGTGCGCGGTCGCCACCTTCGCCGCGCTCTCGGCCGGGGCGCAGGTCGCGTTCGTCAACCCGGCCTACCCCGAGCCCGAGCTGACGCCCCAGATCCGGGCCGCGGCCCCCGTCGTCGCGGTCACCGGTGCGTCCGCCGCTGTGCCTTCGGCCGTCGCGACGGCGCACGGCGTGCCCGTGGTCGTGCTCGGGCCCGAAGCCGTCGAGGACCTGCTGGCCTGCGCACCGGTCGCGCCGCCGCGAGCCCCCGCTCCGGAGGCAGCTGCGACGCTGATGTTCACCGGCGGCACGACCGGGGTCGCCAAGGCCGTGCCCCGCGACCACCGCGCGCTCCTGCTCACCGTGCAGGGCATGGAGGCCTGCTGGCCGACCACCCGCGGCGCCGAGACCTGGCTCAACGTCGCCCCGATGTTCCACATCTGGGGTGCTCTGATGGGCCTGTTCAACCCGGCCTACCGCGCGGCCACGCTCGTGGTCGTCCCGCGGTTCGAGCCCGGCGCCGTCGTCGCGGCCCTTTCGGCGCACCGCGTCACCGTGTTCGGTGGCGGTCCGGCCGCCATCTACGCCGCGTTGCTCGCCGCCCCGACCCTGCCCGACGCCGACCTGTCGGCGCTGCGCGTATGCCCCGGCGGCGGTTCGTCGTTCGCCGAAGGGCTGCTCGAACGGTGGGAGCGACGCACGGGCGTGCCCGTCCACGAGGCGTTCGGGATGACCGAGCTCGCGCCCATCAGCTGCAACCCCCCTGGCAGGCCGCCGCGGCCGGGCACGGTCGGCACCCCCGCCCCGCTGGTCTCGGTCCGCGTCGCCGATCTCGACGACCCGGCGCAGACGCTGCCCGTCGGCGAGATCGGCGAGGTCCTCGTCGCGGGACCGCACGCGCTGAAGGGCTACCTCGACGCGCCGGAGGAGTCGGCGGCCACCGTCGTCGAAGGGTGGGTGCGCACGGGCGACATCGGCCGGATGGACGCCGAGGGCAACCTGACGATCGTCGACCGCAAGAAGGACATGCTGCTCGTCGGCGGGTTCAACGTGTATCCCCGCGAGATCGACGAGGCGCTCGCCCGCCATCCGGGGGTCGCCGAGAGCGCCACCATCGGCGTACCCGACGAGCGCAAGGGCGAACGGCCGTTGTCGTTCGTCGTCCCCGTCGGCGACGCGCTGCTCGACCCCGCTCTACTGCGCGCGCACTGCACCGCCTCGCTCGTCGGCTACAAGCAGCCCGTCGAGATCGTGGTGGTGCCCGCCCTCCCCCGCACGGCGGCGAACAAGATCGACCGCAGGGCGCTGCGCGCGGGATGGCGACGGGCACCTGATCCGCAGGAGACCGGCGTCTCCGGGGTGTGACCGGCGGTCGTTCAGCTGAGGCGGGCCGTCAGCCTTTCCCAGCTGCCGGAGCCGATGGCCTCCTTCTCGGCGGTGCTGAGGGCGGCCTTCTCCAGGAACCCCCGCGCCTGCCCGCCGCTCGTGTCGATGAACGGGTAGTCGGTGGCGTAGAGGATGCGGTCGACGCCGACGACCTCGGCCGTCCAACGCAGGTAGCGCTCGCTCATCAGGCCGCTGCCGGTGACCCACACGTTCTGCCGGAAGTAGTCGGCGAAGGGCCGGTCCAGGTGCAGGCCCATCTCCTGCATCATCGCCGTGCGCTCCACGAAGAACAGCACGACCTCGCCCCAGTGCCCGACGATCACCTGCAGGTCCGGGTGCCGGTCGAACACCCCCGAGAAGATCAGCCGCAACAGCTGGATCCCGGTCTCGTAGTGCCAGCCGATGCCGAAGTTGCCGAAGAGGAAGTCGACCGGGTCGCCGAACCCCGAGTAGTACGCCTGCCGGACCGGCGCGACCGGGGTCTGCGGGTGCAGGTACAGCGGCGCCCCCAGCTCGGCCGCGACGCCGTAGAGGTCGTCGTACTCGGGGGCGTCCATGTTGGTGGTGCCGGTGCGCCCGTTCAGCAGCGCGCCGCGGAACCCCAGCTCGCCGACGGCCCGCCGCAGCTCGGCGGCGGCGCCTTGCGGGTCGGGGGTCGGCACCGCGGCGAACGCCTGGAACCGGTCCGGTCTGCCGCGCACGATGCCCGCGAGTGCGTCGTTCGCCTCGCGGGCGACGCTCACCGCGTCGCCAGGAGCCAGGTTCTGCACGCCGGGCGTATTGAGCGACAGCACCTGGACGTCGACGCCCTGGTCGTCCATGGCGGCCAACCGCTCGTCGCCGACGTCACGCAGGCCCCGCGAGATCGGGTCGTCGCCGAACCCGGAGAGGTGGTCCCGCTGCTCCTGCGGGATCCGCGACCATGCGTCGAGCAGCTCCGGCACCATGAAGTGCTCCTCGAGCGCGACGATCCGCACCACGACATGCCTCCTCGTCGTTCCGCTGACAGGTCAGTTGATCATAAGGTGGCGCACCGGCAGGGCACACCGTGAGCTGAGGCTCAAGGGTCCGCTCAGGCGAGCGAGTGCTGGCCGGTCATCAGTGCGCCGAGGTCGTCGGGGGCCAGGAAAGACGGCGGCGGGGGCGGCCCCCAGTTGAACAGCCCCTGCGCTCCCTCGAAGACCTCCGGACGCCAGATCTCGTCCTCGGGGATGCAGTCCATGTCGGAGTAGTACTCCGTGAAGTTGCCCGCCGGGTCCTTCAGGTACCAGAAGAAGTTGGAGCCCGCGTGGTGGCGCCCGAGCCCCCACACGTGCCGGTCGGGGTGGCCGTCGAGCATCACCTTCGCGCCGCGCCCGACGTCGTCGATGTCGTTGACCTGCCAGCTGGTGTGGTGCAGGAAGTTGACCGGGGCAGCGAGCGCAAGGACGTTGTGGTGGTCGACCGAGCACCGCATGAACGCGCCCTTGTCGCCGATGTAGTCGCTGATCTTGAAGCCGAGACCCTCGGTGAAGAAGCTCATCGTGGCGGCCAGGTCGGTGGTGCCGACGACGACGTGGCCGAGCTTGCGTGGCTTGATCGCCTCGGTGCGCACGATGCCGGGGGCGCGGCCGTGGCGTTCGACTCGGCCCGGCCCGTTGTAGGGGGTGGGCGGGTGGGGGTCCTGCGCGATGCGCGGTGCGATCTCGACGCGCGCGACGAACCCGCTGACCGGCTCGACGACGCGCAGGACGTGCCCTTCGCCCTCGCGGTCGAGGCTGCGGGGGGCCCCGAACCTATCCAGCCGTGCGGCGACGGCGGCGATGTCGTCGGCGTCGTCGGCGCCGATGCCGAGCTCGAGGAGGCGCCGCGTCGGGGCGTACTCCACCCGCAGCTGCTCGCCGCCGTCCGCGGTGCGGAAGCGGCCGTGCCCGGACGGGGTGAGGCCGAAGTCGGCGTAGTAGGTGACGGTTTCCTCGACGTTGGGGACCCCCATGGTCACGGAGGTCAGTCGATGCAGGCTCATCAGTGCTTCCTCGCAGGTGGTGGGCCGAGCCGCGCCAGGAACGACACGGTGACGCTGTCACCGCTCCGGTCGCGTGCGGCGTCGGGAAGTACGGCGTCGGGAAGTACGGCGTGGAGCAGGTGCCCGGCAGGCTCGGGACCGCTCGCGAGCACGTCGACGGCGGTCGCGACCTCGGGTGCGCCCGCCCGAAGCCGCACGAGCGCCCGGTAACGACCGGCCGCGGGCACGGCCATCGGCGCCGGGACCGAGATGGTGACCGTCGGGCCTGGGCGGGAGAAGACGGTCCCGGCGAGGGAGAACGGCCTGCCCAGCGTCTCGGCGGCGGCCGCGACGTCGCCTGCGGCGAGGCAGTTGCGGACCCTGGTCGAGGACCAGACGTGCGGTCCTTCACCGTCGACGGGCACGCCCCTCGCGACGAAGTTCCGCTGCGCGCCCAGGTCGGTGAGCAGCGCGACGTCGCCCGCGGCGCGGTTGCCGAAGCGGAAGTTGTCGCCGACGACGACCGCGCGGGCCCCGGCCCCGCCGACCAAGATCCTGTCGACGAACTCGACCGGCGACCACGACGCGATCCGCCGGTCGAAGGGCAGCACGAGGACGTCGTCGACGCCTGCCTCGCGCAGCAGCGCGACCCGCTCGTCCACGGTGCTCAGAGCGCGCGGTGCCCGGTCCGGCCGCAGCACCAGGAGCGGGTGCGGGTCGAAGGTCACCGCGAGCACGCGGTCGAGGCCGAGCAGGTCTGCGGTCCGCCGCGCGTGCCGGATGACCGAGCGGTGCCCACGGTGGACGCCGTCGAAGTTGCCGACGGTCACCACCGCCCGGCCGCCGTCGGCGCGGGGCGGGGCGAGCGGTGCACGCTCCAGCAGGGTGCTCATGATCAGTACAGCAGCTGCTTGGTGTCGCGAGCGATGCCGAACTGCTCGCGCCCCCACGCGGCGTAGCTGGTCTCGGGGTTGAGGATGACGTGGCTGGACGCGAAGTGGACGTCGCGCCAGGCCCGCTGGATGCGGCTGCTCGTGGTGAAGCCCGCCGACCCGGAGATCTGCATGATGGTGTCCATCGCCGCCACGATCAGCTCCGCGGCCCGCGCGTGGTCGCGGTAGCTGCGGCTGCGCAGCTCGGGCGAGGCTGGTTCGGGCGCCTCGGCCACATCGATGGCGCGGTAGGTCAGCAGTTCCGCCGCGTCGAGGTCCGCGGCGGCCCTGGCGAGGCGCGTCTGGATGCTGGTGTAGTCCGCGACGGGGCCGCCGAACAGGCTCATCCGCTTCGTCGTCCAGGCCACGTAGTCCTGCAGCGCCCCCCGCGCCGCACCCAGCATCGGTGCGGTGAAGGTCGCGGGCGCGTAGGTGATCCACGGAGCCCGGAAGAACGAGGACTCGTACGACTTCGCGCCGAGCGCGGTGCCGTCGCGCATGTCGTCGACACGCAGCACGTGGTCGTGGGGGACGAACACGTCCTCGTAGACGACGGTGTTGCTGCCGGTGCCCCGCATGCCGACGGTGTGCCAGGTGTCCTCCACCGTGTAGAAGCCGGGCGGGACCGTGAACAGGGTCCAGTCCGGCTCCCCGCCCGGGCCGGGCAGCATGCCGCCGACCACGATCCAGGTGCAGTTGTTGACGCCGCTGAGATAGCTGATCCGCCCGGAGATCCGGTAGCCGCCCTGGGTCGGCTCGATCCGCGACGCCGGCGTGAGCGTCACGGCAAGGGGCACGTCCGGCCCGTCGGCCCACACCGCCGCCTGGGCGCCCTCGGGGAACTGTGCGAGGTAGTGCGGGTGGTGGATGAGCAGGCTCGCGCACCACCCGTGTGCGGCGTCGGCCGTCCCGATCTCGATCACCGCGTCGACCCAGGTGCGCAGCCCGAGCTCGGCGCCCCCGAACTGCTTGGGCAGCAGGATCCTGGCCAGGCCGGCGTCGAGGAACTCCTGCGCCGACTCGGCGGGGATGCTGCGCCGTTCCTCGGAGAGCGCAGCGCGTTCGCGGATGCCGGGCAGCAGGTTACGGACTCGTGCCAGGACCAGGTCCCGAGTCAGTGACGGCTGTGTCGTTTCGGCGGTGGTGAGCATTCGAAGTCTCCTCGCGGTGGTCGGTACAGGTCAGTGGAAGGGGTGGCCGGGGAAGCCCATCGCGACCCGACCGCGGCTGGTGTAGGCGTCCCCCCTGTCGATCCCGACGTGCACACCCGCCGCGTGCATGTCCCGGAAGACCTGCTGAAGGGGATGGGTGTCGAACAGCGCCATCGCCCCGGAGCTGATGTAGAGCTCGTCACTGAGCTCGACCGACGAGCGGCCGACGTAGGCGCGCCAGGAGAAGTACTTGGCGCGCTCCTCTTCGGTGAGCACCCAGTCCGCCCCCGAGCAGGCCCGGTCCCAGCCCTCCTGCGCGTACTTCTGGGCGAGTGCCCAGTTGGCGTCCCACTGAGTGGCGGCCGCGGCCAGGGTGAGCTGGGCGGCCGGGGCCTCGCGCTGCTGAGCGCCCGGCTCCAGCCAGCGGACCCGCTTCTGGGTGGCGGCGGTGAACTCCTCGACCATCCGCTGGGAGACGCCCGTGGACGCGGTCATCACCGCGAGGCCCTGCATGGTCATCAGCGGCACGCGCCAGAGCGGGCCTTCGTCCGCGATCGGACCGCGGAAGCCGGGCCCCGCGAGCCTGCCGAGCGAGAAGACCCGGTGGTCGGGCACGTAGACGCGGTCGGCGACGACCCCGCGGCTGGCGGTGCCGCGCAGGCCGAGGGTGTGCCAGTCGTCGACGATGCTGATCTCGTTGCGGGGCACGAAGAACATCTGAAGCTCCGGCGGCTGCCCGGCGGGCCCCGGCACCATGCCGCCCACGGCCACCCAGCCCGCCCACTCGATGCCGCTGACGAAGCGCCACTGCCCGGAGAGCAGGTAGCCGTCCGCGACGCGGTCGACCTGACCCATGGGCGCGAAGGAATCGGCGATGAAGGTGGAGTGGTCGTCGCCCCACACCTCCTGCTGCAGTTCCTCGGAGGTGAAGGCCATGTACCACGTGTGGAAGGAGGTGATCGCGAACAGCCAGCCGAGCGAGGCCGAGCCGCGGGCGATCTCGCGCCCGATGTCCAGCATGGTGACCGGGTCGGCCTCCGCGCCGCCCCATCGTCGCTGGTTGCCGAGGTGGATCAGCCCCGACGCGCGCAAGGCGTCGATCACCTCGTCCGGGAGACGGCGGTCCCGCTCGGCCTGATCTCGCAGGGACCAGGCCAGCTCGGCGACGCCGCGCGCCTGCTCCAGCAGGTGCTCGCGGGACAGGTCGGGCTCGGTGATGACGGCGCTCATGGATCCTCCAGTGGCCAGGGTGCACGCCCGGTCACCATCAGACCAGGCACTTGCGCAGTTCCTACGGATGTTCGAGCATCGGTGCTCAGTAGGGGCGGCAGGCCGTCCCGGGGACGGTCAGGTGAAGTTGCGGGCGGGATCGGGCTCGGCGCGGCCCAGGAGGATGGCGCCTGCTTGCGCGCGCATGCCGTCGTCGTCGATCGTCAAATGGCTGAGGATCATCTGGATGTCGCGCAGGAAGTGCTGGGTGATGTCGCTGGACTTGTAGATCGCGGAGCCGGAGCCGCCGACGCCGAAGTCGATCGACTCCTTGGCCAGTCGACAGATCGTCAGGCAGTCGAGCTTGATCAGGGCACGAACCCGGTCGGACAGCTCGTCGGGCGACTGCGCGTTCACCTCGACGGTGAGGTCGAGCGCCGCGGTCAGCAGCGACTGCGCCCCGCGGAGCGCGGACATCGCCTCGGCGTAGCGGATCTGGCCTGCGACCGTGTCAGCGGCCAGCACCGGGCTGAACGCGGCGCGGCGGCGTTCGACCCGCGCGCGGTACATCTCGAGCATGGCCTCCGCGGCCCCGACGACGAGGGCCGGAATGATGAAGACCAGCAGGTCCCGCGCGTCGTAGGCGTAGAGCGGCTCGGGGTGCAGGGCAGCGCCGTGGTTGTGGCGCGAGTGCCACTGGTCGATGTCGACGGCGCGGTGCGCGGGTACGAACTGCCGATCGAGCCGGATGTCGTGGCTGCCGCTGCCCTTCATCCCGGACATGTACCAGGTGTCCTGGACGTCGACGTCCTCGCGCGGCAGGAGGAACAGCGACGGCCTGTCGCGCCCCTCGACGGTGGCCACGACCTGGACCCACGCGGCGTGCATCACGCCGGAGCAGTAGCCCCAGTACCCCGACACGAGGTAGCCGCCCTCGACCGCGGTGGCCTTGCCCGGCGGGTTGGCGACCGCCGCCATCAAGACGGGGCCGCCCGCGGCGAAGACCTCCTCCTGAGTCTCGCGCGGCCAGCGGGCGAGCATCCAGTTGTGCTCGACCAGGAAGCCCAGCGTCCACGCCGCGGTCGGGTCGCCCTGGGCCAGCGTCCTGACGACCTCGGCGAAATCGTGGACAGTGCCTGCGGAACCGCCGAGCGACGTCGGCAGCAGCAGGGAGAAGATCCCGGCCGCCTCGGCGTCGTCCACGGTGTCGGCCGGGAGCCTGCGCAGCTCCTCGGTCTCGGTGATCCGCTCGCGTAGTCGAGGCACCAGGGCGCGGGTCCGCTCGAGCACCTCGGTGGACGACACCGAGATGGTGGCTATGTCGGTGGTATGCATGCACGCCCTCCACGTAGTCGAGCGAGCTGCGTTCGCTCGATCGGCTTTCATCTTCAGCGCCCACATTCGCATTGTCAACAGATGTTCGCAACCTTGCCCGGTATGCGGACACTCGCTCTACGCTGTGGCCTATGACGAAGTCGACTCGGCAGGGGTCACGCGCTGACGCCGTGACCGACAGCCTGCGCACCGACATCTTGGCCGGCCGCCTCGCCCCTGGTCGCCGCCTCACGTTCCCCGAGCTGTGCGGCACCTACTCGGTCAGTGTCGGCGTCCTGCGCGAGGCGCTCGTCCGGCTGGTCGACCTCGGCATCGTCCGTGCCGAGAGCAACCTGGGGTTCAGCGTCATGCCGCTGTCCGACGACGACCTGCGTGGCCTCACCACCACCCGTAGCCTCATCGAACCCGGCTTCGTGCGAGCGGCGGTCGGCGCGGGCTCGATCCAGTGGGAGGGCCGCCTCGTCGCCGCCCACCACATGCTGGAGCGCATCCCGATGGCCGGGGACCGCGGCGTCAACGACGACTGGGTGACCGCGCACGCCGAGTTCCACCTCGCCCTCGTCTCCGGCACGGGCAACCGGCGGATGCTGGAGATCACCCGCAGGCTCCGGGAAGAGGCGGACCTGTACCGCCGCTGGTACCTCGACGCCGACGCGATCGCGAGCCACAGCGAGGACGCCGCCCGCGACCACCGCAAGCTGCTCGACGAGGCGCTCGCCCGCGACGCGGAGGCCGCCGAGAAGACCATGCGCAGGCAGATCGAGCGCGCCACCGAACTCTGGCTCGCAGGCAGGTCGGTGCACCAACCCGCCTGAACCCCTCCGTCGACTCGGCCCGCCCCGCCAGGTGAGACGTGCACCTGGGCACGGCGAGTCGGGCAACCCGGCCCGGTGAGTCGTGCACCTGGGCACGGCGAGTCAGGCACCTCGGCCCGGTGAGTCGGGCACCTCGGCTCGGCGAGTCGGGCAAGTCGGCACGGTGAGTCGTGCGGTTCGGCCCGGCGAGTCGTGCATCTGGGCACGGTGAGTCGTGCAACTCGGCACGGTGAGTCGTGCATCTGAGCACGGTGAGCCGGGCAACTCGGCCCGGCGAGCCCGGCAACAGGCCCGGGAATGGTGAGTCGTGCACCTGGGCACGGCGAGTCCGGCAAGTCAGCACGACGAGTCCGACGACTGGCCCGCATGACCGTCGACGGGCCCCGCACGGTCAGTCCGGCAGTTCGGCTCGGTGACTCGGGCAGCCGAGCATGCTGAGCCGGCGGGCGGTCGGCATGGTGAGTCGGCAGCCTGCCACGCGTGATGGCATGCGCTCCGGAGGCTTGCCGCCGCATGATCGCCAAGAGTGGTGGCAGAGGTGCAGTTTTGCACCTCTGCCACCACTTCTGGCGATCATCCCCACCGCGAACCCCGCGCCACGGTCAGCCGCCGAACTCACCGAGCCGAGCTGCCGGACTCGCCGTGCTCAGGTGCACGACTCACCCTGTCGAGGTGCCGGACTCACCGGGCCGAACCGCACGACTCACCGCGCCGAGCTGCCCGGCTCACCGTGCCGAGCTGCACGACTCATCTGGCGGCGTGGGAAACTTTCGAAGATGTATTGACAATGCGCATGTTGCGCGGTCAAGGTAGGGACGTCGTACACGTCAGCTGTCGATGCCGCTCTGACCATCGGAGGACCGATGCGGACACTCGCGCCCGACGCCCTCGCGCCGCCCGAGCCCCCTCAGGACCACACGGACCCGTCCGAACAACAACTGCTGTCGTCGGTGGCCGAGGTCGCTGACCTGCTCACGGCCGAGGCGCCGGACTCCGACGCCCGCGGCAGGCTCAGCGCCCGCAGCGTCGAGGCGCTGCGGTCGCGCGGGCTGTGGCGCCTGCGGCTGTGCCGGGAGCTCGGCGGCCTGGAACTGCCGATCACCAGCCAGATCCGGGTGCTGGCCGCGCTCGCGGCCGAGGACACGGCGAGCGCGTGGTGCTCGATGGTGGCCAACAGCTCCGTAGCCGTACTCGGCGCCACGATGCCCGACGCGGCGGTCCGGCGGGTCTTCGCCGACGGCGTGCCCGCCTGCTCGATCGTCGCGGCGCCCGGCGGCAAGGCGGTCCGGGTCGAGGGCGGCCACCGGCTGACCGGCACCTGGCGGCTGGCGAGCGGCATCCACCACGCACAGTGGGTCCACGCCGCGGCCCACATCGACGGCGACCCTTCCCGGCTGCTCCCCTTCGCCATCCCGGCCCACGAGGTGGAGGTGCTGGACTCCTGGCACGTCATCGGCCTGGCCGGGACCGGCTCGAACGACTTCCGGCTCGTCGACCACTTCCTTCCCGACGAGCTCGCGGGCCGCGCGGACAACCCGTACGGGCAGCTGCGCGGGTCACGCCGGTACGACCTCATCGGCTTCGACCGGATCGAGGCCTACGAACACCTGGCCTTCGCGCTGGGGGTCACCCGACGCGCACTGGCCGAGCTCCGCATGCACCTGGCCGCGCTGCCCCCTGGCAAGCACACCGGCGACCGCGAGGTCGTGCAGAGCCAGCTCGGCCTCGCCGTCCTGCAGATGCAGGGGATCGAGGCGCACGCCATGACGGTCTACGGGCGCATCGACGCGGCCGCGGCCGGGACGCGGCAGGCGTGGCTCGACCAGGACGTCCACGTGCCGAGGGCCCTGGCCGCGCACGCCACGCGGACCGCCCTCGACGCGACCCACCTCGCCTTCCAACGGGCAGGCGCCACCGCGCTGCACGGCCCCAACATCCTGGAGAAGCTGCTGCGCGACATGAGCGTGGCCGCCACCCACGTGATGGTCGACGACGTCGCGACCGCCCGTTACGGGCAGCACCTACTCGAGACCGCGGACCTCGCGGGCGAGCGACCGTGGAGGACCGAGTCCCATGCGCGTTGACGTCCACACCCACTTCGTGCCCCCGGCGTTCTTCGACCTCATGCAGGACGCGGGCGCCGCACGGGACCTGGAGTCGTTCGCCGTCTTCGGCCCGATGCTCCGCCCCGGTACCGAACGGCTGTTCGCCGCGGGCGTCCCCGCCGTGTTCGAGAACTGGACCGAGCAGATGGACTCCTGCTCGGTGGATCTGTCGGTGCTGAGCATCGGCGCTCTGCAGCCCTACTTTCCCGAGCGGCACACCGCCGTCGACGTCACCAGGCGCACCAACGCGATGCTCGCCGAGGCCCTCGACACGGCAGGCCCGCGGTTCGCCGCCTTCGGGAGCCTGCCGCTCCCCCACGCCGACGCCGCGGTGGACGAGGTGCGCTTCTGCCTCGACGAGTGCCGGTTCGTCGGGATCAACCTCGGCACCTCCGCGGGCGGGCGCCCGCTTGACGCCCCCGAGTTCGACCCCGTGTGGGCGGCGCTTGACGAGCGGCGCGCCACCGTCTTCCTGCACCCAGGGACGACTCCGCGCATGGGTGTCGGCGCCGACGAGTTCCACCTCGCGCCCGACTTCTGCAGCCCCACCGAAACGGCGCTGGCGCTGTGCAGGCTCGTCGCAGGCCGGGTCACCCACCGGTATCCGCACGTGCGGATCATCGCGGCCGCGATGGGCGGCGCGCTGCCCTTCTTCGCCCATCGGTTCGACACCGGGATGCGGCGCTCCCACCCGGACCTGTACGAGGAGATCGGCGGCGTACTGGCGCAGCTGCGCCGTTGCTGGTTCGACACGAGCATGCTCGACGAGCCGCACGCCCTCGAGTCGGTCCGGCAGAGCCTCGGCGTGGATCGGCTGGTCTTCGGCAGCGACCTCCCCCGCGGGCCACTCAGCGAGGCCCTCCGGTTCGTGACCGCGTCGCCGCTGCTCAGCGACGCCGAGAAGACCCAGATCCTCGACGCCAACGGCGCGGCGGCGCTGCCGCAGCCCGCTCACCTCGCCGGAAAGGGCGGTGCAGCATGACGACCACCAGCTTCACCCCGCAGAGCTACCGTGCCTTCTTCGGCCAGCTGCCGACCGGTGTCACGGTCGTGGTCTCCCGGGCCGCCACCGGCCCCGTCGGGCTCGTCGTCGGCACGTTCGCCTCGGTCTCGCTCGACCCGCCGCTGGTCAGCCTCATGGTGCGCACCGGGTCGCGGTCCTATGACGCAGTCAGCGCCGTCGGCCGGTTCACCGCCAACATCCTCGCGAGCGACCAGGGCCATCTCAGCCGCGCCCTCGCCGGATGGTCCGCCGACAAGTTCCGCGACGTCGCGCTGGACGACACCGAGGACGGCCCCCTCGTCGTCCGCGGCTGCCTGGCGTGGGCCGACTGCGTCATCGAGAAGGAGGTCGAGGCGGGCGACCACACGATCGTGCTGGCCACCCCCCTCGAACTGCGGGTCGCCCGCCCGTCGGCGCGCCCCCTCGTCTTCTGCCAGAACGGCTACCACCGCACCCTCCGCGTGGAGGACGAGCGGTCCCCCGGCTGGCTCTGAACGTTCTGCGAGCTCCCTCGTCACCGAAGAAGGGCACGACCTCATGGACGACGCGATCCTGCTGCTCCGACTGCTCCTCGGAGTCCTGATGGCGGGCCACGCGCTGCAGAAGCTGCTCGGCTGGTTCGGCGGTTTCGGGATCGACGCGACGGCACGCCTGTTCGAGAGCTGGGGTCTGCGCCCGAGCAGGCTCATGGTCGGGGTGGCGGGCACGGCGGAGCTGCTGGGCGCCGTCCTCATCGCGACGGGCACCCTCACTGCCCTCGGTGTGGCCGCCGTCGTGGGCACGATGCTGGTCGCGGCGTCCGTGAGCTTCCCGCACGGCTTCTGGGCCAGCAAGGGCGGCTACGAGCTGGCCGCCGTCTACGGACTCCTCGGCCTCGGCATCGGCCTCGCCGGACCGGGCCGCTACTCCGTCGACGCGCAGGCGGGCCTGCTGCCGTACGACAGCTCGGCCCTCGTCCTGCTGGCGGCCGCGGCGGGCGTCGTCGGGGCGGCGCCCCTGGTGGTCCGCGTGGTCCGCACCGAAGCGCGCAAGCGATCCGCCGACGCCCAGACCGGCACCGAGCAGCGGGCGACGGTCACCGAGCCGACAGCATGACCGCCGCACCGTCCCCTGCCCCGTCCGCGGCCTCGTCCCCTGCCCCCTCCTCGGACGTCGACCTGTTCACCGAGGACGTCCTGCTCGATCCCTACCCGCACTACGCGACCCTGCGCGACCAGGGTCCTGCCGTGTGGCTGACGGCCTCGTCCATGTGGGCCATTCCCCGCTACCACGACATGCGGACCGTCCTCGCCGACTGGGCGACGTACTCGTCCGCCCAGGGCATCGCGATCGACCCGGGCTTCTCGGCGGTGCTCAAGGGCGCCTTCATCGCCTGTGACCCCCCGGAACACCGGCCCCAACGTCAGGTGCTCGCCGACCGGCTGACGGTTCCTGCCCTCCGCAGCCTGAAGGACCAGATCCAGGCGTGGGCGACCGACCACGTCGACGCGTGCCTGGCCGACACCACCTTCGACGCCGTGACCGGCCTGGCCCGCCCCTATCCCCTGCACGTCATCGGGTCTCTGCTGGGACTGCCGCGGGTTCCCGCAGGACTCGCCGACTGGGCGAGCGCGGCCTTCCAGTCCCTCGGGCCTGCCAACGAGCGCGCGCTGGGCGTCGTCCACCTGTTGGGTGAGCTGGAGGCGTTCCTGTCCGCCGAGGCAGGCCCGGAAAGCGTGCCGTCGGGCAGCTTCGGCGCCGACATCCACGACGCCGCGCGGCGCGGAGCCGTCACCGCCACGCAGGCCGCGTCGATCCTGCGCGCGTACGCCACGGCAGGCATCGACACGACGGTGAACGCGCTGAGCTCCGCGCTGTGGCTGCTGGCCCGCCATCCCGCCCAGTGGCAGATGCTGCGCGCGGACCCCGCACGGATCCCCGCGGCCTTCGAGGAGGCCCTGCGGATGGAGAGCCCCGTGCAGGCGTTCGCGCGGAGCGTGACGCGCGACCACGACCTGGGCGAGGTGTCCCTCGCCGCGGGTGACCGCGTCATGCTCCTGTACGGGTCGGCCAACCGCGACCCGCGACGCTGGTCGGAACCGGACCGGTTCGACATCACCCGCTCCGCGCGCGGACACCTCGCCTTCGGCCACGGCATCCACGTCTGCCCGGGAGCCCACCTCGCCCGGTTCGAGGCCATCGCCGTGCTGACGGCCATGGCCCGCCGCGTCGACCGTCTGGAACTGGCCGACGCGCCGACCCGGCAGGTGAACAACACGGTGCGAGGTTTCACGTCGCTGCCCCTCACGGTGCGCCTCGCCGCCTAGCGACACTCCGTCGTAACATCAGCGCTGAGTGAGGGCATCGCGCGCCCGCACGGTGCCCGCGACGGGACCGGATCGCGGCGGCCGCGCCCGTGCGCGCCCACTGTGTGCAGGCCGCGGTGTCCAGACTGCACAGCTTGCCCATGTTGTCGCAGGTGAGTCGAGCCCTAGCCTCTGCGCACTCGCCCACTCGACCTGCCCACGGAGATCAGCATGGCGCGAACCCCGAAAGTGTCGCCCGCATCGGGCGTTGCCACGCTCAGTGACGATGCCTACCTCGAACAGTTCGGGTACAAGCCCGAGCTCAAGCGAACGCTCGGCCAATTCTCCGCGTTCGCCATCCAGTTCGGCAACATCGCGCCGATCGGCGGGATCGTGTTCACGATCGGCGTGGCGCTCAAGCAGGTCGGGCCTGCCACGATGTGGCCGTGGCTGATCGCGGGCGCCCTGCAGATGCTCATCGCGTTCTGCGTGGCCGAGGCGTGCTCGTCCTACCCGATCGCGGGCGGCGCCTACAACATCGTCTCGCGCCTCGGCGGACGCTTCGCAGGCTGGCAGACCGGGTGGTGGCTGCAGATCGCCCACATCGTGTCGGTAGCAGGCTCCTGCGTGGCGATCGCGCCGATCATCGCGAGCTGGTTCGGCGTCGACGACCTCAGCGCGAGCGCGACGATCGGCGTGACGGGTCTGCTCATCCTGCTTTCGACGCTGATCAACGTGGTGAGCCTGAAGATCGGCTCCCGCTTCGTCGACGTCGGCGTCTGGGCCACGCTGGCTGCCTGCGTCCTGATCTCGGTCGGCCTCGGCGCCGCACTGCTCTTCGGCCACAGCCCGGTCAACGGCCCGAGCTACCTGTTCACCACCCAGGGCACGGTCAGCGGCTCCATCGTGCTGCCGCTGCTGTTCGCCGCGCTGCTTCCCGCCATCGTGCTCAACGGCTTCGACGTCAGCGGCAACGCCAGCGAGGAGACCAAGGACGCCCGCCACGCCGTCCCGCGCGGCATGGTCATCGCCAACGGCGCCTCGTACCTGTTCGGCACCGTGGTCATCCTCCTGCTGCTGCTCGGCATGCAGAACGTGGGGGACACCGTCAACGCGACCCAGCCGGTCACCTTCATCCTCACGCCGATCCTCGGCGCGCCGGTCGCCAAGATCTTCGAAGTGCTCGCCGTCTACGGCCTCTACGTCAGCGCGGTCGTCCTGCAGATGGCCGGCGCGCGGGTGATCTGGGCCCAGGCTCGTGACGGCGAGTTCCCCTTCGCCCGGTTCATGGGCAAGCTGAACAAGGAGCAGATCCCCGCCGCGGGCGTGTGGCTGGGCGGCGTGATCGCCTTCCTGCTGGTCCTGTGGAGCGACCTGTACGCCGTCCTCGTCGCGATGACCATCGTCCTGTGGATCGGCGGGTACGGCCTGCTCATCGCCTGCCTGTTCGTCGGCAAGCTGCGCGGCGCGGTGCCCGCGCCTGCCTTCGCGGTCCGGGGCTGGCGGGTGCTGTTCCCCGTGGCCATCGTCTGGTCCGTCCTGTTGGCCGTCGTCCTGATCATCCAGGATCCTTTCGACGTGGGAGTGGGACTGCTGATCGTCGCGGCGATCGGGGTCGCGATCTACTTCCTCGCACTGCCGAAGGGCCCCAAAGCCGGTGAGCTCGCGGCCGCGCGAGCCGTGGTCGCGGACCCGGAACCAGGCGGCACGCCTGCGTGAGCTGACCCGACGCCCAGCTCACTCCTCCGACCACCAGCGAATGTGGAGAACGCGATGGAACTGACCGGCTCGCAGGTCATTGCGCAGTCATTGAAGAACTACGGAATCGAGTACGTCGCCGGGATCCCGGGCCACGGGGCCTGGGTCCTGCTGGACGCCTTCCTCGAGGAGGAGTCCAGGATCCCGTTCATCCAGGTCTTCCACGAGCAGAGTGCCGTGCACATGGCGGACGGCTACTACCGTGCCAGCGGCAAGCTCATGGCCGCCGTGACGTCGATCGGCCCCGGCGCGACCAACACGATCATCGGGCTGGCCACGGCGTTCGCCGACTCCACCAGCCTGCTGCTGCTGACCGGCGGGCCTGCCACCCACATGCGGGGCCACGGCGTCCTGCAGGAGCTCGACCGCTACCAGGACAACGACTTCCAGCGGGTCGTGGAGCCGGTCACGAAGCGGCACTGGGACATCACGCGGGTCGACTCGCTGCCTTCGGTGCTGCACCGCGCGTTCAACGCGATGCTGACCGGCAGGCGGGGCCCGGTGCACATCGAGGTCCCGATGGACGTCCAAGCCGAGAGCGCCGACGTCACGCTGCACGACCTCGGCCGCCGCCTGCCGATCGGCCTGCAGTTCCCCGACCCCGCGGCGATCGAGGCCGCGGCAGCGGTGCTGTCCTCGGCGCAGCGACCGGTGATCGTGCTCGGTGGCGGCGCGATCTCCGGCGAGGCGTGGAACGACATCCTCGCTCTCGCCGAGGGGCTGACCATCCCGGTGGTCACCACGTGGAACGGCAAGGGTGCGTTCCCGGAGGACCACCCGCTGTTCGCGGGCAGCGTCGGCCAGACCGGCACGACGCACGGCAACCACCTGGCCGCCAACGCCGACGTCGTTGTGTCGGTGGGCTGCAAGTTCACCGACTGGTCGGCGTCGAGCTACCGCAAGGGGGTGTCGTTCTCCTTCCCGCCCGCGAAGCTCATCCAGATCGACATCGACCCCCACGAGATCGGCAAGAACTACCCGGCTGAGGTCGGCATCGTCGCCGACGCGCAGCCCGCCGTCGCCGCGCTGGTGGCCGCCACGGTCACGCAGCCCGTCGAGCGCACGGAGTACCTCGCCGAGCTCGAGCGCCTGCGCGCGGAGTGGGAGCAGAAGCTGGCGCCCCGCCGCGACAGCGACAGCACACCGATGACCTCGCAGCGCCCACTGGCCGAGCTGCGCAAGGTGCTGCCGCGCGACGGCATCGTCGTGGTCGGCTCGGGCAACCCGCAGGGCGCGGTCAAGCAGGGCTTCCCGGTCTACGGGCCGCGCACGCACCTCACCTCGGGCAGCTACTCCTCGATGGGCTGGGCCGTGCCCGCCGCCCTCGGCGCGAAGCTGGCGTGCCCGGACAAGCAGGTGGTGTGCGTGCTGGGCGACGGCGACTTCCTGATGACCATCCAGGAGCTCGCGTGCGCTGCCACGAACGGCATCGCGGTGGTGTTCCTGGTGCAGAACAACAGCGGGTACATGTCCATCCGCGGCGGCCAGCGCAAGCTGATGGACCGCCACGTCGGCAGCGAGTTCACGCTGCCCGACGGCAGCCCCTACACGCCGGACTTCGTCGAGATCGCCAAGGCGTTCGGGCTGGAGGCCTATCGCGCCGACAACGGCGAGGGCGTGCGCAAGGCACTGGAGGAGGCGCTGGCGAGCGGCAAGCCCGCCGTCGTCGAAGCCGTCACCGCCCGCGACGCAGGCGGCCCGTTCGTGCCGGGGTGGTGGGACTTCCCCTCTCCCGGCTACATCACCGACTCCCGTCAGGACGAGTACGCCGCCGAGCGCGCCCAGGAGCAGCACCGCTGAGGTGCGCGCCGCGCGAGAGCAAGGGAAAGGCATGGAAGTGGCTCAGACACTGAAGGCAGCGACGCCGCAGAACAGGCCGGGCGTCGACCAGGCCAAGGTGGCAGGCATCGTCGCAGAGATCATCGCCGACGTCCGCGAGGGCGGTGACGACGCCGTCCGCCGCTGGTCGGACAAGCTCGACTCGTGGTCGCCGCCGTCGTTCCGGCTGTCGCGCAGCGAGATCGACGCCGTCGTGCGCGGCCTGCCCGACACCGTCGTGGAGGACATCGAGTTCGCGCAGTCCCAGGTGCGGCGGTTCGCGCAGGCGCAGCTGGCGTCGCTCAGCGAGTTCGAGATGGAGACGCTGCCCGGCGTCCGGCTGGGGCAGAAGCTCATCCCGATCGAGGCGTCGGGCGCGTACGTCCCTGGTGGCCGCTATCCGCTCCTGGCGTCGGCGCACATGACCGTCGTGACGGCCAAGGTCGCGGGCGTCGACCGGGTGGCGGCCTGCACGCCGCCGATCCGCGGAGAAACGCCCGCGGCCACGATCGCGGCCATGGCGCTGGCGGGGGCCGACGAGATCTACCTGCTCGGCGGGGTGCAGGCCATCGCGGCGCTGGCGCTCGGCACCGAGACGATCGACCCGGTCCACCTGCTGACCGGCCCCGGCAACGCCTACGTCGCCGAGGCCAAGCGCCAGCTGTTCGGCGAGGTCGGCATCGACCTGGTGGCAGGCCCCACGGAGACGCTGCTGGTGACCGACGAGACCGCCGACCCGTTCGTCGTCGCCGTCGACCTGCTGAGCCAGGCCGAGCACGGGCCCGACTCCCCCGCGGTCCTCATCACCACGTCGGAGACCGTGGCCCGCGAGGCGATGGCGCACATCGAAGCGCTGCTGCCCGGCATGTCCACGAAGGACATGGCGGGTCCGGCGTGGCGCGACTACGGCGAGGTGCACCTGGCCGCGGACCTGACCGAGGCGTACGCGCTGGCCAACGAGGTGGCCTCGGAGCACGTCCAGATCCTCACCGCGAACCCCCGCGACGCGCTGGTCCACATGCGCAACTACGGGGCCCTGTTCCTCGGCGAGGGCACCACAGTGGCCTACGGGGACAAGGTGATCGGCACTAACCACGTCCTGCCGACCCGGCACGCGGCGCGGTACACCGGCGGGCTGTGGGCGGGCATGTTCGTCAAGACCGTCAGCTACCAGGAGGTCACCGACCAGGACTCCAGCACGCTGCTCGGCGAGGTCTGCGCGCGCGCCTCCCGGGTCGAGCTGTTCGAGGGCCACGCCCGGTCCGGCGACATCCGCGCCGCGAAGTACGGCGGCAACCCGTTGGACTGGGCGCCGGAACAAGCGCAACGCTGGGCGGCCGAACGCGCCGCGGTGGCGGGCCGGTGACCCTGCCGTCCGGTCCCGACCTGACGGCCGCGCCGCCGCGGACACGGCGCGAGCACGACCTCCTCGGCGAGCTCGAGGTCCCCGCCGAGGCCTACTACGGCGTGCACACCGCGCGCGCCCTGCGCAACTTCGCCATCAGCAGCACCCGCATCGGCGACCTCCCCGAGGTGGTGGTCGCACTGGCCATGGTCAAACAGGCCGCGGCGGAGGCGAACCGCGAGCTGGGGCTGCTGCCCGACCGGGTCGCCGACGCGATCGTCGGCGCCTGCCAGGAGCTCCGCCAGGGCCGCTGGCACGACCAGTTCGTCGTGGACGTCATCCAGGGCGGCGCAGGCACGTCGACGAACATGAACGCGAACGAGGTCATCGCCAACCGCGCGCTCGAACTGCTCGGTCACGAACGCGGGGAGTACGCCGTCGTCCATCCGCTCGACCACGTCAACGCCTCGCAGAGCACCAACGACGTCTACCCGACGGCGGTGAAGCTCGCCTTGCACCTGGCGGTGGCGCGGCTGCTGGAGCGGATGGACGAGCTGCGCCACGCGTTCGCGGCGAAGGCCGAGGAGTTCGTCGACGTGCTCAAGCTCGGCCGCACCCAGCTGCAAGACGCGGTGCCGATGACGCTGGGTCAGGAGTTCGCCGCGTACGCCGTCACCCTCGGCGAGGACCAGGACCGGCTGGCCGAGGCCGCAGCGCTGCTGCGCGAGATCAACCTGGGCGCGACGGCGATCGGCACCGGGCTGAACGCGGACCCGCGCTACGCCGAAGCCGTCCGCGCGCGGCTGTCGGCGATCGCCGGGGTCGAGCTGGTCACGGCGCCGCACCTCGTGGAAGCGACGTCCGACGTCGGGGTGTTCGTGCAGCTCTCCGGCGTGCTGAAGCGGATCGCGGTCAAGCTCTCGAAGACCTGCAACGACCTGCGGCTGCTCTCGTCGGGCCCGACGGCCGGGCTCAACGAGATCAATCTGCCCGCGGTGCAGGCGGGCTCCAGCATCATGCCGGGCAAGGTCAACCCGGTGATTCCGGAGGTCGTCAACCAGATCGCCTTCCAGGTGATCGGCAACGACGTCACTGTCACCTTCGCAGCCGAGGGCGGGCAGCTGCAGCTCAACGCGTTCGAGCCGGTCATCCTGGCCACGCTGATGCAGAGCCTGCGGCATCTGCGGGAGGGGTGTCGGACGTTGACCGAACACTGCGTCGGCGGCATCACGGCGAACACCGGCCACCTGCGCGAGGTCGTCGAGCGGTCGATCGGGCTGGTCACGGCGTTGTCGCCGATCATCGGCTATGAGCAGTCGTCGGCGATCGCGGCCGAGGCACTGCGCACGCGTCGCCCCGTGACCGACCTGGTGCTCGAACGCGGCCTGCTCGACCGCGCCGACCTGGACCGGCTCCTGTCGCCCGCCAACCTCGTGGGCCCGCGCCGCGCGGCGCCCCCGGAGGTGCTGCGCACCTGACCGTCAGCGATCCGCGGCGGCGCTCGCCGACCGGTGTCCCTGCGAGCGGTGGCGCAGCAGATCCAACCCGCGCAACGCCAGCAGCAGGCGGTGGCGGGTGTCGGGCTGGTCGAGCGAGCGGTGCAGCATCGTGTCGATCCGGTCGAGCCGGTAGTACAGGGTCCGGCGCTGTACGAACAGCTTCTGGGCGGCCTCGGACTTACGCCCGTCGCACTCGAGGAAGACGCGCAGCGTCGGCAGGAGCGGGTTCGCCGACGCTGCGTCGTGGGCGAGGACCGAGCCCAGCTCGTCCTCGACATAGCTCGCCAGTTCCTTGTCGGCCAGCGCCATGAGCAGCCGGAGGACCCCGAGGTCTTCGAAGCGGACCAACCGGTGGCCAGGGTCCGGCGCCGCGGCGGCGACCGCGCTTCGGGCCTCGTGAACGGCAGCCACCAGGCGTTCGGCGGGCACGACCCGGCTGACGCCCACGCGGGCGGGCGCGGGGCGCAGCGCGTCCACGACCGCGCGCTCACCCTTCTTCGGGGGCAGCGCGACGACGGCGAGGGTCCGGTCGCCCGTGTCGGCGATGATCGAGCCCGCGCCTGCCGCGGCGAGGTGGCGCCCCAGCTCCTCCTCGCCGAACGGCTCGTCCTCGTCGAGCCTGCTGGCGACGACCGCGACGAACGACCGGCCCCGCAGGTCCCGGCCCATCTCCAGGGCGCGGTCGACGAACCCCTTCCCGTCGATGTCGCCCAGCATCAGTCGGCTGGTGAGGGCGGTCGCCCGCTGGGACCGCCGCGCGCCGCGGATCTGCTCGCCCACCAACGTGATCGCGACGGCCGCCGCCGCCCGTTCGATGGCGTAAACCATGGCGCTCGACGGCGGGTCGTCCCCGTGCAGCACGTGCAGGAATCCCCACACCTCGCCGCGAAGCGCGATCGGCGCCATGGTGCAGCGGACGGCCTCGGCGCGGTGGTGGTTCAGCCGGGAGTGCTGTCCCCACTCGGCCAACACCTCGTCGGAGCGCCCTGTCCGCCCGTAGTAGGCCCGCATCTGGTGGGCGTAGTCCTCCAGCACGACCGGCAGGCAGACGCTCCGGGCCGCCTCCTCGACGACGGCCAGGTAGTCCTCGCCGCGCATCAGGAGGTCGGTGAAGGCGGAGTCGACCGCCTTCTGCCGGGTGAGCTCCTCGACGCGCAGGTCCACGATGCGGTTGTGCACCTGGGACGAGACCTCGACGAACGGGATCTCCCGGTCGAACGTGATCAACGGCAGCCCGCGGCACTCGGCCTCGTCGACGACGGCGGGGGGCACGGTCGCGAAGGCCCGACCGGCCAGCTCGACGGCCAGCGCCGCGACGTCCGCGTCGACGACCGAGCGGACGTAGCCGCGCTGAGCCGCTTCGGTGTCGCCGATGCCGCACCCCGCCGTCAGCAGCAGCTCGCCGCCCGCGAGGAACTGGGCGATGTCCGGGATCTCGGCGCTGTGCACCCAGCGGATGCCGCGCCCGAGCGACCCCGCACCGGCGACCACCCGCGCGCCGCCCCTGCGGAAGATCTCCAGCTGCAGTGCGCCCTCGACCGTCAGCAGGCCGCGCGTGTCCGGGCGCAGCGGTGGCCCGGCCCGACCCTCGCCGCCCCCGCGGTCCGGCGAGCTCATCGCCGCAGGCTCGCACTCATCGTCGCAGGTTACGGACCCTTCGCGCGTCCGCCAAGGGTTTGCGCACTCCACCTTGGCCAGACGGGCCGTCGTCACGACACGCGCACCACGGTGTGCAACGAAGACGTCGAGCGCTGCACGCCGTGGTCCTCGCCGATGGCCCCGGGCCCCCGTACCGTCGTCGTGTCTGCCGTCGGGTGGACCGGGAGACCGTCGGGTGGACCGGGAGAAGAGGAAGGACGAGCGCGATGACGAACGTGCTGTTCCTCTACGGCGGATGGCCCGGCCACCGCCCCTACGAGGTCGCGGAGTGGGCGACGTCGTTGATGACCGAAGAGCTCGGCTTCGACGTCCACGCGACCACCGACCCGTTCCTGCTCGAGGACGACCTGACCGGCTTCGACCTCATCGTCTTCGGCTGGACCCAGGCCCTGACCACCGAGGACATGACCGACAAGCAGGAGCGCAGCCTGCTGCACGCCGTCTCGACCGGCACCGGGGTCGCCGGGTGGCACGGCATGACCGCGTCGTTTCGCGCGAGCCTGCCCTACCACTTCGTGACGGGCGCCGCGTTCATCGAGCACCCCGGCGGCGAGGGCGTGCCCGTGCCGTATCCGGTGACCATCCTCGACCCCGACCACGAGGTCACCGCCGGGCTGAAGGACTTCGCCGCCGCCTCCGAGCAGTACTACATGCACGTCGACCCGACGGTGCACGTCCTCGCGGAGACCGAGTTCTCCGGGGAGCACCTGCCGTGGCTCGACGGCGTCCGGATGCCCGTCGCGTACGTGAAGACGTTCGGCGCGGGTCGGGTGTTCTACGAGACCATCGGGCACACCCCCGAGGACCTGGCCGATCCGGACGTCACCCGACTGGTCGCCCAAGGCATGAGCTGGGCAGCGCGCGACCGGCACTGAGCCGCCGACCCGGTCCGGCCGCCACGGCACTGAGCAGGAAGAGATTCGGATGACAGTGGACAGGACCGACCCGTGGAACCCGCTCGGCAACCCGGCGCCGACGATCAGCGGGGGCGGGCCGACACCCGATCTGGCCGCCGGGCTCGTCACGCTCGAGGACACCGACGAGGCCGACACCGACATCCTGATCATCGGCTCCGGCATGGGAGGCGGCACGCTGGCGTGGGCGCTGCGTGACTCCGGCGCGCGCGTCCTCGTCGTCGAGCGGGGCGGGTTCCTGCCGCGCGAGCCGGAGAACCACCAGCCGGAGCAGATGTACATCAAGGGGCGCTACAAGAACGCGGGCTTCTGGTACGACGGGCGGACCGGCGAGCCGTTCAGCCCCGGCGTCTACTACTGGGTGGGCGGCAACACCAAGTTCTACGGCGCGTCGATGCCCCGGTTCCGGCGCAGCGACTTCACCGAGGTCGCCCACCAGGAGGGCACGTCGCGGGCGTGGCCGTTCACCTACGACGACCTGGAGCCGTACTACAGCCAGGTCGAACGCCTGCTCGACGTGCACGGCGACGGGACGGAGGACCCGACCGAGCCCGAGCACTCGGCGCCCTACCCGTTCCCGCGGCTTGAGCACGAGCCCGTCATCGAGCGGCTCGCGACGTCGATGCGCGAACAGGGGCTGCACCCGTTCCACACGCCGAACGCGCTGGACGTCGTCACCCAGGCCGACCGGGCCGCCGTCACCACCGCGGACGGGTGCCCCGACGACACGGGCATGAAGGCCGAGGCGGAGAACAAGCTGGTGCGACCCGCCGTGGCGGCGGGGGTGAAGCTGATGGTCGACACCGTGGTGACCCGACTGCTGACCAGCCCCGACGGGCGTCGGGTGGTCGCCGCCGAGGCCCGCCACCGCGGCCGGATCATCCGGATCAACGCGAAGAAGATCGTCGTCTCGTGCGGTGCCGTGAACTCCACGGCGCTGCTGCTGCGCTCGGCCACGAAGGACCACCCGCGCGGCCTCGGGAACTCCTCCGACCTGCTCGGGCGCAACTACATGGTGCACAACAGCACCTTCTTCGTCGGCGTGAACCCGATGCGGGTCAACGACACGAAGTGGCAGAAGACGCTCGGCATGAACGACTTCTACGAGGCGGGCGCGTCGACGAAGTACCCGCTGGGCAACCTGCAGATGCTCGGCAAGCTGCAGGGTCCGATGATCAAGCCTGCGCGGCCGTGGGCGCCGATGTGGTCGCTCGACTTCATGACCCGCCGCAGCGTCGACATCTACCTGACGACCGAGGACCTGCCCTCGCTCGACAACCGGGTGCGCGTCGACAACGACCGCATCTTCGTCGACTGGCAGCCGAAGAACGTCGCCCCGCACCGCGAGCTCGTGCGGCGGGTGACGCGGATCGTGCGCAAGGCGGGCTACCCGTTGATCTTCACCGACCGGATGGGGATCGCGACGAACTCGCACATGTGCGGCACGGCCGTCGCGGGCCACGACCCCGCCACCAGCGTGCTCGACGCGAACTGCCGCAGCCACGACATCGAGAACCTCTGGCTGGTCGACGCCTCGTTCTTCCCGTCCTCGGCCGCGCTCAACCCGGCGCTGACGATCGGGGCCAACGCCCTGCGCGTCGC
>DASWUV010000080.1:0-2334 GCA_036401495.1 Pseudonocardia sp. | reverse complement strand
GTGGGCGCGGGGGCACGCCGGGGGCGAACCGGGCGCCCTCCAACACGTCGGCGAACCGGGCGAGGTCCGCGCTGAGCCCCGTGAGCGTGCGCCGCAGCCGCACCCGCGTCCCGTCCGGGCCGATGGTGGCGAGATCGGCGGGCCGCAGTTCGGCCAACCGTCGCTCGAGCGCCACGAGCGCGCTCAGCACACCGCCGTCCGGCCCGGGGACCTGCGCGACGTCCTGGCGCAACCGGTCGGCCTGGTAGGAGATCGAGCGGGGGTTGTCGGGGTCGGTGATGAGCAGTTCCAGCACCGCGTCGAGGCCTGCGCGCCGACGTCGGCGGTAGGTGATGACGCTCTCCGCGGCGATCAGCACCGACTCGAGGACGAGTCCGTCGGCGGCGGGGAGCCCCGGCCGGTCCAGGGTCGCGGCGACGAGGGCGGCGACGTGCTGGGCCCGTTCGAGCCGCCTGCCCGCGTCGCTGAGATGCCAGCCCGCGTCGCGCACGTGGCTCTCGGCGGCCAGGCCGCTGACCGCGAGGAGCCCCTCCAGCACCTGCGACAGCGTGCCGGACACGTCGCCGCCGTCCGGCCCGGTCGACGCCGCCTCGGCGAGCACCGACTCCAGCCGCCCCAGCACGAGCCACATGTCGGTGGACAGCTGCTCGCGCACGGCCTGCGCCGCCGCGGTGAGGCGGTGCACGGCGTAGGCGAGCGTGCCGGGCAGCTGCCGATCGGCGACCAACGAGTGCAGCGGGGTGCCGGTCGGGGTCGCGGTGACGGCGGTGGCGGCGCGCAACAGGACACCGAGCGCCTCGCCGCCTGCGGGTTCGGGCGAGGAGCGGAAGTCGGCGAAGCGGTCGGCGACGGCCCGCAGCAGTCGCGCCGTGCTCTCGGCGCGCTCGGCGTAGCGGCCCAGCCAGAACAGGTCCGCGGCCACGCGCGGGGACAGCCCGTCGACCGTGTCCGCGCCGGGCGGCGCCACGTCCGGTGCGGCGGCCGGTGCGCCGCGCCCGCTGACCCAGACGTCCTTGGCGACCTTGTCGCCGCGCGCTCCCGCCTCGGCGAGCCCGCCCGCCAGCACCTGGAAGTCGCCGTCGGCCGCCACGGCGAAGGTGCGCAGCACCAGCGGCCGGGCGTCGAGTGCGCCGCCTGCGCCGATCACCGGCGCGGTGCTCACCCGCTGGGGTTCCTGTCCTGTCCAGGCGTGCGGCTCGGCCTCGATGCGCGCGGCGAGCTCGGCGCGCTCGGCCGCGGTGAGCGTCGCCCCGTCCAGGGTGGACCGTCCTTCGCCGCGGGCGATCGGCTTGACCAGCAGCTCGGGCAGGTGCGCGAGCACGTGCGAGCGGCTCGCCGGGTCCCCGCACCACCACGTGCGAGCGCCCGCCAGGATCAGCGGTTCGTCGAGCAGGGACCGGGCCAGCGCGGGCAGGAACGGCAGCAGGCCGGGGTTCTCCGCGACCCCGCTGCCGATCCCGTTGACGACGGCCACCGTGCCCAGGCGGGCGGCCTCTAGCAGGCCCGGCACGCCGAGGTGGGAGTCCTGGCGCAGGTCCAGCGGGTCCGTCCAGCGCGCGTCGACCCTGCGCAGGATCACGTCCACCGGTTCCAGCCCTCCCGCGCCCCCCATGGTGGTGTGCCAGACCCTGCCCTCGCGCACGGTCAGCTCCGAGCCCAGCACCAGCGGGAACCCGAGTCGCGACGCCAGCAGCGCCTGCTCGAACGCGGTCTCGCTCGCCGGGCCGGGGGTCAGCAGCACCACACGGGCGCGGTCGGTGGCCGGGGCGAGCTGTCCGAGGCCGCGGCGCATCGCGTCGAAGAACGGGCCGAGGCGTTGGATCTGCGTGTCGCGGCGGACGGCGGCCAGCACGCGCGCGACGATCCGCCGGTTGGCCAGCGCGTAGCCCGCCCCCGACGGGGCCTGCACGCGGTCGCCGAGCACCCGCCAGCCTTCCGGCGTGCGCACCAGGTCGGTGGCCGCCAGGAACAGCTCGCGCGACCGCGGAGTGGGCCGCGCCCAGCCGTGGACGTAGCCGGCGTGGCCGAGCACGACCTCGACGGGCAGCACCCCGCTGCGCAACGTCGACCGCGGCCCGTAGACGTCGGCGAGGAGGCGGTCCAGCAGCCGCGCCCGCTGCGCGACGCCCGCCTCCAGCTCCGCCCACGCGCGGCCGGGAAGCGGAAGCGGCAGGGGGTCCAACGCCCACGGCTGCTCGTCCTCGCCGCCGGGCGGCCGGTAGGTGACGCCCTCGTCCGCAAGCAGCCGCCTGGTGAACGCCGCGAGCCGGGCGGGGGAGCTGTTGTCGAGCAGGGCGGCGAGCTCGGTCCAGCCCGCCTGCACCGCACCGTCCG